>QMXE01000001.1 GCA_003661975.1 Candidatus Bathyarchaeota archaeon
CAGAGATGTAAGTCTCCAGAGGAGATATGCCTTAGACTTCTCTTAGATCCAGTTGAGGTTGAAGGAGCCATCAACAGCCTTATTGGGAAGGGATATCTAGACAGGAACCTTGAGCCAAAAGAACCTTCATCTAAAGATCTAGTTAAGGAGCCATTTGATAAAGCTGAAGGTTCCACCATCAAGATGGGTGGAGAGACTCAGATTATTCGAGATAAAGAGACAGATGAAAGAACCAGCACACTACAGGACTTAAAGAGAAGCATATCTATGCTCTTAGGAGGAGGAAGAGATAAAGAGGAGTAAACCTATGCTAAAGGAAGACCCAAGCATTACCAGTGCAATATAAGATTGAGGGATAGGAAATGAGCTGTCGAAAAAACGGGATTTTGCTGTCAATTCTACTCCTACTGCTGATATTATCCAGTGCATCACCTTTACTGGCAGATTTCATAACGGTACTGCTCGGAACGGATCCGAGCGGGGATGCACATCCAGCATCACTAGATATACTAAAGGTTTACATTGCAAATAATGGTACACACTTCAAGTTCATCCTCGAGTGCAGAGGAACTCCAGCACCTTCATTCTTCAGAGCCTATATTGTCTGGATGGATACGAAGGGCGGGTCATTCTCAGATTACTGCCTAGTCGCTGACGGCTTATCCGGCCTCTATGAGATCAAAGTGGTTGATGGAACCATAATAATCAGGTATAAGGCTCCGATAGTCGTTACCGTAGAGGACAAGAGGATACATTTGATGGCTAAGCTCAGCGATATCGAATACCCAAGTGGAGTAAAGGAGATAGTGGGTGTGATTGCAACAACATATCAATTCACGCCTAAAGGAAAGAAGGCTCCTACTAGATCTCCATTTGGGGATGGCACAATTCCTAAAGGACCGGAAGATATACCAAAGATACCTCACTTCAAAATTAAGGATAGAGCTCCGGATACTGGAAGATACACCGTTGCACGGGAAGTAATTCCTGAACTGCCTGGAATAACCCCCTTCATCTTCATACCATCAGTTATAATAGCAATCTACATAATCTATAAAAAGAAGTTTCAGACAGATGGAAAGTAGCTTTCATTTTTTGGAATAGGAGAAGCAGAATGATCACTGAAACCTTAGATTTAGTGATCGGAGGGATCAAGGCTAGACTCTTGAAATATATGGGCCTGGCGGGACTACTCTTCAATGCAAACATGATCACCAATAATATTTGGGTTGGAGGTTTAAACTCGCCGAGAACCATCATATCTGAGGGATTCAATACCGTAATAGACCTTCGAGAAGAAGATGCCGGCAGCTATCAGTCCATCCTAAAGAAGCATGGAATAGAATATTTTAATATAAAGATTCCCGATGGAATGGGAGCGCCCCCCAACGTTCTGTTTGAGATTACAAAGATAATAATGGAAAGAGTCAATGATGGAAAGAAGATCCTTATACACTGTAATTTGGGACGTGGAAGATCAATACTCGTTGCAGCTGCTTATCTGGTCTCAAAGGGACTCAAGCCAAATGAGGCAATAAATAAAATAAAGAGTATAAGGAGCGTCTCTTTTCTTAACACTCAGCAGAGAGAGGCATTATATGAATTTGCAAAAGCCATTAAAGAATGTTAATCTCAATATTTCACCATTAGATATGCTATTTTAGCAAATCAATAATTAACGAGAAGTTCGTCCTAGTCAAAGCATTTCATAAAAGTCTTTAAGATGCGAGATTTTGAAATCTTAAGTTTGCCTCTTTGATGCTGGAGGAGCATTTACGCGTTTCTATTCGATTAGATTATTCCATTATGCAGGAATCCTCCAAAGATATTTAGGGAACATTTCCCTCCAAAAAAGACGTAGATTTAGTAAGTCTAGTTAGGTTTGAGATGATATGAAAAGGCGACTATCATTTAGAGCTTCCATCATAATTATGCTCCTCGGCCTACTGCTCTTCATATTATACCTATACTTTTTTGTTGGATTCAGGGATATCTTGGAGATCCTTAGGAAGATAGATCCACTCGAATATTCCATATATTATTCCCTAACGATCATGGCAATTCTGTTAAGCATAATTTTCTATGCAATGACATGGCATGACATACTAAAGACGCTCTCACTGAAATTGAGTTTGAAAAGAGCAATCCTTTATAGTTGGGTTGGAAACTTTGTTGATCTAGTCCTTCCATTAGAGACCATAAGCGGAGAATTAACTAGGCTTTATCTAATTCAGCGGGATATTAAAGGCGACTTGGGAAGGATAGTTGCATCTCTAGTCTATCACCGCATAATCTCTATCTCAACAACGCTATTCGCATTAGCAGCTAGCTCGATCTACTTGATAATTGCTTATAGGATCCAATTGGGCATCACAATATTTCTATTAAGCGTCTTGGCATGCACAATCGCCACAATAATACTAATTCTATATCTATCATTTAATAGAAAGTCCGCGGAAAGGATAGCCCACGGAATCATTAAGGTTGCCTCATTTCTCATAAAGGATGAAAAGAGACTTGAGAGTCTAAAGGATAGAAGCATGCGTGAACTATCGGTATTCTATGATGCGTCTATAGTCTTAGGCAAGAATCCATGGATGCTGGCTAAGCCCTTCTTTTACAGTTATCTCTCATGGTTCTCTCAGTTCATCATCTATCTACTCGTCTTTTACGCATTAGGAGTCCCATGTATAATCTATTATATTCCACAAATGATCGTTGTTTTCTCGATAACTCTAGCTGTTCAGACGATCCCTGTGGGATTTCCAGTTGGACTTGTAGAGCTCGTAATGACTTATCTCTACAATATCTTGCTCAAAACGTCTCCGGCGATGAATGGCTTAGCAACCTCACTGATACGTGTAGTCACCTTCTGGTTTCAGATATTAGTTGGCTTCATAATCATCCAGTGGATGGGTTTGAGGCATGCAGTGGAATCGGGCTCCTTTATGAATAGAGAAAGAACACTTGAATGAAAAGGCTTTTTTGTGAATAACGCATACTTCTTGATGAGATGTTACGTGAACCATTAATGAAATTAGCAATTGAATATTTCAGGAGGAGAGGATATAGGATTGAGAGGCCGGGGCAAAAGGGGTCATCATCTACATCAGAAAGCTCCAAGATAGACTTTATTGTAGTTAAGCAGAACGAGATGCATCCGGTCCTAGTTAAGGAATGGAACAGAACAGTCGGCGTTAACGTCGTAATAAACTTTGATAAGGCATCACAAGATAAGAGATTCTCAAATCCAATATTGATCTCTGAAAAATTCAGTGAGCATGCAAAGGCATATGCGAATCGTAGAGGAATAAAACTTATCACGAGATCGGAAATTATAAGAAGTCTAGCATAGGATCCGTTACTATAATCAGCCCCTAGATGTTAAAAGTAAAAAATAGGCAGATCACTATGTGGAAGAGGTGGATACATCCCCTCTGCGAAGAGCTTCAAATAGATAGTAACGGTCCATTTTTGAGGCTGAAAGATGGAAGAATGGCGACTATAGATCGAAATGGAATAAAATTCAGTAGTAATGATGGTCTTTCATGGAGTGATCCAATACCAGTCTGCGAGGGCATAAATGATAAGGAGCCATCATCCCATGGTTTAGTTCAGACAAAGAATGGGACTATAATCCTGCTCTACTTGAACTTCACCACATATAATTTCACGTGGAATGATGAGCTCGGAGAACCGGGTGACGACTGCAGATTGGAGATATGGTCTATCCGAAGCTTAGATGGCGGCATGACCTGGATCGATAACCAGATGGTTATGGGCGGTTATAACGCGAACTTCTTCGGTTTTATTGAGACATCCTCCGGACGTATAGTAGCAAGTATAGAGCACTGTGCATCCGATCCAGGCCGTTTCATAGTAGCCTCCATATTCTCAGATGATGAGGGAAAAACTTGGCACAGAAGCAATTGGATAGATTTAGGGGGACATGGACATCACGATGGAGCCCTAGAGCCTACACTCGCCGAATTAAGTGATGGAAGATTATTGATGCTTATCCGCACAAATCTTGATAGGCTTTGGCAGGCGATCTCTGAGGATGGAGGTAGATACTGGCGAATAATTATGCCCTCTCCACTCGATGCAAGCAGCTCTCCAGCGAAGATGATTAGGCTGAAGAGCGGCCTTCTGGTGGTTGTATGGAATAGGCTTAATCCCAAGGGCTCCGTATACCCCAGGAGGAAGCCTGGGCCGTGGCATCGTGAAATATCAGCCTCTTGGCATCGTGAAGAGCTCTCAATAGCCTTTTCTGAGGATGATGGAAAAACGTGGACTCCGCCCGTAGTGATCGCTCGTTACAGAAACGGGATATTATGCTATCCATACGTCTTTGAGGCTCATCCAGGCGAGATATGGGTGACCGCAGGCTTCGCTCTCAATGAGAAGAGAGAACCTTGTCCGCTTAGATTGAGGCTCTACGAGGATGATATGCTAAGAGAGAGCAAAAGTAGAGGATGAAAGGATCCTCTGCAAAAAGGTTATTAATTGAACTTTGCATTTATGCGCATATATGGAACCGTTCAACTACGAAAAATATAATAGCCTAATCGAGGAGAACAGGAGAAGGCTGGAGAGAGTTCAGAAGTTCGAGGAGCCCGATAGAGTTCCCGTTATAATAGGTCTTGGAGGCCCCTATTATGCTAAGATTTTCGGCTACACATTCAAGGAGTATTATGGAAAATTGAGGGTCATGCTTGATGTGCAGATCAAGGGGATTAAGTGGAGGATAAATTGGCTTAGAGATGATATTTCGTATATAGGCGTGAGTTTCGATGTAGGCTCGATAGCCGAAGGCATAGTCTTCAACTGCGAGATAAAGATGCCGGATGATGAGAATCCTTGGAGAAGCCCATGGATCATACCGTGCATAAAGAGCCTAGAGGATATTGATAACCTCGAAGTTCCAGATCCATATGAGCATAAGGGCATAAGGGAATATTATAGAAGATTTGAGGAGTTTAAGAGGCTTGTAAGGGAGAATTACGGGGATCTCCCTGTTGGAGGCGGCTTGGGGATTCATCCGCCTGTTTCTGCAGCTGGATCTCTACTTGGAACAAGCAGACTCTACTTCTGGCTTTTAAAGTATCCAAACGAAATGCATAAGCTCTTCAGAAAGCTTGAAGAGACATTTAAGGTTTTAAGAGAATACTATTATGAGGTTACTGGAGCTGAGAGGGGATATTTGGGGCTTGCGGATGATCATTCTGGATATTTAAATAGGAGGATGTATGAGAGGTTCACTCTGCCCTACAACTTAAGTCTATATGAAGCCTTTGGCACAAAAGATAGATCCCTCCACATGGACAGCCACATGGAGCACATAGCAGACATAATTACGGATGTTTATAAGGTTAGAAGCGTAGATGTTGGAGTTGAAAACGACATAAGAGTTCTAGCTGAGAAATTTAGGGGAAAAGCCATATTCAACGGAAACGCGAATTGGAGAGCTCTCCTAGAGAATTCATTTGAGGCAATCGAGATCGAAGTTGAGAGATGCATATATTATGCGGCTCCAGGCGGAGGATACATCTTCGATAATGGCGGAGAGACATACGCAAATATCCCCCCGGAAATGCTGAAATATGAAGTGGAATATGCAAAGAAAGTTGGTAAGTATCCGATAAAACGTGGGAATTTTAAGCATTTAGATGTAATTGAAAGGGAGAAGAGAAAGCATAGTTAGGCATAAAAAGACTTATGATTTATCAAAGTAGATGTGTGGAGGGAGAAAAGTTTTGTCCGAACAGAAGTATAAGAAGGCATTTATATTCCTTGACACTGACAAGCATGCAAGCCCATTTGACATGCTCTTGACATTAGATCTATATCCGGACTCAGCAATCTGGAAATATGAGAATGTAACTGTCGAGGACGCTGAGAGGCTAATATACGATATTATATTTCCACGCGGACCCAAAGGGATCAAGCATACTAAAATTTTCATTAATGGCAGGGACATGGAACTTACAAATGAGATTCTAAGGAAGATTAAGAAGTGCATGTTTCCACCCTTCGAGCTAAGCGTAATAATTGATCCCAGAGGCGCATACACGACTGCTTCAGCACTGGTCGCAAAAACTTTGGAACTATCAATGAGCAAAAATCTTGGGGACTTAGAGGATAAGAGAGTTACAGTTCTCGCTGGGACAGGGCCAGTTGGCAGAACCGCCGCCATGCTTTATGCATCCGAGAAGGCTGAGGTTACGATTACATCACGCAGTCTAAAGAGGGCTGAGGGCTTATCTGAGAAGATAAATAGAGAGCTCGATGAGGAGAGGGTGTTTGCGGCTGAGGCTGACACGCCGGAAAAGATAGGAGAGACGATTAGGAATGCTGAGATCATAGCCTCGACTGGAGCGGCTGGAGTTCAGCTACTCCCAATAAGCATACTTAAGGAGTATGGAAAGAAGTGTAAGATTGTGGCTGACGTAAATGCTGTTCCGCCGCCTGGAATTGAGGGACTAAAATCATCTGCGGATGGAGATGAAGTTCTGCCTGGAATCTTTGGAATAGGAGCATTAGCAATAGGGAAGCTCAAGAATAAGACCGAAGCCGAGCTGATTAGAAGAGCCGCGGAGGAGCCGAAAGGAATATTCGATTATAAAGTTGCATATAAGATTGCAAAGGAGATTATCATGGAGAAGTCGAGTAAAATATAAAATGTAGAAATCAGCGATCTCCCCGCTTCAAAGTTCCTTCAGGTAATCATCGAGTATTCCCTTAGACTCAAGCATCCCAAGCCAATCTACAATTCCAACTTCAGGTTTTCTCTCACCCTTAATGACTGAGATCATCTCATCCACAACCTCTTCTGGACTCTTAGATGTTGTATCTATCTCGCATAACTTTTCAACTCCGCAGACATCTACGGCGTCAAATAGGCATACATCCAGGATCTCAGCTGCCAAGTTCTCTATAACCTTCCTCCGACTATACCCCCTATCCTCCAGAGTCTTCTTAAGATCCCTCGGATCCCTTCTGAGTACAAAGATCAAATCAACCTTTTCCGGGGGAACTACATGAACCGCGTAGTGCCCCTCGATAATTATGGTTCTTCTTTCGGCATCTATGATTTCGCTGATCCTCTCAGAAAGTCTATCAGTATCGGCAATTAAAGTCTCCCTCTCCTTATCCCATCCAGTATAGAGGCCCTCCCTCTTAACTAATTCACCGATGGAGACAAGTCTAGCCCCTAAAATGGATGCAAGCATCTTCGAAATCGAGGATTTTCCAACACCGGGAGTTCCAGTAACTATGTAGATCCGACGTTCTTGTCTTTGCCCTTTAAAACTCAAATTCTTCTCCCTCAATATCTAATGGGCATATCAGCCTTAAAACTTTGAATTGCCATCTTATGTAGGAAATAATCGAGAACCCTCATTAAGCCTACGAGAGTCGCTGAGCAAGATCCATCCAAATTGCGGATTAGAGAGAAAGTCTATCCGGAGATAGAAAGTCTACTATTCCTCCGAGTATCAGCCAGAACACATTATGGCAACATAAACTTGTATGTTACATGCCCGAGTGTTAATTCGCCTTCACCATTATAGTAGATGAAGCCAATAATGGCCAATAGAGATTCAACTCTAAACCGAGAGGCAATGTGAAGAGCCTTCCATCTAAGTCTCAATTTCAATTTTTGATTATGCTCAGCCAAGAAGCCTACAATAAGGCTCTCACATGCCTTAATCACTAATATGCGTAGTTTATCCCGAGATTGGATCAGCCTGCATTGAACCAACTCCGCCAGCGAAATTACCTAGATGTGAACCGAAAAGCAGAGTCAAGAGGAAGACTATAGATTCCCCAATACTAAAGAATCCCTCAGTTGATGGAATAATATTTTACGCAGGCCATTTATGTTAAAGCAGAATTTTTATCTCGTCAAGTGCCTTTAAAACTCTTCTTCCTCTATCGGTAATTCTGAAGTATTTCCTTCCGTCTCTCACATAAGATAAGAGCAGGCCTCGATTGCAGAGTTCATTTAGGTGCTGATAAACCGCGGATCTCGTCATAATCCTACCAAGATCCTTCCAAAGCTCATATCCATATTTATCCCCTCCAGATAACAGTCTGAGTATCTTCTCCTTTGTGCTGAATTCCGCTCCAAGAACCGCTGATTTCCTCTTCTTTGAAAGAGCCTGCAGAATATCTGTTGCCTTTAATCCACTTCCAGTTATCAAGCATACAACAGATTCATCGCCCTTAATGATCGATTCCGTCTTGGCTTTCTTCAATGCAGCTATCGTCCCGGAGCTTGCGGGTTCAGCAAATATCCCCTCAAGCCTAGCTATTTCTTGCTCAGCTGCAAATATCTCTTGATCAGAGACTGAAATTGCCATGCCATCCGAGTCTTTGATTGCCTTTAATGCTAGATTCATTTGAAGCGGATTTTTAACGAGTATTCCTATTGCATGCGTAAATGTCCCTTCAGATCCAAGATCACTATTAAGGTAAGCATTGACTATGGGCGAGCATCCCTCAGCTTGAACTCCAAGAATCCGAGGTAAATCATCGATTTTACCAATTTCACAGAACTCCTTAAAGCCCTTCCATATTGAGTAAGCCGTTCCGCCACTCCCCATAGAGACTACAAACCAGTCTGGAACTCCGAACTGCTCGATAACTTCAAATGCTATAGTCTTTTGAGCCTCTATAACCAGTGGATTTAGCTCCGGGGTCGCCTGATACCATCCAGTCTCCTCAACAAGGGCCTTGGCTCTTTCGATGGACTCATCAACAGTCTCTCCATGCTCCTCTATAATGGCATCATAAACCAACATTTGGGCAAGTTTGCCCATATCTACGATCCTAGGGATTATCGCATGGCAGACTATGCCATATTTTGCACAATATGCCGATAGTGAGGCTCCCATATTTCCGTTCGTTGCGCATACAGCCGCCTTCATTTTTAAGTCGAGGATATTCGAGACTAACAGTGCAGCGGCTCTGTCTCTGAAGGAATTTGTTGGATTTCGCGTTTCATCCTTTAAGTATAATGCGGATATCCCAAGCTCCTTTGAGAGCCTCTCAGCTCTATAGAATGGTGTTCCACCCTCTTCCATAGATGCAACATTCTTAACCTCTGGAAGAAGAGGTCGATATCTCCAGAATGAAAATTCGCCGCTAAGATCTATTCCCTTCAATCTTTCAATATCGACCCTATACTCGACTAGACCTCCACATTTTGGGCATTTAATCACTGGAGGATAATCAAGAATCGCTCCGCAATCCATGCATTGAAGGTTACCCAAAGAATCTTCGCCCCAGAAGATAAAATATAGCCGCATAAATATTTATTTCTGGAATATTCTCGAGGATTTTCTAAGGCAAGGGAAAGCTTATATTTCATCCAGAGAAGATGGAGAAAACTTGAAGATTAGAAGCAAGTCCCCTCATGATGGATGAGAAGCCTAAAGGCAGGGAGGAACTCCAGCGGATACTTGAAGGAATAAATGGTAGGGGATACAAGCTTTATCGCCGCCTTAAAGGATGCTATGCTTGGCTAAAATACTTTTCTACATGGATCACGTTCAAGGCGAAACTTTCGCCCCTCCCAGCAGGCTAAGAGTTAGGATCCCCCCAGAAAATCGCAGGCTTCCCTAAGGATACATACAATAATAGGAGCAGGGAAATCGCGCTTCGTGGCTTCTTAACTCGCCGATTCCACGAGGCCTGCAAAATTTTGTGGAGGAAAGCGGGGAACGGGGAACAGCGGCCTCATAACCATAAAGGAGCCAAGTCAGGAAATCCTTGAAAGAAACTCCGTGATAGTTAATGAGGACTTTGTAGAGGCGAGATTCACAGCGGGACTTCCAGCCCATGGAAGAAGAATAGACGGCAAAACAGCGAAAAACATGTTTTTTAAGGAAATACCACGCATAGTTGAGCGATCACTTATCTTCCAGAATCTAGACGTGAAGAAGCTCTATGAGCATGTGGAGGTCGCCGAAGACGCGGATTATCTGCGAAGCCGCCTAGAAGAAATGGACTTGATAGCCTTTATAGCTGATGGGTCAATTCTGCCTAGGGCTAGCGGAGTAGACCCTAGACCCATGGATAGGAGGATTGCTGTGCCCTTCAAGTCACCAAAATCCTTGAGGATAAAGATTAAACTGCCAAACAGAGGCCTAGTTACCGGAATGGGCATACCTGAAGGTGTAACATTAATTGTAGGCGGAGGCTATCACGGCAAATCCACCCTGCTAAAGCGCTAGAGCTAGGAGTCTATAATCATATTCCAGGCGACGGCAGGGAGCTCGTGGTGACACATCCATCCGCGGTTAAAGTTAGGGCTGAGGATGGAAGGCGAATTGAGCATGTCAACCTTAAACCTTTCATCTCAAATCTTCCCGCCGTCAACCTTATCTTTGGGAATCATATTCCAGTCGACAGAGGCCTTCTCCACGGAGAATGCTAGCGGTAGCACTTCTCAGGCAGCTAACATCATTGAAGCATTAGAGATGGGGACTAAAGTTCTCCTCATCGACGAGGATTCCTCAGCCACAAACCTCATGTTTAGGGATAGACGCATGCAGGAGCTAGTTCCCAAAGATAAGGAGCCCATCAACACATTAATCGACAAGATTCGCCAGCTCTACGTGGAGAAGGATGTTTCATCAGTCATAGTTACGGGGAGCTCAGGCGAATACTTCGATGTGGCTGACTGTATAATCTGCATGGTAGAGTATACCCCTCACGATTTGACGGATGAAGCTCGAAAGATCGCTGAAAAATATCCTTCTATGCGCAGATATGAGGGGGAAGGATTCTTTGGCGAGATCGTCAGCCGCATCCCGTTGCCTCAGAGCTTCCAATTAACGAGACCCGGCAAGAACTTAAGACTTCAATTAGGGGAGTTCATCTGGCAAAGCTTGGAGATCACATGTTAAATCTTTGGGCTTTAGAGCAACTGGTAGATATTGGGCAAGCAAGGGCCATTATTGACGCAATAATTTATGCTAGGAAATATGCGGATGGAAAACGTAGTTTACGGGAAATCGTCGAACAAGTTTTAAGGGATATAGATGAAAAAGGACTGGACATTTTAAATCCTAAGATTTCGGGATGCTATGCCGCCTTTAGAAAATTTGAGTTGGCAGCAGCCATAAATAGGCTTCCAACCCTAAAAGTTAAGCCAAGTAGAAAGTAGGATTATTGATCTTCATTCTGGTTGTAAGATAGGTTTAGCCTTAAGCCTTCCATCCCCCTCAACCAATAATTCTGGCGTTAATCTTTGCAGAATCTCCGGGCTAGCCAATATTCTTATTAGCTTCTTCTCATGGCTTTTTAAGGGCTTCCTTAAGATTCTAGGGTATGCCTTTAGTCTCTCACCAAAAACGTATCTTTGAGGCAGGCTCGAGAAGACCTCCATTATCTGCCTAATACTTGGATGTTGCCTTCCAGCCTTGAGGTAGAGCTCATACAGTGTAGGGCGCATGGCGCATCCCTTAAGCATGTAAATTCCACAGCAGTCCTCAGCGGTGTGAAGACTGAATAGGCCCTCCTTGCATGTCGCGAAGGATATTCCATGATCCCTCAGAAGATCTCTGAGAGTTAAATATTCAGGAAGCCTCGCCTTTAGGTGAGGCTTAAGTAAAGGCGGGATGCCATCTTCAAGCCTAAGAGAGTAAGCTTCCATAGGCGGCCTTTTAAGGCCTAATAGGCTGAAAAAGCCCGGAGCCTCAGCAGCTTCAATCCTTAAGGGTTCAACAATGACGTGCCTCACGCGAGCCTCAGATAAGGCCTCCACCACTCTCTCCGGGCTTGGTTTTAGGGTTAAGCCCGGAATATAAGGCGATAACCTTACGGCTACAGGTATATCTTTAGCGGAGAGTTTTTCTAAAGTCTTGAGTCTCGCATTTGGCCGCGGCGCGTATGGCTCTATGATCCTTGCAGTCTCATCATTCATACTCGAGAGCGATGCTTGTACAATCACGAGTTTTTCGGAGGCTAGATCCTTAAGCATTCTAAGCCATGGCTCTTCAGATATTAATGTGCCTTTAGTATTCACAATTATTTGGTAACCTTCCCTAAGCGCTACATTCAAGACTTTAAGGCTTAACTTGAACTTTGCTTCATGCGGTTGGAAGGGGTCTGAAAGAGTGCTAAGCCTTGCCGGTATGGGCTTAACCCCGGACAAACGCAACTTTCTCGCTATAATACTAAAAACCTTTATGGCTTCAGGGCATGGATCAACCTTCTGCGAATTTGGTATACGCCACCTAACATAACAGTATATGCACTTATGACTGCAGGCTGTGTAAGGCTCAACTCTCACTAAGGAGTAACAGAAGGCTGAAATAATATTACTGACGTTTATTACGGGCCCAAACAAATCCTACTCACGGACTAACTGATCTGGAATCATATCTGGGATTACAGCCCAAAGTATCATCCATTTCCTAGGCTTTATCCTCTCCAGACAGACTATCCCGCCCATACTAAACTTAATGATTTCATGCTCTGGACTCTTAAGAGTCAGAAGTGAGACTAACCTGCTTAGATGCGGCAGATGTCCTACAAGCATTAAATCTTCCCCTAACTCTTCAAGCCTCTCAGCCCAGATCTTAGGATCTGCCAGAGGATCTAAGCCGTCAGCCTCTGAAATTCCATTCTCAGGCTTTAGTGCCTCAGCGAAGACCTCAGCCGTCTGCTCTAAGCTTCCCGCTATGCAATATCTTCTTAACGTTAAGTTTAAGAATCCTCGAGGCATAATTTGCCATCTTTCTTGCATCTGCAAGGCCCCTCTCAGATCCTCCTCTTCACTTTTGGCCTCGCCATGCTAAACAAAGTATACTCTCAACTTTACAACACCAAGAGGACAAGTGCGTCGGGCACAATTAAAGTTTATCTGAGAATCATTAAGCGTTCATTCAGCCGAGAAAGTTTGATAGTGAAGCCAGATTCCCTAACTGGCAATTAAGAATCACAGTCTCCTAGAGCAGATTTGATCTTCTTTTGGGCATCTGCAAAGACTATTTTGACCGTTACAGTCTCATGAGGATGAATGGTAAACTTGAGATTATCAGCTGGAATTGAAATCCCAGCATCATCCTCAGTGATGCTAACTAATCTGGCCTCCTCTACCGGGACGAAGGAGTAGAGCCTCACGGTTCCCTCATCTCCCGAGATCTCTTGAAGCCTCACGATGAACTCTCCAGCCTTCCCGAACTCGGCCATCTTAACTGTAACTATCTGAACGTTCTTTCGGTCTACGTTGAGGAAGCTCATGACGGGCGATTTTAGGGGTCCGCTCTGCCCCTCCAGTACTATGCCAGCCATTAATGGAACGTTAAATTCCCAGCCTAGACGGCTTGCATTAATCGGGTTGAATGGGCCAGAGTAGCTCCATATCGAGTATTGATAGGTTAATGTTTCCCCTGCGTCTGGCTCCCAATCGAAGCTTATCCAGCCATGATCAGTCGTGTAGTACTGATCCTTAACCATTAAGAGCGTATTTATCCATGTAGCCTCCGATGGCGCCCAATCCCGTACCCATCCGTGAAGACCTGCTTGGACAAACGTGTTCGCGTAAGTCTCCTTTGTGCCTATAGTCACCCCATAGGATTCAGCTTCATTAAGATCGAAGCAGTGCTGATTGAGGAAGTGGTTTCGGTATGCTCCGGGCAGGTGATCTTCGCCTGACCATAAGAGAAAATGATTAGCCATCTCAGTTCTTAGGTAGGTCTTCTCAATCGATAGATTGAATGGGAACGTAACATAATAGTATATGGCGTCTCCGATCCTTGCAGAGCCAAGTGCTGTGCGGTTCAATACATTCTTGATCTTCAGCCTTTTTATCCCAGAGTATAATATGTACTCGCTTCTTAGGAATGGAGATCCCGTGTGCTCCACGATTATTTTTCCCATGACGGGACCGGAGACCGCTCTTAACCTAACGTCTCCAGATGAGACTGCTTCGTGCTTCCCGCCTGAGGATGACCAGAGCTGATTAAACCTGTAATTTGACGCCTTGTTAACGAGCTCTCTTCCCGTCTCCTTATCTACGATGCTGACTATTGATCCATCGTTTGGGTCAACCGTGACTCTGAAGAATTCATTCTCCAGAATATTCCCAGATGCTGACACTCTATTTGGAAGTGGTGGAGCCTTTACCCATACTATATCGAATTTCTTGTATCCGATTGGGGGAACATTCTCAGCTATGAATGTAACGGTTGACTCTTGGAGATCTATCTGGCATGGAATGCTGAGGCCCGATGTTGAGTCAATGATCTGGAAATCCCCGGAGAGAAGGCTGTCATTAAGTTTGAGGGTGACTATGTCGGTCCTCATCCAAGATAGAGGATTAAATACGACGATCGAGGAGCCCGATGCCTCTATGCCTGAGAGAAGCAGCTTAAACCCAGCGTCTAAGAGGCTCCTAATCCTTCTGTAAGATGAGAGTATGAGTTCATTCCTGGCCGTAATATCCCTTCTCATCTCTTCCTCAGTGAATTTGTGCTTTCCGCTGTGTGGAGACTCTGTATGGTCGAGCCACGTGAAGAGCAGTCTATATATGTCACTGAATTCTTCTTTGGGGTAAGCTGCATTATAAAGGATTGTGTTGATGCTCCATATCTTCTCAGCGACCGTGAGGTGATCCCTCGTCCACCTATAAGCTGCTGTACCCCATGGATAAACTCTCTGCTTATTAAGGTTCCAGTCCGCAGTCCAATCTCCCGAATAGACTTTGAAGTTGCCCTTATATTTCTTTTCCATGTAACTGAAGAACTCGCTTGGCGTCGCCACTATTATCTTCGGGTTATTTCCCTCTTTGTTCCATCTCCTAATATTACGGAGGGCATTAATCGGCCATGAACTATTAGCGTAGTCATGCGCGAACATCACAAGTAAAGCGTCATATGGATAATTGTGAATATTCTCCCATCTATACACCATCTTACGAACTTGACTTCTCATCTTTTCATACTTTGGATGATTAAGCCACCATTGCGGGGGATCATCTGTGCAGCACTCACCCTCCCAGTAGCCCCCGAAGCTTATCCATGTTAAGACTCTACTTCCATCAGGGCCCTCCCAATAAAATGGGAGGTGGCCTCTGGGTATTGACGTTCCTGACCTCCAATAGTCTTTGAAGTAGTTGATCCCAGTTAGGAAGTACTTTATTCCGCTTCTATTCATAGCTTGTGGAAGCCCCCAACTATATCCAGGCAAATCGTTCATTATGGCCGTGGACATACTGATGTTGTACATCTTCTGAAGGACCTTGCCGGGGTAGAACAGCCTATTTATATCTTCGTATCCGAGAAGGCCTGTGTAAACGTCATCCCATGCCGCTCCAACCTCTATTCTTCCATCCCTGATTAAATCGAGGAGTAACTCAACCTTTTTAGGATCCTTAGTTCTCCTCAGCCAGCTCTCCAGCTCCCAAACATTCTCAATTGTCCACTTGAACTCAGGATATGCCATACATGCATCGATGGCATCATCTATAATCCTTTTGATCCAGTCCTCAACCTCATCCATTGGATGGACGTAACCCACATCTATATGCGAGGTGAAGATTACATAGACGTATTTGATCCTTTTAGGCCTATATGGGGGCTGAGGTAATCTAAGGAGGATAACCATTATGGATGATACAAGTAAGGCGGCAACTACAATAGCTGTTAATCGTTTATCGAATTTGACTGCCATAGGCAACTTCAGCCCCGACTAGAATTATGGATACTTCCTCATCAACGCTGAGGTCTCCGGTCTTGATTAGGACGAGGTCTCTATCTTCATCATAATGCCAGCCTTCATCGAGTGTGAGGAGGGAATCTACACTTGAAGACATTGCGATTTCCCTGCCTTTTAAGAAGACTTTCACTGGGCGAGATATCGCATTAACCTTGATGATATACGTTCTCTTATGAGGCTTCCCAGCGTACCATCCTAGGAGAGGGCCAATTTTGAGGGTTATTCCTGACTTTTTCGTTTCACATCTGAATCTCTGAGTCGCATACATTCCGTTCTTATACTCAAATGTCACGCCGTCATCCTGGTATAAAACGAATTCGGAACTACCCGAAGGAGGAGGATAGACATGCAGAGTTATCGGATCGATGGGTCTCTCTCCCGTATAGTTCATTAATGGACCCATAGGTATTATAGATCCTGCCTTAACGAATACTGCCTGTCTTCTTCCAGAAGGCAAGTCATACTCAATGTATGAAGGCCCAAAGTAGACTTTTCCTGTCCAGTAATCGATCCATATGCCGGGTGGAAGGTAGACGGTTCTGAATCCAGTTGAGACGAGTGGTGCGACGAGGAAGGCCTCGCCGAACATATATTCCCAGTCAACATTCCAGGCGTCTGCATCATGCTGGTACTCTAGGACTATTGCACGGATTATGGGAAGCCCAGTCTCATGTGCGATCCTAGCGTACGTATAGATGTAGGGCGCTAACCTAATATGCAGACGCGCATCCTCTATTATATATCTATTCTTTGGGCTTAAGGGGTATTCCTGATGTCCATGCCCAATCATGGGTGTCCACACTCCGCATACATGTTCCGGAGCATTCCAGTAGGGGAAACCGGACAATCCCACATTTATTCCAAACCTCAATGCGATCTGGGGAGCCGCATCATATCTGTCGCCGACAAAAAGAAGGGATGTGTATCTCTGGCCGCCTATATAATCGGATATAGGCGTCATCACAAATGGTCTGCGATTCAACGTCTCACTTAGAACATCATATGTTATCTTAGTGTAAAGTATCGGGTAGAGATTGTTCACCTCGGCACCGGAGCCTTCATAATATCTAAGCTCCTCGCCATCTGGAGTGTTATATCCGGCTGAAAGGGAGTCCAGCTTAACTCCATCAAAGCTGAAATTCAGAATCCATCGTCTCCGTATGCC
Source organism: Candidatus Bathyarchaeota archaeon (assembly GCA_003661975.1). GTDB lineage: Archaea > Thermoproteota > Bathyarchaeia > Bathyarchaeales > DTEX01 > B63. The sequence goes on from QMXE01000001.1 coordinate 16,895, forward strand.
TTGCCACCACTCTGATGCCTTCGGGTTAGTGAAATCCACCATGACGTAATCCTCAGTTAGCTTGCTTGGGTAATAGGTGAATGTGCGGATAGCGGGGTTTTTGCCGTCTGGCTCCATAACGAAGTATCCCCGCTCCAAGCCTACTCTCCAACTGGGCCAAGGACCCGGAAGCACCCATGACTTTTCCCACCAACAAACCTTATAACCCATACTATGCAATTCATTCATTAATGCATGTGGATCCCAGACTCCAGAGGCGAATTTGACTCCTAAAGTTCCGGCTTTTGAGTATGCACCTAAGACTATAGCCTCCACCGGGAAGCTCATCATACGAAACCTTTTAGCCAATGCGATAAGCTCCGTCTGGTTTTTAGGCGGTGGGGGATTAGTATGGGCGGTGGTGTAAATGTACCCGGCGAATGCCCAATATGGAGGCAGAGGAGGTTTTCCGGCTATCTCAGAGTATTCCATGAGTATATCCTTCAAGCTCGGTCCAAGGATTATATAGTAGTCGAGCTGACTCTCCTTCACTAGGAATGAGTACTCCTCAGGATGGGTTGCTGCTAAATCCCAGATGCTTGTGGCAGCCGTGTTGACCATGAGGCCATAACCCTTAGAACTCATAAAGAATGGCGAGTAATGGTTTCTGAAGAGCTCAAACCTCTTCCTCTCCCCCTCCATCCTCGAGGCCGTTCTGCGAATATCCATACGTTCTCCTCGATGGTTTAGCGGCGCCTCATTTGCTCGATACCTATATCTATAATCGACTCCTTGATCCGCGAATCCTAGGAAAGCCTCGTCTCGAGGCGAGTGCATAACCTCGAACACTGCCAATTTTGATTTGTGATATCCCATCCCCCAACTTTCTGATTCCTTTAAGATGAGATTTCCGTCTTTATCATAGATGGATATTCGGAATGGATCCTTTGAGGCTAGCAACAGGGCCGCCTCGGTCTCAATCGATAATGAGGCGTCATCCTCGCTTACATTAAACTTCGGTTTAGGCCACTTCGATGTGTCCTCTAAAAAGCCGTATTTTACGAGTCTAGGCTTGTAAAATTTCTTTAGAGGTGTCATCATAATCCTTATTATATTGGGCCTAGTCACTTCTATTCTAACGGTCACATTCTCATTCGATGTTGATAAGCATGAGATCTCAACGCATCCACCGTCCAGAGTCCAGGAGAGCATTCTCCTAAGGAGGATGAAGTCCTTACGGTTTATCTTTTCGGGTACTTTCTCTCCAACCCTATCTTGTCTGGGAAGCCCAGAGAATATCAAAATAAAAATTAATAATGTGACTGCCAGAATTGGCGGGATGCCTTTCCTCCAAGCCTTCAATCAGCCGCCTCCGCTATTGAGCCGTAAAAGATCGGTTGCTCCTTTACTAATTCCTTTATCTGCTCGTAAGTTTGGAATTCTGGAGCTAAAGCATCATATTTGTAGTAGCTGCCAAAGGCAAGTTTCACAGCGTCTCTTCCGATGAATCCTCCATGAACGGGATAGATGAACATTATGCCTTCTCCTTAAAGAATTCATCAAGGCTTCTTATTAACTCTCTCTGCTCTTCTCTGCTTAGTTGCTGGCTAAAGACGCCGAGTGGAATATCCCGTGCTAACGGAGCAGCTGGATATGACCATTCAATAAGCGCGAATATCAGAATCTCACCGTATTTCTCTTTAATCTTGCTTATCATCCTCGTCCATCTATCTTCATCAGGCCTCTTTTCCTTGATCTCCGCCACGGTGGGTGAAACAGTTACAAAATTAAGTTTTCGGCGTTGGGTATGGAAGATCGATTTGAGCGTTTGAGCCAACCCATATCTTCCTGCCCTTTGATTCAGCATATTCCCTAATCTTTAATACTATCTTTTCGGCGGCCTTGAGGGCTCCTTCTATTGCTTTATGCTCTCATCCCCCACCAGCCTATAAAAGGCTCCTGCCTGCCAGAATAAGTCATCTAACCAGAGAGCATCAACAACAGCATCAATCTGAGACTTAGCGAAGCTCAATATTAAATCTTGAAATTTCGGGTTTAGAATGTCCGGGAAGATGTAGTTTTCATCCTCAGGAACCCTCCAGTAACTCTTATGAAACTCGATCCTTGTCATGTTAAAACCGTATTTTTGGGGTTAAGAGTCATCTGCCAAACCTCCTCTTCGGGGATCATCCTCTTATGATAAGGGTCATATTCAATCCTGTTCAGATCTTGCACTGCTAAGCCTCCAACGAATATCAAATCTGGATTCTCCTCCTTGATCTGTTGGATGCATTTCTTAAGCACGCCATAAACATCCGTCTGACGTTCCACCGTCGCCATTCCCCGCCATCTGAAATAGCCCAAAAAGAGAAGGTCAGCCCCAAGTTCTTTTAGGATTATGTTAATATCATCGATACTTCTCATCTTGTCTATAACAACTCCATATAAGATGGCCACTTTAACCTCTGATAACTCCGTTTCCTCTATTCTCTCCTTTGCCCTTTTCTCTAAAGCTCCCTTGACGGACTAAAGTGTATCCAGAGGAACCCTAGAGCCAAAACGGAAATTACAATCATGGCCAATAAAATTCTTTGGTTAATCTTCCTCATCTTTACTCCTCTATCTGAGAGTATTTCAAAACAATTTTAAGGTTTTTAGTATTACATAGGCCCATAAGCCTAAATACTTTTGATTTAAGAAGATTTCTTATGGCGAGTAGGAGCCTTCTTTGTCCTTTCCTGCCTCCTGAGACCAGTATAAGAGCAAGCCTCATACGATACAAAAGAGATAAGAGAGTATCTTAAGAGGAGATGGATAAAGACGGAGAAGGGTCGAAACAGGGGAATGAGGCAAAACGAAGGAGCCTATAGACGCATGAGGAACGCCACCGAGAATTTCTTTATGAATGCAAGTTCTGATGCTGACAAAAAGGTGCCATGAACGGCCATTATCATTTACGTCATTTATATCTGTGTTTATCCGCCTCTTCAATAGTCTCTAAATATGCATCTTCGTAGAGCTTTCCAACTCTGTCAATGGAGAATCTCTCGACTGCTTTCCTTCTTGCTTGCTTAGACATAACCAACCAATCGTTTGGGGATGACAGGATGCATTTTATTGCTCCTCCAAGCTCTATTGGATCTCCTGGATTAACTAGGATCCCTTCATTGCCGCATTTTATTATTTCTGGTATGCCTCCTACTCTAGTGGCTACAACAGGGGTTCCCGAGGACAGAGCCTCCAGTAGCACGACGCCAAAGCTCTCACCTGCGAGGCTTGGGAGAACGAATACTTTGGCCATCGCGTAAATTCGAGGCTTTTCTACCTCCTTGACTGCGCCCATAAACGTGATATCTTCAATGTTGGAGGCCATTATCTTGAGAAAAGGCTCCATATATCCCTTGCCAGCTATAATGAGACGGGCTCTTACCCCGCATCTCCTAAGATGTTTCATGGCCCTTATGAGTATGTGAACTCCTTTTCTACGCACAAGTCTGCCCAAGTAAAGGATTGCATCCTCCCTAAGGTGAAATGGCACATACGGCTTAAATTCATCCGTATCCACGGCGTTCGGAATGACCTTCACTTCGCCCTTCAGATCAAGGAATCTCCTTATGAAATCAGCTGCAGAGTAACTTACGGCAGTAACAAGTGTTGGTTTAAGTAACCATCTATGTGGGGTTATATAGGAAATCCTCATCCAGTGATTAATATTATTAGTTGGTGGTAGAGAGTGGTTTGTAAGAATACATGGTATTTTAAGTTTCGATGAGGCTCCAACAGCAATTAATGAGAGAGGAGTAAAAGAGTGATGCACATGCACGATATCAGGCTTTATCCTCTTAATAGCACATTTTACCTCTTGAATGGAAGGAGGAACTATATGATAATCGAGGGGGAATACAGCCTTTACTTTTATGGCATTCTGACATTTGCATTCCCCTTCCTTGAATAATACGCTTACTTCATGTCCCCTGCTAATAAGCCATTTCGAGAGCAGCTTGACTTGTGATGCTACACCCCCATATATGCATGGTGACCACTCTGTGACCATAAGTATCCTCAAAGCGACCACCACGAGGAGAGCGTTACTGAGACTACGAATAGGCAATCTATGAAACGTTCCCAGCCAAACTTATATCCCAGAAAGAATGAGACAAGGAAAATTATGGAAGTTAAAGGAATGGCGTATGATAGAAGATGAGAAGACGAGAATGCAGTCAATAACAAACCGACGAGTATTAAGGTAAGTCTTGAAGCCTCTGGATGAGCCACTGCCGTCGTATGATCTCCAGCGGTCATATCATATATGCGATCCTCACGTAAATTCCTTAGCTGTAAGAAGATCGAATATAATGAGAGAAGTATGGGCTTAGCCCAGCTGAGTAGATGGATCTCTCCTCCCCCTATGAAATATCCATAGAGATATAGTAACCCTCCAAAGAAGAATGCATGCGAAATCACGTCAAAGAATGACCTGCCTTTCAATCTGATTGGAGGGACGCTATAGGCTATTGCCAGGCATGACATGAACATATAAAGCATAAACATACCGAGATCGAGCGCATATAAGCAGAGAATGGCCAATATATGATTTGTCAATAAAATTATGACATGTTTTCTGTCACATTTACGGGAGCATAGAAGATTATTCTTTGATGGGTTCGATGAGTCAGAATCCACATCGAACAGATCATTCACTGCAAATGCCATTGCCAGATAGGATACTATTGTATACGCGAAAAGAGGATTGAAAGTTAAGGATTTTGCTCCATCAATGTAACCGATTATAGCCATCCAGAGGTACGCCTTCCATCCCAAAGGCCTTGATAATCCGATGATGCACTTCAAGGAGTTTTTCATTTGCTGCTCATTGCTATAATATGGAGGAGCAATTGATTTATAATTTTCTAAAAATTCATAATTTATTGAAAATTATCTTTTAGGGCTTTTATGACATCGATTTTGCCGCAAAATGAATTACTGTTATATTTAACCATGAAAAAACTACTTTCAGGTGATGAGATGCGCGTTGAATCATGCATTGCCGAAGATTTCATTTCGATGATCTCAAAATTAATCTCTAAGCTTGGCTTAGGCGAGGCTGTTGGGAAGATATTCACTTCTCTACTGCTTCATGGAGGATACCTAACGCAGGATGAACTTACCCGGTTGACTGGTTATAGCACAGGTCTCATTAGCAGTAGTCTCTCATTTCTCGAGGCCATCGGCTTAGTCACTCATAAGAAGAAAGGAAGAAAAAAGCTGTATAAGGCTGTAAGATCGATTTTAGATGTCCTTGAACGCTTCTTTCAAGAGATAGTTGAGCGACAATTATCTTCCACAATAAATTATCTCAGGAAGAATATTTCTTGCCTCAGCGAAGAACATAGAAAGAATATGGAGAAGTTACTTCTAGAATGCGAAAAAGCAAGATTGCTCTTGGAACTAAATATTAAGTGCCTTAGGCAGATGAAGGCTCTTCCCCTTAAAGACTTTGCGGAAAAGATCAGATTTCAAGACATCCAAGATATTTCAATTTAGTATGATGGAAGATGAGAGATCCTTTAAGTCATGTGAGAGTTTTTTACAGGCCAAGATTACTTCATCGATTATTAGCCCAAAATTCTTTAAGCAGAGGAGTATTGACTTTGTAGGGGGCTCATTCATTTGGATGGTGAGTTGATGAAGATGTCATTCCATTTGGAGTGTATAGGTTGCGGATCGAGGTATGATCCCGATCAGGTGATCTATACTTGCAGAAGATGCGGTGATCTTTTGTCAGTTGAATTTGATCTTTCAGATGTTCCGGGGAATATTGAGGATGCTTGGAGAGGGAGACCTTTATCCGTTTGGCGTTATAGAGAGCTCCTTCCGGTGAGCACGTTTGAGCGTCGAGTGAGCCTAGGCGAGGGTGGAACTTCACTTAACAGATGCATAAGACTCTCCGATAAAATTGGATTGAAGAATCTTTACGTTAAGAACGAGGGTGAAAATCCGACTGGATCATTCAAGGATAGAGGCATGACAGTTGGAGTTACTAAGGCCCTCGAGCTTGGAATGGTTAGGGTTGCATGTGCCTCGACTGGAAATACATCAGCCTCCCTTGCTGCGTATGCGGCAAGGGCTGGAATAGAATGTATAGTTCTGATTCCATCCGGTAAGATAGCATTCGGAAAATTGACCCAAGCCATAATTCATGGGGCTAAGGTAATACAGGTCAAGGGAAATTTCGATGAGGCTCTTAGGATAGTCAGAAGGATATGCCACACTCATAGAATATATCTGCTCAATTCAGTTAATCCTTTCCGTCTGGAGGGCCAAAAGACGGCGGCCTTCGAGATACGCGACCAGCTATGCGGGAAGGTTCCAGATAAAATCGTGATTCCAGTCGGTAATGCAGGAAACATCAGCGCCTACTGGAAGGGCTTCATGGAGCTTCACAAGATCGGCTTAATCGATGATCTTCCACAGATGATTGGCATACAAGCTGAGGGTGCAGCGCCAATCGCGAATTCCCTCAAAAAGGGATTGGACTTCATCGAGTTTGTTGAGAATCCTGAGACGGTTGCAACCGCCATTAGAATAGGCTCTCCGGTTAATTGGAAGAAGGCTGTTAGAGCCATTAAGGAATCCAGAGGCACAGTGGAGAAGGTCTCTGATAAGGAGATACTAGAGGCTCAAAGGCTTCTAGCTCAGCTAGAGGGAATATTCGTTGAGCCTGCAAGTGCGGCTTCAATAGCCGGATTGATAAGGCTAGTCAATGAAGGCTTGATAGATAAGGATGAAACCGTCGTTTGCATACTTACTGGGCATGGGCTTAAGGATCCAGATATAGTTGTAAGGCAGTTTGCAAGGCCGATCGAGGTTGAGGCGACTGAAGAAGCAGTTATAGATGCGATCATGAGAAAAGAGAAAATAGCTGTAGGCGTGCACTACTCAATGTAGATCGCTGGCCTATAGGGCTTCGCCGCTCCAGCCCTATTCTTCGGATCATACCTTTCTGGATCATCCTCGCTGAATATAAGAACCTCAGCCTTAAATTCTCTTTCGATGAAACTTCTCGCCTCATTTAGTATCTTAAGCTCATCCATCTCTCCCGCCTCAAGTCTCCTACGCCTCTTATCATCTGGCAGAGTATTTACTTCCTGAAGGCTCTTCCCAACGTATGCGGATACCTTCTTCGCTAAACGCCTCAGCTCAGGATCTCTCATCAGACTCTTCATCACCGAGCCCATATCGACCTTTCCCGAGGTGGATGCCTGAAGCATCTCTAGATACGCTTTCCACTTCCAATCTGAAGATACATAGTAGCATATCCTTTTAGGCGTTATCTTCGTGACCTCAATGATGTTTGCAGTATCATTTATGAGCTCTCTGATCATGTCTTCAGCCTCTTCAGCCTTCACGTCAACCTTCGACTCATCGGGTAATGGCCAATCGGCAGTAGATACGAAGCCATCTCTTCCAATCATGTGCCAGAGCTCCTCGCATATGTATGGGATGAAAGGAGCTAAGAGCCTAATCCAAACATCAACAACCTCCAATAGTATCTTTGGATTTGGATTCTCAGCCCTTCTCAGATACCATCGAATATCATTCCAGATTTCAAAAAGAGCCACTTCAGCGGCTGTTCTAGTCTTTAAGTTCTCTATAGCATCCGTCACTGTTCTTATTCTTCCCTGAAGAACGGAGATCAACCAGCGATCAATATTTCTAACTTCAGATTCACCCTCTAGGCCGATTATCTCACTGACGAATCTATAGAGGGCTCTAAGCCTTAAGTCTATGCTTTTTGCATTCTCGTCACGCCAATCTGGATCGTTCATGTCCTCAGCTCCAAGTAGAAGGGTCAGCCTTGTAACGTCAGCCCCAAACCTTTCAACTGCATCGCTTAGCTTAAGGAAGTTCCCCTTAGACTTAGACATCTTCTTCCCTTCGATTGAGAGCATGCCGTTAACTCCTATTGCTCTTGGCCATAGTTCCGGCGGAAAGAGAGCTGTATGCTGGAAGATGAAGAATGAAAGATGGTTTGGAACGAGCTCCTTCGCTGAGACCCTCAAATCAACCGGATACCAATACAGGAATTCCTCTCTCATCCCCCTTAACACATCAATGTCTATTCTGGTCTTCTCGGCGAGCCTCTCCGGATCTCCTAAGCCGAAGAATATGTAATCAAAGACCTCATTCGTTAATTGTTCAGCCCTAATATTATACTGCCTAATATGCTTCACTATCGTATAGAATGCCATATATATTGTCGAGTCGCTCAGAGTCTCAACGATCCAGTCTGGGCTCCATGGGAGGGGCGTTCCAAGTCCGGTTCTCCGAGCGCATGCCCAATCTCTAAGCCAATCTATCTTCTCATGGAAGTATGCGCGGGCTGACTCGGGGAATATCTTGGCCCTATCTATTGCTTCATGTGCAAGCTCCTTCCATTCTGGATCGGAATACTTTAGGAACCATTGATCCGAGAGAACCTTAACTATGCATCTCGTCATGCATCTGCATACAACCTTTTCAGGCAGATCATACATCGAATCTGCTATTCCATCCCTCTTAAAGTCCTCTATTAATTCGGCCTTAACTTCCCTAACGGTTCTTCCAGCATACTTGCCAGTTATGGGCTTTAACACTCCAGTGTGAAATTCCTTCTTGTACACGATTGATGTTGCCTCATCAACCTTCGGATCAAACTGATCCTTAATCTTCATCTTCTCAACTATCTCTATGGCTGGATACTCGCCGAATCCCTCAACCTTAATAAGCGATATAGGCTTTATCTCCTTCACAACCCTCGGATCTATACCAAACTTCTTTAGGAGTTCAGGTTTCTCCATCAGATCCCTAATCGCTATCCAATCTGCCGGGGCATGCGCTGGAACACTATATACTACTCCAGTAGCCGAGTTTGGATCAACGAACCATCCCGGAAGTATGGGAAGTCTTCTCTTGCTTACTGGATCAATAAAGTATTTCCCTATCAGCTCAGTACCCTTAAACTCCCTTAAAATCTCAACTTTTCTGAGCTGCTCTGAGAGCTTATAGGCCGCCTCTTTACTGATTATCCATTTCTCTCCGTCAACGAGAGCCTCAACATATGTCGCATCTGGATTTAAAAACATATTTGTGACTCCATAGATCGTTTCAGGCCTGAAAGTTGCAGCGGGCAGATAGGTATCTTCAAATTGAAACTTTAAGAGCGTATATTCCTCTGCTGACACTCCCTCGCCTTCCAGGCGATCATGATCTCCAGTTGGGCTTTTACAATGTGGACACCAAACAACCGGATGCGTTCCCTTAACGACGTAACCCTTCTTCCTTAGCGTTTCATATTGCCACTCGATGAATCGACTATACGTAGGCTCAAGGGATGTTGTGTGAAATTCCCTTCTCCAATCGACTGAGAAACCGATTCTCTTAACGGTCTCTCTGCCCTCAGCCGTGTAGTATTCAGCCATATAAACTGGATCTGTAAATTTGCTTAATTCTTCCTCTGGGACACCGTCGATCTCCCTCAGCATCCTAATCATGTCCTTATCTCCCCTTTTAACTCGTAATGCCGCGCCTACTATGGGCTCTCCGGTCCAGTGCCAAGCCCATGGGAAGAGCGTATTGAAGCCTCTCATTCTCTTATAACGTGCATAAACATCAACTCTGCAGGCTGTGAATCCATGTCCCAAATGTAGCGGGCCATTCATGTATGGATACGGAAATGTAACAAAGCATTTTTTACGTTTAGGGTCGGGATCAGCCTCGAATATTCTAGCTTCCTCCCATCTTCTTCTCCACTTTTCTTCGATCTCTCTCCATTCAAACGACAAATTTCATCCCTCCAATCTCTTACGAATTATCTCCTTAACTCTCCTTAAGGCCTCATCTGCCATCTCAACCCTTACTCCGCCAGCCTGAGCGAAATTCATCTTTCCACTACCCCCTCCTCCAAGTATAGAGCCGGCCTCACTCGCGATCTCTCTCGCATCAATCCCGAATCTTAGGGCTTCATCTCCAACATTAACTATGAGCCGCGCACTTTTATCTACATGCAATAGAGATGCCACGGCTCTCTTATCATGCTTTACTATCTCGGATGATACTTTTATCAGCAGATCAAGATCGGCCTCATCCGCATTTACGATTTTCGATACAAGCTTGACTCCGGCTACATCCTCGGCCTTTGAAAGATAATCTTCAGCCAAGAACCTCGCTAAGTTTGAGATTAATCTCTCCCTGTCTCTTCTGAGCGACCTCCATTCAGATACAACATTCTTTACAGTATTCTCGACCTTCTCCGCTGGAACTTCAAGCAAACCTGCGATTCTAAATATTTTTTCTTCAATCTCATGTATGGCCTTCACGGCCGGAGTTCCAGCGCAGAATATTAACCTTTCAACCCCATCTTGAACTCTTTCAGTTCTGATTATCTTTATTAATCCGACCTCGCCCGTAGATGTGCAGTGCGTTCCTCCACAGGCCTCCACATCCCAATCTTCGATCTTGACTATTCTAACCTCTCTGCCGGGGACGACTCCTCCCTGATATATTCTAAAACCATATTTTCGCTCAGCATCCTCTCTAAGCATCCATGAAGCCTCAATTTTAAGGTTTCTCATTACTACTTGATTTGCAAGCTCTTCTATCTTTCTCAATTCATTGATGGTGATTCTTTTCGGATGTGATATGTCAAGTCTGCTTCTTTCAACTCCCTTCTGAGCTCCAGCTTGCCATACATGCTCCCCCAGCACCCTTCTAGCCGCCCCGATTAGTATATGAGTTGCAGTATGACTTCTCATTAGGCTGATCCTTCTGTCCCACTCGATCTTACCGATAACTTCATCTCCCTCCTTTGGAGCAGGCCCCTCAATAAAGTGTATTATTACTCCGCCTGCCTTCTGAACATTAGTCACTTTAGCCTCTTTCCCATCAAAAAGGAGGTAACCCCTATCGGATGGTTGACCTCCGCCCTCAGGATAGAAGGCCGTCTTGTCGAGTATAACTCGATTTCCTGAAACCCTGAGAACTTTAGCTCTAAATTCCCTCAGATATACATCTTCATAATATAGCTTCCTGGTTTCGGGAAGATCGGAGAATTCACCTTTAACGTCTGAGAACCCCTCCGTTAATACTGATCTTTCGGCTTCTGGAGCGGCCATGTGCCTTTCCGCGACATAACTATAGAAGTTCTCAGGCACGCTTATCTTTACACCCTCAGATTTAGCCATTTCACTAACAAATTCGGGAGTTAAACCATGAGAGTCATATAGTTCGATGAGGTTGTTGAGTGAAAGTTTTCCTTGTCCATGTCTTATCATTCTCTTAATTATGCCCTTTCCACGATCAAGTGTGTGATCATACTTCTCCTTCTCGACTGAGAGGAGCTCTAGAATCTCGTCTCTCATATCTTTAAGGTGCGGGAAGTCTCTAGACCACAGCTCTATCTGGTCTTCAACAATATCAAATAGCCTATCTTCAATCGAGAGACTTCGGAGAAGTCTAAGCGTCCTTCTAATGAGCAGTCTTGTCAAGTATCCCTCACGCATATTCGACGGAACGATTCCTTCAGCTAAGAGGAAGGTCAAGCATTTCGTATGATCAGCAACAGCATAAACATTAACGATTGGATCTATGAGCCTACTTAACTCATCCGGGCTTACTCCAACTCTCTCGGCGACCTTCCTCCAATTCTCAGCCCTACTTGACGTCTTAGATATCGATATTAAACCTGAAACTTTAGAGACTTCCATAAGAAATCTTCTATCTGGCATCTCAACTCCTGCCATACTCCGAATCTTATCGAGTAATTCTCCGTAGATCGCTTCAAATCCGCTTATGCATCCCTGTGAGAGCCAAGTGAATCTTTCAATGCCGTATCCTGTATCAACGGTTCTTATGGGAAGCTCTATGAACTCGCCATTTACAACCTTATACTTCATGAAAACTAAAGTTGCGACTTCCAACCCTCGAATTACACTTTCCAAGTCTGGACCGGCGTTTCCACCGCCGATCCATACGCCCTCTTTATATATTACTTCCTCATCCTTCACTCCCAAGATCTTAGTTACAAATTCATGATGGTATCTTACTGTCTGATCTTTCCAGTAGATCTGCTTGTCCGGATGATTAAATGCATGATGTCCGCCCATCTCAAATATTGTTAGATGCCGACCGAATGTTGATCCTACGCTTTCTATGTCTGGAAATCTCACGCATGGCTGAACTATAACAAGTGGATTTGCTGGCGGCGGAATCATACCCTCAGTCACATAGGGCTGAAAATCTATTATGCTTGCATTAGTGAAGTATAAATCGTCCCTCCACCTCGCAACTACGGGATATGGCTGAATGCGTGTATGTCCTCTCTTCTCAAAGAATGAAAGAAATTCCTCTCTCATCTCCCTTAGATTATATGATTTGCGAATTGGAGGATCGCCGATAAAAGTGTAATCTGCACAGCCATGGGTCGTGGATTCGCCGCAGAACTTCTGATCATGATTTAACGTCCAAAAGTATTCTCCACACTTTGGACAAAGCTTCCTAACATACCCATATTCATCAAAGAATGGTAAATGATATTCCTCTTCAGAGAATCTCATTGGATCTCCCGCCGAACAGAACAATTATGAATTTTAGACTTAAATAAGTGTCGAAGTGATGAATTAATCGCCTCTAATAAATGAGGCAGGCCTTACTTTAAATATGTAGTCGTTGCCTAGCCGAAGAGAGCACCTAGACCCTCCAGAGCCTCCTCCTCTTTCTTCTCTTCCTCTTCAGGCTTTTCCTCTTCTTTCGGCTTCTCCTCAGCTGCTGGAGCTGTCTCCGTTGGCGCGGTTGCCGGAGCCGCTGCTACGACGGTTGGAGCCGACTTGATAGCCTCGTCGATGTCAACTTCTGATAACGCTGCTACTAGAGCCTTAACCCTCGCCGGGTCGATCTGTATGCCAGCGGCTTCAAGAACCTTAGTTATGTTATCCTCATCTATTGGCTTGCCAGCCTTATGCAATAGCATAGCAGCATAGATATACTCCATCAAGTCCACCCTCTACAATCTTTCTCCTAACCTTTCAAAGAAAAGAAATCTTATACTTAAATCTGTCGGAAAAGTCATTGGATTATGAGCCGCACTAATTTACAAGAAGGCAGCCTACAGATTCATGCTGAATATATATCTTCACCCATTTGGCATGCAAAGCCTTTTTTGGTACTTATCATTCTGTCTACATGAGGAACCATGATTTTTCCCGTTGAGGATAAATGTTCATTATGCGGAGCTGAATTTCCAAGTTTCCTGCTTAATCGCTGCTCAAGATGTGGTAGGCTCTATTGTAACAATTGCATCATTCAAGGGAAAGATGGAGAGCCCATCTGCTTAAACTGTGCAAAGAAGATCATCACGCCTAAGATCTTATGGAGGAGCAAGTATACTTACCTAAGAGAGTATTTGGCTTCTAAGGCCATTTTTAGCGAACGCATTAGGCTGTCATTCCGCAGGATAGAGGAGATCATAGGTGATAGACTTCCACAATCAGCATATAATAATCCGGAATGGTGGTCAAACAGGCCCGGAAGATCTCATAGCGAATCTTGGCTTTCAGTAGGCTGGACGGTAGAGAAGATAAACTTGGAGAAGAAGGAAGTAATCTTCAGAAGGATTAAGCCCATAGAAAGAAATTCTAAAAGGAAACGGAGACATAAACGCCTATCTGAAGAATTTAAGTTATTAGCCCTAAAGCGTAAAAAACGAAAAAGGATACGCTCAAAGAGAAAGATCACCGAGGCAATCATACGTATGAAGAACCTAAAAAGAAGATTGCCTCAGGAGAAGCTCAGATTGAATAAGCAGAGAAGCGCATACCAGAAGAGGCTATATAGACTTGATGTGAAACCAGAATAGTCTCGAAAATCTTCTTATGAACGTTCCGATCAATAGGTAAGGGGGTTAAGGTAACGATGCCCATACTTACGAACGTATCATCAATACTATCTGGTAAACATTGTGACGATAGTGTTATAATTAGAGGGTGGCTCCACAATATGCGTTCAAGTGGAGGAATACATTTCCTGATCGTTAGAGACGGGACTGGAATAATTCAATGCACAATGAAGAGAGGCACGGTTGACGATGCACTCTTCGAGAAGACAAAGGATCTAACTCTGGAATCGTCCATTGAGGTAATCGGAAAGGTAGTTGAAGATAAAAGGGCGCCTGGCGGATATGAGATCAGAGTTGAAGATCTGAAGGTTTTTCATAGAGCAGAGGAAGGTTATCCCATCGCAAAGAAGTATCATGGTCCAGACTTCCTGCTTGACAATCGCCACTTATGGATAAGAAGTCAAAAGATGCAGACGATACTACATGTTAGGGCAAAATTTCTCGAGGCTGCAAGGGAATGGTTTAAAATGAACGGATACACCGAGTTTCATTCACCCACTATAATAACGGCCGCATGCGAGGGCGGGGCAACCCTATTTCCTGTGAAATACTTCGATAGGGAGGCATATTTAACTCAGAGCTGGCAGCTCTACGCGGAGGCCGCAATAGCAAGTCTAGGAAAGATCTACACAGTAGCTCCATCATTTAGAGCTGAAAAGTCTAGAACTCGCCGTCACCTAACCGAGTATTGGCATTTAGAGGTTGAGGTTCCATGGTGCGACTTGAACTGCATAATGAAGATTCAAGAGGAACTCTTAGCCTATGTGCTTGATGTCTTATACGATGAAATGTCGAGGGAGCTTACGTATCTCGGCAGAGAGCCTGACGATCTGAGGAGGATGAAGCCTCCATACGAGAGGATAACGTATGATATGGCAGTTGAGATATTAAATGAGGAGGGAATCCGATTCAATTGGGGAGATGACATAACATGGACACATGAGAAAATATTAACCAAGAGATTTGATAAGCCATTCTTTATAACGCACTTCCCGAAGGGAGTTAAGGCATTCTATCATAAACCGGATCCGAAGAGACCGGAAGTTACATTATCAGCTGACCTACTAGCTCCGGAGGGGTACGGTGAGATAACTGGTGGAGGTCAAAGGATAGATGATGCTGAGGAGCTAATTAGAAGAATTAAAGAGGAAAATCTTAATCCAGAAGATTATAAGTGGTATATTGACCTGAGAAGATACGGTTCGGTTCCTCATTCTGGATTTGGACTGGGAGTTGAACGCGTCATAGCATGGATCTGCAAGTTAGATCACATAAGAGACGCCATTGCCTTTCCAAGACTAATAAATAGAGTCTATCCATAAATTTAGTGAATGATTATGGACAAGCCGGACTTCGAGAGGATGAAGCAATTTCTCTCTTCGATAGAGAACCGAATAGAATTCCATTTTATGATCTTTTGCTGACCTCGAAGTTATGGAGTCCCTTCTATCACGCCCTCCTCTTCAGCGACCTTCAAAATGGCCTCTTCATGGGAGAATCCTTTAGACTGATACTCTCTCAACTTATATTCCAGAACATTCAAGCTCCCCCAAACTTCCATATGCCTTCTGCAGAGTCTTTTATACAGATCGTCGATATTTACCTCGAATTCACGAAGTCTTTTCCTCTCCCTTAAGATAGATTGATGTTCGAATTCACGTTCCAAGAGTGGAGCTGCCTCGTTGATGAGACTTAATAACCTATTAGCCTCGGAGTTAGCCCTATAAATTGCAGGGAAGGCTAGAAGAGCCGCAACTAAGGGAAGAGCCGAGTATAAAGAAAGACTTACGACAGCGGCTATAATTAAGATGAGAGCCAGTATAAGGATTACTCTTTTATAGCTGAATCTAAACGTTATAAGCGTTACTTCGCCCTCGCTTGATAATTGAACTTTTAGATCCACACCTAATAATCCTCCAATCCTCACATTAAAGCCTAAGTTGTTATGCTCGATCTCTTCGCTCCTTAAACCGAAATTCTCCTTGAGAATGTGCATTATACATCTATTGGCATACTCGGCTGGAACGCGAATATACTTCTGCCTGAATGATGGAAGTATAGGAGATAAAATTAGGGGATTACACTTAATACTCATCCCGTCAACTCCCCGTAAATGACAACTGTATCATAAAACCGTATAGCTGATAGGCTATTAGGATACTTATGAAAGCAACCAACGCGACGAGAATCCACCTTGAACGCGAGATCATCTCCCTCCTACTTTTGAAGTAAGTATCTATTATGAGAAAGCTGTTCATGTACATCATTAAGCCCAAAACAGCCATGAAGATTGCAAAGTTAACTGGCGTTGGAAGCTTGATTGAAGAGAAAATGGATGAAGGAGCTGCCATCCTCTCAACTATTAACATTATGTTTATCGTCCACTCACCCATATTCCGCGAGAGCGGATCCTGAAGTTTGATGAAGAACTTGTTAACTTCAATTCTCTTCCCATAATAGTCACTATAAAAATCATAGTTTCTACTATACACTCCAAGAAGGTATTCCCAGGTCTGATTACTGAAAAATCTAATGGTTAGGTTGTATATTCCAGGCTTAGTCGGCTGGATCCAAACGGCGGAGACCTCCTTCCTCATCACATAGGGATCCAGATACCTCGTTGCTATTGAGAGCGAGTATACTCCATTCTGAGTTATGGGGGTGCATCTAGCGGATAAATTCT
This sequence comes from Candidatus Bathyarchaeota archaeon, assembly GCA_003661975.1. Lineage (GTDB taxonomy): Archaea > Thermoproteota > Bathyarchaeia > Bathyarchaeales > DTEX01 > B63. The sequence continues at coordinate 33,487 of QMXE01000001.1, forward strand.
CAACTGGAGGACTCAAATATATGGTTAAAATGTCATTCTCAAGCATTTTCAGTCTATACCGCTCGATATTCCCCTCGCCAATCAAGAAGGAAGCATCCAAAAGGAGAAAATGAAATGCCATAACAAGCAGAAGTGAAAATAACAAATACTTCGTAAAGAATGAATAACTTGACATATCCCTCCACAATCTCAATATGGCCGCTTGTCTATTAATATTTCCCCAGAATAAACCGTTAATATTTTATTCTTCGCATAGAATCTTTTATCCGTTAATGTGGTGGGGGAGTGAATTTTGTCTCATAAGAAGAGCTTAGAAAAGATAAAGGTTGGATTCGTCCCATGCCACAGAGAGCCCTTTGATGAAAAATGGGCAGTTGAGATGAGAAGTAGATGCTTAAGGGCTCTCTCAAAGATAGAAGAGATGATAACTGTAGTTCCCGATGAAGAACTAACAAAAAACGGTTTGGTAAGAGATGATTCAGACGCGGAGAAAGTAATCAAGCTCTTTAGAGAAGAGGGTGTCGACGGGATAATCATAGGCACTATGACGTTCGGAGATGAAGTCTCAGCATTATCCATTGCATCCGCATTCTCAGAAAAACCGATACTACTCTTCGGAACGAAAGAAGGGGCGTTTACGCCTGATGGTAACAGGAGATCAGATTCCTTCTGCGGAACCATCTCAATCTCATCAGGTCTATATAGAAGGAATATACCGTTCCTCTTCGCTGGGATAATATTCCCCGAAGAGGAAGCATTCTTGGAGGCTGTCAGAAATTTCGTCCGGGTGTGCTCAATAATTAAGGGATTCATCGGTGCGAGGATAGGTCTAGTAGGCCCAAGGCCAGAGAGATTCCAGACATGTATATGCAATGAGGACGCTATGATAGAAAATTTCGATCAGAGCGTCATACCAGTATCTTTACTTGATATAACAGAAGAGGCTAATCGCCTAGACGATGATGATCCAGAGGTCCAAGAGATCATTAATGGAATGAAGGAAGAGGCTGACCTATCAGAAGTAAATGAAGAAGCCGTTAAAAAGATGGCGAAGCTCGAACTCGTCTTAAAGAGATTCGCTGAAGAAAGAAACCTCTCTGGAATGGGAATTCAATGCTGGACTGCAATGCAGGAGATATATGGGATATCACCATGCTATGTCATGGGCAGACTAACCGACCAGGGAATCATGGCCTCATGCGAAGTAGACATTTACGGTGCATTAACCATGCTAATCCAATATTTAGCATCATTAAAGACCACTCCTCCGCACTTTATAGATTGGACCATAAAGCATCAAGAAAAAGATAATGTATTCTTGGCATGGCACTGCGGAAACGCTCCTCCATCCCTGGCATGCGAGGGATGCAAAATAAGGATTAGGGAGCACAGCATTATATCGGCGGCAATAGATAAGGAGAAATGCATGGGAACAGCGGAGTTTCAATTAAAACCGGGGGTAGTCACGATATGCAGGCTAATCGAGCATGACGGAGAATTCAAGATGCTCATAACGAGGGGTGAAATTGAAAAGTCCGATCAGGAGCTTAGAGGTTCATGGAGCTGGGTTAAAGTACAGGATCTAGATCTGCTTTATAGAGTTATAGTTGAGGAAGGATTCACTCACCATGCGAGCATGATCCACGGAGACTATACGAAGCCAATAGCCGATGCTTGTAAGCTTCTTGGAATAGAAGTCGTTCAGGTTTAAGGGAGAGGATATGACAAGCAGGATCAGCCTGCAAGTAGATTTTGAAGGACGAAAATTCTATCTAACACCTATCTCGATCGAGATAGATCTCAAGGAATACGTAAAGCGGGGTGATAGAGAGGATTTTGAGATTAAAATGGTTGATGAGGCAACGGGGAGAATAATACCATGCCAATTCTCCCCATCTGAGAATGGAAGCTTAAATGGGAATCTTTCATGGATCCATCCCAGTTATGCACATGAGAAGCTCGAGGTGATCATTGGCAGGGATGTGCTTAAGGGCTATAATCTTCCAGAGGGAGTCAAGATATGGGATAGAGGAGACCATCAGCTCGAAGTATTCGTAAACGGAGTGCACGTAACAAATTATATTTACAATGATGCATATGAGAGGCCATTTCTATATCCAGTAATAGGACCAGATGGGATAAATGTGGTTAGGCACATACCCAACTTTGGGGATCACCCACACCAGAAGGGAATAAACATAGCATTAGGAGATGTCTCCGGGAAAAGGGGAGAGACTGGAATAAACTTTTGGGCTTTAGGAGACATCGGAGATCCGAGGCACGGGAGGGTTATTCATCAAAGATTCAGGAAGATAGAAGATGGACCTGTCTTCGGATTGATCGAGGCGGAGAACATCTGGAAACAGAATGATGAGTTAGAGGAGCCTACATACAATAGAAGTAAATGGAAGATTAAGTCTAAAGGACAGATCTTGATGAAGGAAAGGAGAACTATAACGGTATGGAACGTATCTCCCATGCGCATAATAGACATTCATACAGTGATGGAGCCCATCACAGACGAGATAATCTTAAGCGCGGATGTTGAAGGAAAGGAAATGGCTAAGGAGAATGGTCCCCTCGTTATTAGAGTTGCAGATAGCATGCGTGAAATATCTGGAGGAAGAATCGTAAATTCAGAGGGGAAAATGACGGAGAAGGAATGTTGGGGGAGACCCGCAAGATGGGTTGACTATTATGGGCCAGTTAAGAAAGGAGGGCCAATAAATGGCATAGCAACAATGGATCATCCAGAAAATATTAGACATCCAACTGGGTGGCATGTGAGGGGATACGGATTATTTGCGGCAAATCCATTCTATGATAAGAAGCCCGAATGGCCTGATCAAGGGCCAATATACCTATCGAAGGCAAGGGGAGACAGATTTGATATGCGATATAGGATTTACATTCATAGGGGTGATCCATGGCAGGGAAGAGTTGAGGAGAGATGGCGGGAATGGGCAAACCCGCCACAGGTTGAAATTCAATAGGTCCAATTAAGCCTTAACGATCAGAGTTATGATATGGAGCCTCCAAGCCGAGTATCTTCTAGGAAATCAAGCATAAACTCAGAGGTGCGAATATGAGATTAACCCATTCAATACTCGGTCTTAAATAGGTCAACTCGAGAATTACATGATCTAAATGATGAAACATGACTCTGAGATGATGGAATATTATGCGCAGATTTAGGCTATACATCTTTATGGGTCTCCTAGTAAGGTATATATGCATGAAAAACTGGTAGTCGATACGCATAGAAGACCGCGGGGAAAGTTGAGTCTCTACTTGAAGCTATAGCCGAAAGAGGAAATTGGGTATGCATGATAATTGTTGACTTAACGGTGAAGACTGCTCTTTGGGGAGATAGCATAGATGAGCTTTATAGAACTCTACGTTAGACAGACATTAGCGTTCGCCGGAAGCGAATGTAGATTTGAAGATGCAGATTACATAATCGTTGGCGTTCCATTCGACAATACAAGCTCATATCGTCCTGGCTCGAGATTCGCTCCACGTGCAATTAGAGAGGCATCTCTTAATATTGAGGGATTCAGCTTTAGATCAAACAGGAGCATTGACGACTTGAGGATACATGATGCTGGAGACTTGGATGTCAGTCTGAGAGTCGAAGAGACGCTGAGACGTCTGGAGCTCGTAACGAGAGAGATTATAGAGGCAGGGAAGACTCCTGTTCTCATTGGAGGAGAACATACGCTTACAATAGGCTCTGTTAAGGCCATAGATAAGCCCTTCAAGCTTTTATGCTTTGATGCACACTTAGACCTAAGAGATGAGTATTTAGATATGAAATTCTCTCATGCAACGGTAATCAGAAGGATCTGCGAGACAAACAAGAACTTGGAAGAAGTCATCATTGTTGGAGCCCGCGCAGCATGCAAGGAGGAGATCGAATATGCCAAGAAGAAGGGAGTCCATATAATACCCTCTCGTGAAATCCTAGATGGTAGTATTAGGGATTCCTCGTCAAAAGTTAATCGCCTCCTAGGGGATGCCAAGGCTCTGTATTTATCTCTGGACATGGATGTTCTTGATCCAGCATTCGCTCCAGCTGTTCAAACTCCTGAGCCTGAAGGAATATCAACCCACCAACTATTGAATATGATTTCAGAGATAGACTTGGATCGGCTGGTTGCATTCGACATAACTGAAATGACACCTCCATATGATTTTGGAGCTACATCGGCCGTGGCAGCAAAGATAATCTTTGAGGTATTGCTGCAAAAGGGCTGATTATCCATTCACGATTGAAGACTCATCCTTAAGTAGAATGGCCATCAGAAGAGAGATGGAGGTAAGCACGGTTAAGAGATAGAATAGCGTCTGGATATTATAGTTATCCCATAGATATCCGCCGATTAGCGGGCCTATTGTGAGGCCTAAACGGGATGATGTAAGTCTTATCCCGATCGCGAGTCCCTTCCTTCCACGAGGGAAGACCTCGGCTATATATGTATTTGAGGCTGGCCATGTTGCGCTCCAGAGGCTGTAGATACCCATGTAGAGTAGAAGATTAAGCAGATAATCATTTGTGACCATGAAAAGCATGGATAGGAACGGTATTGGGAAGACGCTATAGCATATGGTCTTTTTCCTTCCAATATTATCCGCCAAGAATCCGCTTGGAGCTTGAGCGATTAAAGTTGCCAATCCCATTCCAACAGAGAAGAATATTCCAACTTCAGTCTTTGTCTTTCCAAATCTTTCAGTTAAATAGAATGGAAAGATCGTTGAAAGCATGCTGATCGAAGTATTCGCTATTACATGCAATAGGATGAAGAAAGTCAGCGTTAAAGCTATCTGTCTGATCGAAAAATTGGGCTCTCCAATCTTGCCTCGGCTATATGCCACACTGCCCCTTGGAAGTAAGAAGCTTAAAATAAGATATGATGTTGCAATAGAGCATAGAAAGTAAAAGAAGAAGGTCCATCCATACTTATCGACTATTAACCCTCCAAGAAAAGGACCGATTAAACCTCCAATGGGCCATGCAGTATTTATCAATCCGAAAATTCCACCAGTTGATCCTCTCCTTGTAAGATCAATTATCATCGCTGATCGCGACGATATGAAAAGGGCTATTGCAATGTAAATTAGCATCGTGTAAAATGTTGCTTCAAGCCACCCCCTTACTGATGTAAACAGCAGGGAAGCTACAATCTGGATGATCCCGCTTAAAATTATGATCTTCCATCGACCATACATGTCGGATAGGTATCCACTTATTATCATCATTATCATTGCCGAGGCATTACCGATGAATAAGACTATGCCGACCTCAAAAACAGAGACTCCTAGACTCCTAATGAATAAGGGGATGAATATGTATGTCGTGTATAAGATGATGGAGACAAAGATATTAGTTATGAAGAGGAGCGTGAGATCCCTCTTTAATTTCGGCATATAAATCTCATCCGATACTTTAAAGATCCCATAACGACGCTCCAAATATAAATCTTAAATCAAACAATTTATTAGGTGGCAAGCAATAATTAGCTGAATCTTTCTTGCCCCAGCAAAAAGAGACTAGGAGAGAACGATTTGACTGGAGAATTGCTTGAGATCAACGATCTTACCGTTGAAGTCTCCGGTAGGATAGTTCTTGAAAACGTCGATCTACGTATTGAAAAGGGAGAGACGCATATACTATTTGGTCCAAACGGCTCTGGAAAGAGCAGCCTAATAATGACTATCCTCGGATTTCCAGCCTATAAAGTGATTTCGGGTGAGATAATCTTTAAGGGAAAAAACATAATTGACTTGCCGATTAATGAAAGAGTTAATCTGGGTATAAGTGTTGCATTTCAGAATCCCCCTGCAATAAGAGGCGTCAAGCTCGGGGATATATTGAATCATTGGATTAAAGATGAAAGCACGATCGATTCTATCCTAGAAAGGATTAATTTTCCGCGTGAATTTCTCAGAAGAGACATTAATCTCGGCTTCTCAGGCGGGGAAATGAAGAAATCCGAGATTCTGCAAGCGATAGTTCAGGGAGGAGATCTGCTATTACTCGATGAGCCAGACTCCGGCGTAGATGTTGAAAACCTGAGGTTACTAGGGGAGTTCATAAATGAGATGCTTAAGGGTAGAGCCGGATTGATAATAACTCATCAAGGTCACATTCTACGCTTCATCGACGCCGATATAGCTCATGTCATGCTCAAAGGAACCATTGTATGCTCAGGTAGACCTACGAGAATTCTAAGCCAGATAATGAGTGAGGGCTACGGGTGGTGTATGAAGTGTCCGAGGAGAAAAAGGATAAGGGAGAATATGATTTGACGGGTTCCTTCACTTACGTTAGGAAGGCTGCTAAGTGGAGTTCCTGTCCAATCTCAAATTTACCAGAGGATATTATTAGCCGATCATCCGATGTTGGAGTTATACCAGATGAAGATATGAGAGCTGCAACATACTTCCAAATAGATCATTCAGTAATCTCAAAGACAGTTAATGAAAAATTTAGGGATCAAGTTGAAGTTATGAGCACAAGAGAAGCGATTAAGAAGTATGATTGGTTTAAGAATTATTGGTGGAGGCTGATTAGGAGAGACGCCGATAAATTCACGCATATGGCTTCTTCAATGTGGGATCACGGATATTTTATAAGGATACTTGAGGATCAGAAGGTAACCCTACCAATCCAGTCATGCCTGTTCGTATCAACGGATAACCTCAACCAGAACGTTCATAACGTCGTGATCGCCGAGGCTGGATCAGAAGCTCAGGTGATAACTGGATGTGCATCCCACATTAATGTTCATAGAGGCCTACATGTCGGAGTCTCAGAATTCTACATAAAGGAAGATGCTAAGCTAATGTTCACGATGATTCATGGATGGAGTCAGGGTTTTGATTCACGTCCAAGATCAGCGGCAATAATCGGTGAGAACGGAGCCTTCATAAGCAATTATCTGTTATTCACGCCTGTTAGAAGCCTTCAGATGTATCCGGTTGCATATTGCAGTGGCGAGAACTCTAAGGTGAGATTTAACAGCATACTCTACGGCTCTAAAGATTCACACATTGATGTTGGCTCAAAGATAGTGCTCCAAAATGATGGGACTAGAGGAGAGATCATAACTAGGGCAGTAGCCACTGATAATTCTAAGATATACATGCGCGGATTCCTAGAGGGAAGATGTGAGGATTGCAGAGCTCATCTCGAATGCAGAGGCCTCTTATTATCAGATAAGGCTATAATCCACGCCGTCCCTGAACTTTTAGCTAAAGCCCCTGGAGCGGATCTCTCACATGAGGCTGCTGTTGGAAAAATCGCTGAAGAAGAGATACATTATCTGATGGCGCGTGGATTTTCAGAAAGAGAGGCGGTATCCCTAATTGTTAGGGGATTTATGGATGTGAGAACATTCGATCTACCAGCAGAGATTGAGAAAAGAATGAAAAGGATTATTAAAGTGATATCTAAAAGATCACTTTAATTTTCGGAGGAACTGAAATGGACGATAGACCAAACATGATATTGGTAGTAATGGATGTTCAAAGAGCCTCGAACATCCATTGTTATGGACACGATAAGGAGACCACCCCAAACATAGATAGAATAGCGAAGGAGGGAACGGTCTTCCTCAACTGTATATCTCCAGCAGTCTGGACTTTACCCTCTCACGCATCAATCTTCACTGGAAGATACGTCTACAGTCATGGAGTTGGACAGAGCTACAATTATAAGCCGATTGAAAAATATACGCTCACGGAGATCTTGAAGGCGTCAGGTTACAGAACCGCTGGTTTCTGCCTTGGAACACACTGGTGGGCTAGATATGGAATTAGGGATGATAGGGGATTCGATAAATTCGACCCCGTCTACTATGCATCGTATAATGAATGGATAGAGGTTGGATGCGAAAGGATAATTGCACATGCCATAGAATGGATTGACAAGAACATATCGGATCAGCCCTTCTTTGTATTCATAAACTGCGTTGAACCTCATCTGCCGTATATTCCGCCATTAAAGTACGCCAAGCGCTTCTTAGGAGACATCGACATGGAGACTGTCAGGAGGATCCAGCCGGATCCATGGAAGGTTAGGATGGGAATAGAAAAGATCACGGAGGATAGGTGGAGGAAGCTGAGGGCTCTCTATGATGGTGAAACCGCATGTTTAGATGAGAGATTAGGAAGATTATTCAATTATTTAGAGGAGAAGGACTTACTCGATAAGACATTATTGATTTTAACAAGCGATCATGGAGATGAGCAGTGTGAACATTACCCGCCTTATATTGCGCATTCGCTGCATCTATATCAGAGCGGCATACATGTGCCGCTCATAATTAGGCATCCAGATCTCTTCCCGCAGGGAGAGAAGAGAGACGATCTCGTCCAGACATTAGACATATTCCCGACAATACTTGAGGTATTATCTGTTGATGACATTGAGGTTTGGAGGCAGAATCAAGGTATAAGCCTACTACAGATAATCGAGGGGAAAAAGAAGAGATTGTTCGCTCTCTCCGAGCATCAGAGACCGCTTCTCTCCATTGAGAGAATGCTCAGGGTAGATCCAAACTATGACTTTAGAAGGTGGGACAGGTGGATTAGGGCGTTAATAATCGACAATTACAAGTATATCTGGTCATCTAACGGTGAAGATGAATTATACGACCTCAAAAGAGACCCTATTGAACAGAAGAATCTAATTGAAGAGGAGGATGAAAAGGCTAAATCGATGAAGGAAAAGCTCTCCTACATCCTAGACATGCTTGAATATCGGGATCTAGGAGATCTAGTCCAAGGCCTCGAAGATAATATAAGGATAATGAGGAGATTCGGGTATATCCGGGGGATATTTCCCCAGAGAGAATCTATAATGCAGGGATTGACTCCATAGTTCCTAGAAGAAATCAACAAGTCTCTTTTGCATGCTTCCCTCCCTTAAACCTATAACGTATTCGATTAGATGATCCACGCTTTTGAATCTGAGATTTAAAAGCTTACTAAATCCCCATCCGGTGCATTTTATCCCGGAGATTATCGACGCCGCGGTTACCGATTTCACGAGATCCCCAGTTAGCTGAAGCGAAGCGAGAAAAGCACCGCACCATGCATCTCCAGCGCCTGTGACATCAACTATCCTCTCCAGAGGGAACCTCATCGCTGGAACCATCTGAACCCCGCTCTTCTCTGATGAGATTATAGCCCCAAATTCTCCGAGAGTGACTATGAGCGTTCTGGCTCTTAACATTCTAATAGCTATCGAAAGAGAGTTTACCTCGGCCAAAGCCTTAGCCTCAGAATCGTTCAATATAAAGTAATCAACTTCACGGGATATCTCCCGCAGAATCTCCCTATTTCTCTTAGTCTTCATATATCCAATCCAAGTGTTAAGTGAAATCTTTACTTTAGGCGAGGATTCCTTTATCCTCTCAATGATTCTCCGCGTCCTCGTTGGTGGCAGGGGGGATATATGCACCACTCCATTCGGTCGTAAAGCCCTACGCGGTATTATAAGAAATGATATTCTCGTTCCAGCGCCGTAATTCGTCTCAAGATACTTAGCTTCCCATTTCTCATCATACGTAATCCTAAACCTAGTGGATGGAAGCCTAGAGAACCTTATTGATCCCCTTGGAAATAGCCTTAGGATCTCCTTGTATGGATAATCCTCACCTATCACAGATGCGAGTATTACGTCTTCACTTAATGTTCTGGCGGCGACTGCTGCGTGAAGCGCTGCTCCTCCAGGCTGAACATTCACGCCATTAATGGTCTCAACTTGATCCACTGATACATGGCCAATGAACGTTAAGGTTCCCGTCAAGGAATCCTTCAGCTCCAATATTTATGAAGATTAGGTCACCCTAGGTAACAATATGTTATTCCCTAAAGTTATATTTATTAAATTCTTTGTGGATAATTTTTCTTCAACAGATTGGGAGAAAAAATTATGAATAGGGGGTCCATAAAGAGGGAGGTAAGGCGTAGATTGCCAAGAATACTTACGAATGTGGCAGTGGCATTTCTCTTTTGGGTGATAGGTCAGATAGGTCCACTCTTCGTTAAGGACTTGCCTCTCCCCGGAATAAATTTGCCTCCGCCATTCAATTCTATCTCCTCAATCGTCGGCATTACGGCAACATTAATCGCCACGATCTTCATTGTAAAAGCGATCTTAGATGGGCTATTCTTCGTTGATCTCTCAGCTGAGATAATCACGAGATTCCTCGGAATCCGAGAGAAGAAGCCTCTTAAAAGGATAGGCAGAGACACAGTATATATTTTGTTGGCTCTTCTCATAACCGCAGCATCATCTCCAATCCTATCCTCAATCCCAAATATTGGAGGATACTTAACAACCATTCTCAGCATAGTCGCTCTCGGGATCTTTCTAATCTTGATCTATGATATTGGGAAGGTCATACGGGACGTTCTCCGCCGTAAAGCAAGAAGAATGGCCGATTGGATTAGCAACTACGTAGAGGAGAGGGAGAATAGGAGGAGGTGAAAATTGAGGGAATGGATACGGTCTCAGCGAGTTTCATCATGATATACTTGCTTACCTTACTTCTCATAGCAACCGATATGGTTCCAATGTCCGTCGCGGCTCTGATTGGAGCTTTATTCGCATTATGGATTGGAACTGGATATGGAATCTTCAGCTACGAAGAGGCCTTAGGCTTCGTCGATATTAGGCTTATAGGCCTCCTCATAGGAACTATGGTCGTAATGGAAGTCGCCTATAGAAGCGGCCTCTTCCGTCTAATAGCACTATATGTGATTAGATTCGCTGGAGGAGACTCATTCAAGCTCTTTATAATATTATGTATAGCATCCGCTGCCGTTTCGATGTTTCTCAGCGATTCAACCGCGCTTCTCCTGATAGCTGCTGCCGCCACTACAATAAGCAGGATGATGGACTATGATCCAATACCATACATAGTCTCCGCGTCCATAATGATAAATCTAGGAGGGACAAGCACGCTTATAGGCTCTGTTGGAAACATGATTATAGGCTTGTCAGCAGGCTTAAGCTTTGCGGATTTCATATCATACCTCACGCCGTGCGAGTTAACCCTATGGATATTAACGACCCTAACTCTCTGCTGGTTTTACAGACGGAGACTCGGAGAGAAGAAGCCTGTTCCAGAGTTTAATCCATGGGAAGGAATAGAGGATAAAAGGCTTCTATTCTGGTCAGCACTTCTCCTATTCGTCTTTCTCGGACTCTTCATGCTTCATGATAAACTTAAAATCCCCCCTGAATCTGTTGCTCTTGGATGCGCGATCATAGCATTAGCTATAAGCAGAATCGACTCAGCTGAGATCTTTAGAAGCATAGATTGGGACACCATCTTCTTTCTCATAGGATTCTTCTTCATTGTGGGGGGATTGGAGAGAACGGGAATCCTCAAAGACGTAGCTCATATGCTCATAAATATCACTGGTGGAGGAATCCTACTCTCCACGGCTATGCTGTGGGCAAGCGGGCTCATAAGCACGATAGTGAGCAACATAGCGGTTGCGTTAACATTAACTCCAATAATTAGGGACTTACAATTGAGTAATCCGCTTCCAGTATGGTCCGCGTTAATATTCGGCTCGAATCTTGGAGGAGCCGCGACTCCGATAAGCGGGGTTGTCACGGTCATGGCTATTGGCGCTCTGAAAAAAGAAGGCTTCAAAGTCAGCCTCGCAGAATTCACAAAAGCTGGATTGCTAACGACTTTCACGCAGCTACTCTTGGCGAATATCTATATTCTTGTGAGATTCGGCCTTTAACTCTCATGATCCCTTTCATTCTGTATGCAGATCTGCGCTAAGCTTAAATAGCACATCCTACTTCCTGGAATTAGATGACATCTGCAATGATGAAAATCGGATTTGCCGAGCATACTGTGCCCTCACATCCTGATTTTTATGGAGTCATTGAGGATTGACAGATGATTTGCGATAGAGGAGGTTTATATGTCTAAAATTAGGGAGTGGCTCTCCTTCAAGGAGAGGATGATGGAGAAGTATGAGGAGGCAAAGAAGGAGTTCAGCAGGGTTATTGGAAGGCCTGTAATAACGATTCCGCTTGAACTTCCAGATAGCCTAAGCTTCCTAAGAGATGAGTTTTATGCTCTCGAGAACGATGAAGACTTCATAAAGAGGATGCAGAGATCATGCGTGAGATATCTAAAGCGAAGATTTGCATCCAAGATCTCTAAGCATAAGAGTGAGAAACAGGCCAAGACGCAGCCTAAACATTAAATTGATAGACATGACTAAACGCAATTATGCGCTTAATAAGGAATTTTAGATTACGAAACGGTAGGAGGGATAATCTATCGGAAACAAGATTGATGAAGAGTACTTGAGTAAGCATCCGGGGTCTAAGATCCTCTATAAGAGAGCATTAAGACTATTTGCAAGAGGAGTAACACATGACGCAAGATACTTCAAGCCGATGCCAATATACTGCATTAAAGCCAAGGGCTCTAAGAAGTGGGATGTTGATGGAAACGAATATATCGATTACTGGATGGGACATGGAGCTTTAATCCTTGGGCATGCCCATCCAATAGTAACTGAGGCCGCCATTGAACAGGCGAGAAAAGGAACACATCTCGGAGCATCGCATGAGCTTGAGATAGAGTGGGCTGAGAAGGTTAGGAGGCTTCTCCCATGCGCCCGCAATGGATATGTGGAGTTTACGAGTTCAGGAACAGAGGCAACTCTGATGGCTCTTCGACTATCAAGGGCATACACCGGAAAGCAGAAAATAATTAAGTTTTTGTCACACTTCCACGGATGGCAAGACTATACGATCATAGATTACAATCAGGATTTTTCTCATATACTTGAGGGCGCATATCCGCCGGGAATTCCAGATGGGACATTGCAGAGCGTAATAGCGCTCCCTCCAAATGACATTGAATCAGTTGAAGAGACAATAGCAAATGAGGATGTTGCCTGCGTTATATTAGAGCCTGGAGGAGCCTCAATGGGATATCTACCAACATACAAGCCATTCCTGGAAAAGCTGAGGAAGATTACGAGGGAGAATGATGTCATACTCATATTCGATGAGGTTGTAACTGGATTCAGGGATGCCCCGGGAGGAGCTCAGGAACGATACGGTGTAATTCCGGATCTTTCAACCCTCGGTAAGATCTTAGGCGGCGGATACCCGGGAGGAGCAATTGCTGGAAGAAGAGATATTATGGGACTGCTTGATTTTAGAGATGAGGAGGGATGGGAACTAAGGCGCATACGACACCCCGGAACATTTAATGCAAATCCGCTTTCAGCCGCCGCTGGAAATGCATGTTTAGGCTTGATATTAAAGGGGGAAGCCCATCCGCAGATAAATCATGCAGGAGAAAGGTTTAGGAGGGCGTTGAATGACGTATTTGAGGACATTCGAATTGATGGATTAGCCTGGGGAACAACGGATTCGATAGTCTATGTCGGATTTGGATTTTCAGAGGAGGATCTGAAGGTTGAGGATATTGAGGGATACGTTGAGTTTCAGAGGAAGAAGGCGATGAATAAGGAGCCCATTGAGTATCTGGATAAGGCGATGATAAATCGTGGCGTACATCCGATGGGTGCAAGATTCATATTATCAATAATGCATAGTGATGAAGATTTACAGCGCACAGTAGAGTGCTTCGAGGATTCATTAAAGGAGCTTAAGCACGAAGGGATCATCAGCGAATTCGCTGTATAAGAGATATTGATGGATACTTAATATTTTTTCTTCAGAAACCATTAATATTTCCCCGGATTATCCATACTCGAGGTTTAGACCTGAAGTTCGGATTCGAGTTCGCTCAATAACTTAGTAGCGTAGAAATTATTGGATTCTGTCTGTGTAATCGATATACGCACAAACCGAAATATTACATTCTTCTATGCAAAATTCTCCAGTGAGAAATCATGAGGCGACTCTTAAACGAGAGAAGGGCGCTCAGCACAGTGGTCACAACGCTGATAATCCTTGTCGTTTCGGTTCTGTTGGCAGGGGTAGTCGCACTCTATGCCGTGAACATAACGTCTACCAGAACACAGCAAGAGAGCCTCCAGATAACTAAACAGAGAATATGGGTCTTCGCTAATGGAACATCATACGCGGCTTTTGCAATAGATAATGTCGGCGGAAGAGACGTGATAATAGATAAGATTCAAGTGAGGGGAGTTGAGACTTCATGGTCGAGTGTCTACTATCTGAGGAGATCCTCCTCATTCTCGACGTCACTAAATCCGCCTGCAACCTCAGGGCATGATTGGTCATCGTTCCAATATACTGACACTCAGACTGGCAGTTTCTCACAGGCTAGTGCAGATCTACCATTAGCATCTGGAGATACAATGGTGATATATATTAAGAACCCCGGGAGCATAAGTCTAAATGACATTGGAACAACGATTGGAATAACAGTCTTCACCGAGAATGCACAATATTACGTTGAATGTAACGTTGAGACCTCAGTAACGGCGTAAGCACTGATCACTCCTGAAATCTCCATTAACCCTCTTTTATTTTTTCAGTTCGCCGAGACCATCCATCTCCTGAATGATACACGCTTTTCTAGGTTCAATGCGATGTGCACAATCAATTCTTTATAAAGTTTTTAAATGGACGAATCGATTGTAGAGATGGCATTTATAAAGGTTCCCTTTACAAAGATATTTTTGTGGTTGTTATGAAGGGGCTCCTTGAGGATCTGGTTTCGAGCGGCATGCCAGGTCCGAGGCCTTCATTCTCCATATTCGATATTGTTAAGACATTGATGATATTGGCTGAGTTTGGCTCTATAGGTAGGGGTAAACTCTCTGAGAAGCTGAGTTTAGGCGGAGGAGCCGTGAGGACATTGCTGTCAAGGCTGTCTGAGGCTGGATTAATATCGACCTCTAGGAGTGGATGTTCACTTACGGAGGAGGGTAAACGGCTCTACATGGAGATTAAGAAGGTTATTCCTAAGATCTGTAGGATCGGCCCGAGTGAGTTAACCTTCGCCGAATATAATGTCTTAGTGCATATTCGAGGAGGAGCCGGGAGGATTAGGAAGGGTATCGAGCAGAGAGATGCTGCAGTAAGGGCTGGAGCGAAGGGAGCCGTCACGCTGATCTACAGGAACAATAAATTAATTATGCCCGCGATCACGGAGGACGTTTCCAAATCCTATCCGTTGGCATATCAGCAGATAAGAGACATAATAGATTTTGGTGAAGAAGACGTGGCGATAATTGTCTGCGCTGACGATCCTAGAAGCGCCGAGTATGGAGCATTAGCCGCAGCTTGGACCATAATATAGACGAGCCTAATATGTTATCTTCTCTCCTCCCTTGAAGATCCTCTCAAGCATGCCGCTGAGCTCAATCAATCCCTCATTAGTCTTCGACGAAACAGGTATTAATGGGAAACTCAAACCCAAAACCTGCAGACTCTGATTTACGTTATGGCTGAGAAGTCGTTTGGTATCATCCAATCTCTCATCTATAGCCGCCTCCAAAGCCTCAGGGCTCTCAGACCACTCAAGCATAGCCTCCAACTCAGACTTTGAAACCAAATCGCATTTCGAAAGAACATGGATCTGTGGGAGGAGAAAGCGTATGTAAACGGCTGCCGAAAGAAACATATTTGAGACGTAATTCAGCGGATTAGAAGAAAAGACTGAATCGAACAGGTATATTATGGCCTTAGGCTCGTCGCTTAATGCATGAACTATAAATGGCCCGCTTACCCTAAAGGCGAAGAGTTCCATCTGACCCGGAGTATCCACGATTAGAATATCGGGATCGAGCTCTTCAATCTCGCTCTTAATCTGCTCGATCCTGCTCGCTATAAGATCAGCCGCCATTATCAAAGCTCCATTAGGCCCTAAATCATATTCCTCCATGAGATTATCAATCGTTATATGCTCACGAACATCTATGTCTGGTGAATATGGAAGACTTATTGCTCCTGGATCCAGGTTTAGCGTCGCAACATTTTGCTTTTCCTGCCTCATCTTTTCAACGAGGGCTGAGGTTAAAAGGGACTTTCCGGAACCTGCAGTTCCGATGATAAATGCCATATAGACCATAAGTATACCATCTCTCGAGGAGAGAGTAAATTCTATCAGTCCTTAACGGGAGTGATCGCACCGCCCTTCTTTTTGATCATCTCAGAGAGCTGAAGAATCGCCCTTTCAATTCTCTTCTTTGCAACTTTAGAATCGTCAGATGTCGTTGAAAAGTGCAGTTCAAGATGAGATGTCCCTTCAGATCTCTTCGGATGAGATTTTATGTAGACGTATGGGTTATCATGCATGACCACGTCGAGCATGGGGGCCAATTCAGATTCAGGCAGATTCCTAACATCCAGGCTCGCCTCATAAAATGTCAGGTTTCCAGATGCCTCACGAATCATTGGAGCGACGGATTCGTCAAATATGCTCTTCATCTCCTCCGGAACCCCTGGAAGCATGATCATCTTTATATTCTCATGCTCGAGAAGAACCCCAGGAGCCGTTCCAACAGGATTCGGCAGCGGCTTTGCTCCTTCGGGCAACCTTCCCATCTTAACCCTATGAGGTGTCATCTCACAACTGTTAATTCTGCCCTCAGCATAATATCTCTCGTACTTCTCCCTTATCATCCGCATGGCTTCCTCATTCTCCTCAAGCCTCAAATTAAGCCCCAACGCGACTCCCTCAAGGGTCTTATCATCAAATGTCGGGCCTAATCCTCCAGTCGTTATAATGAAGCGTGGCTTACGGCTGATAGCCTCCCTCACAGCTGAGGCTATCTCATCTAAATCGTCACCCACAACGGTTATCCTTCGAACCTTCATTCCCAAAACTGTTATCCTCTTCGCAAGCCAATGGGCATTCGTATTAACAGTCTTTCCGATAAGAAGCTCATTCCCGACACATATTATCTCAACATTATTCCCCTCAGACATAGGATCACCCTGAACCTTCTCCTCATCGCGATCCTAATTCACCGTCAAATATGAGGCGGCCCTTAAACTTAAAATTATTGCTAAAAGCTCGAGGCTGATCCCAGTAGTGGTTTATTGAACCTAAATCCTCAACATTGAGGATTCTGCGGAATAGCCGAGAATTCATTAGGAGAAATTATGAGTGTATTTCACTTCTTCTTTGAAAGCCACCACTTAAGATATTCCTTTTGATATCTCTTTTTCTCATCCTCCTCAGAGTTGATTCTGTTCCTTAAACGCTCACGCATCTCCAGAAGCTCCTGATGAGTAAGCATTAAACCGCAACTCTCACAGACGTAACGCCTAACAGAACTTATATAACGCATCTCTCCTCCACATTCTGGACAATAGGGCATACCGCAACAACCCCAAATCAAATACTCAAATAACCAAAAAATATCTTTTGGTTAGACATCAAAATGTTTTTAGGAAAGAAGATTCATTAAAGATCCTGCCGGGAGAAGACCGTTGCCAGGCCGATAAGGCCCAACAAGGGGTGGCAGAGTGGAAATGCGCTGGACTCGAGATCCAGTGGCCCTTGCGGGCCTCATGGGTTCGAATCCCATCCCCGGCGCCAAATAAAATGGCATTTTCAGGCTTATTTTAGAAGGGAACTCAATTCATGCGGTTTCAATAAGGTTTAAAAGTCTTTTTGATGCACTATTATGTTCCGAGGTGATGAGGTTCACCTTTAACCGGACCGATAGCTGCTTTTTTCTACGAACTTAAACGAGAATATTAATAGTTAAGTGATAATAGATGTTTTCTCCGAGTTCAGTAGCAATCCCATTTTGATCATGTTATGATACTTACCGTTACTTCCAAAGAATGAGTCTTTACTTACTCCTTCGATTTCGAAGCCGAATTTTTTGTAGAGATGAATCGCGACTTTATTATCTTCCACGACATATAGTTCTATTTTGTGCATGCCCTCTTTTTGGGCGAGCTGGAGGAGCCTCTTCATCATCGCCGTTCCCAATCCAACATTATGGAAGTCTTGGTGCACATAAATGGCTAAGTCACCGACTCCCCTTCGTCGCGGATGCGGAAACTTGTAAATCATTGCATAGCCGACAATCTTACTATTCCACTCCGCAACAAGCGCAATCAAATTCTTAATGTTGCTGATCCATCTCTCAATAACTTCCATCGTGTATGGAGCCATGCTCCACTTAAGAGCCTCATTAGACATCGATGAAAACATCTGGAAAAGCCCATCTTTATCCTCTACCGTTAAGGGTCTGACGATTACCTCGCGGCCATCCTTCAACGTAAACTTCCACATCTTCATCATTCCATTTTAAGGCTATCATTGCAATTATTAATAGTAGCCTCTAAATTATTCAGTTCAATGATGCAGGATGGTGGCAAAATAGATGATACGCTAACCTTTATGGGCGACCATCTATTCGCAGAGCATCTTCTAAAAAGCCGCACAACATTGTTTGATCGCAACTTCTAAACAGATTCTTTCGAAAATGAAAGTTAAAGCTAAAATAAGATTAATACATAAGCTATAGTGGTCTTCATGAATGTTCAAATTGTTGATATTTCGATGCGAAACTTAGAGGATATACCTTCTCCATGTAGAAGCTGCATATATTGGGAGTTCCCTGACCTTTTTGGTAAAGTAGGCAGTGCTGAAGCCTTCTTTCACAAGAAAAACTGGTTCATTAAAGCATTAAGCGAGTTTGGCGTCTGTGGAAAGATCCTATATATAGATGAGGAACCATCCGGCTATGCCCAATTTGCGCCATATCACATGCTTCCTCAAACAAGAGCATACGGCGACCATCAGGGCAGGGACGACGTGCTCTTTCTCTCATGCCTATTCATCTGCAAAGCCGAATATCGTGGAATTGGATTGGGCTCAAAACTCCTTAAGAGTATAATATTCGATCTCAAAGCCCAGGGATTCGGCAGAATTGAGACTATTGCCAGAAGAGACTCGGCAAATAATCCTTCAGGACCTCTTGAATTTTACTTAAAGAATGGCTTTGAAATAAAAAGAGAGCTTAATCAAAACTTCGTTTTGACGATACTTGATCTTAAAGGCTGACTCGAATTATTCGCGGTTCCAATCCATTTTAACATTGACGCCGCAAAGAAATGATCACTCTCATACTGAAGGA
>QMXE01000002.1 GCA_003661975.1 Candidatus Bathyarchaeota archaeon
AATACTTCTTCCGAGCGTTTATAGTTTAACACCCATACCGATATCTATGGCTTTTCTTCTAACTTATGGAGGAATAACATTGGTGATTGATGATATCCAAGATTTATCCATGAGGATTAGGAGGAGCCTTAATCTTCTATGGAGAAGAGCCCTCAAATTTAAGAGTAAACTTGAGGCGCTGCACTTATGCAGCTGCATATCATCAGCTTACATGCTGCTCAGTATGCTTTTACGCTTTTTCATAGACAAATTATGTCTGATTGAGACGGTCATACCAAAGGTATCCATAAAAATTTTCATTCTGAATCTCTTCGTTACCAGTCTTTGGGGATTAGAGATTATTAAGAGGAGATTCTGGCTTCGTAAGCTCTTATGACTATAGGAGACCTTTAGGGATCCGATTTTTCCGCTTTGCATTTTCAGCGGCTACATGAGCAAACCTGATCGGCTCTGGAATTCTATATTTGGCACAATAAAGAACTATCTTGATGGCCGATTCAAGGGAGATCTTATGACCTACACTCACGTATATCGGCCTCTTACTTCTTCCCGAGAAGACCGCCGCTCCAATTACCTCATCCCCATCCACTATGGGCCTCCACTCATTCTTAACATCCTTTATCTTTCCGCACAATAGATTTTTGGCGACTCCTATTGTAGGAGCGTCTACTATTAGGCCAAAATGCGAGGCGAGGCCGAGACGTCGCGGATGAGCCCGTCCATGACCATCAATCATGAATACATCAGGTTTCACCTCCAATTTTTGCACCGCTGAAATAGCTGCTGGTAGCTCTCTGAAGGCTAGGAATGTTGGAATGTATGAGAGAGGAGCCTTCTTCACTGCTGTTTTCTCTTCGATGACCCTCATCGTTGCGTAATCCAGAACAACTGCGGCCCCGTATGATTTCTCATTCGAGTAAGAGACATCTACTCCTGCTATGTATCTTATCTTGCTGGGTAAACAATCATGCATAATAACCATCCTTGATAAAGCCCTCTGCATCTTCTCAGCCTTCTCCACGGAGAATTTATCCATCAAATTTAGGGGATCTAGCATTGATAAAGCCTCACAGACGATTTCGGGTGATCTAATCGGATATCTTGGCGTACACGCCCATGAAGACAGGGCCAGTAATAATGATCTTCTTTTTCCAGTTAGTTATGAATCTACGTGCTATTCCGCTGAGTCCAAGGTTTATATCGCTTAGTCTCCTAGCCATTCTCACCCTTATGTTAACAGTTTTAACTCCTGATTTTACGGCTTCCTCTATCTTCGCGGCTACGAGGGAAGCTACTCCATCGATATATCGGATGTTCGTGCAGATCCCTCTTTCTCTGGCATCCTTGATCATTTGAATCTCATCCATACCTTTTTTTGGGGCTCCAACGATGTTTCCGTCATATACGAAGATGTAATTTTCAGCCGCTGCTCCTAGTAGAGTTGCTCCTTTCTCATTCTCATAAACATAGACCTCCACGCTTTTACCTAAAACTTCGCCCTTATAAACTAGGAATTGACATGGACCGATCGCGTTCTTATGCCTAAGCGACTCGAAGATTATGCTCTTCATTATCTCCTTACCCCTGTCTGTTACTGGTTCAACTTCGAATCTAATCGCGTCGGCCAGCTCCTGATCTGTAAGGAGCAATTCGGCATAAAACTGTGGATAAACTAGTCTTCGAACATCGGTCTCATTATATAGTATCATTGCGAGACGTTCCACGCCCAAGCCCACATTTAAAACCGGATATTCCAAACCGTATCTTGCCAGCGATATGGGATTGTAAATGCCATAATCAACAACTTCTATCCATCTTTTTGAGGATGGATCGTAAATGAAGCCTTCATACTCCATTCCCGGAGCGTAGTATTTAGAGGAGACTTTCTTTCTGATGAAGCGAAGCTTTATGGGGCCAAAAGGTTCAAGTAGCGCTCTCGTAATCCTTTCCCCTTCTTCAACATTCAATTCCTCATCCATTACGACGCAGCTGGCTGAATGGTGAACTCGAAGATGCGTGGCGTCTTCTCTCTGCTCTCTTCTGAATCTCACATCAACGGAGAACAATTTCAGTGGTAATTCCCTCTTATGCTGAAGAGACTGAAGTGTAAGGAACCATGCACTTGTCATGTGAGACCTTAAAGTTAGCTTTGAAGGTTCTGGTTTAAGCATCGAGAATTCCGGAAAGACTTGTGATGTAATGTTCATTGCAAGGTGATCCGGGATCTCAAGTGCTTCTGAAATCTTCTCAATTAAGTCGTCAGGTTCTATTCTTCCCTTCTTATATTCCCTGAAGACCTTTTTTAGAGCTGAGATCCTTGAATCGGTCAGTTCAACTCCGAGTTTCCTGATCTCTTCGCATTTAGTCTTGCTTAGACCTATATCGGGACGGGGCAGACCGGCTAAGTAATAGCAGCGATCGAGTATTATCGGAGCTTCAGGCCCGTATTGGCGATATATCTCATTCTCCTCGATTATGATCGGGTTGAAGATTTCGTCGAAGCCCAAGCTAAGGAATCTCTCTCTAAGCTTCTGTATGAGCTCATATATTGGATGTGGGGATCCACGTCCAGAGAGATCAAGGCTTCTTGATGATCTTGGAATGAAAATTGAGCTCTCCTTCCAGACCTTCTCAAAGCCTTCTTTCTTAACCCTCTCTAGAATCTCGTCTGGCCTTAGACGAGTCATGCCCTTCATCTCCGCTCATCTTCTTCATTAATTTCGAGATGCATCGTTCAAGCGATACCCTTCCAGATTCGATCATTATGTCGGCTCTTGTAGCCTCGATCACCCTCCTGGCAGTATCGCATTTCCTTCTGAGTCCGGGAATTAAGATCTGTATTTCCTCAAGGTCGATTATTCCCTCGAATATAGTCTCCATTAGATCCAGGCATTCTTCAGCCTCATCAATTCTATCTCTTCTTAAAAATTCAAGCGATCTCCTCCTAAACTCTCCTATGACATCTGCGAGTCCAAGAACATAGGGGATCATCGGGACATTAATATCCTCAAAGCTTGGTATGGATGAGCCCCTAACTAAATTCAAGAAGATCATGGCCTCTGCATACTCCTGAAATGCCAGATCCACGGAGCTCGTATAGAATAGAGCGGGATAATTCTCTGCGAGCCTCTTGATCTCCCATAGGATCCCCTTCGCCTCTCGAAGCGTCTCCTCCGCCTTTTCAAGATCGCCTCCATGAGTCTGAAAGATTGCTTGCTTAGAAAGTCTAGTAACCCTACGCGTCGCCAGCTGAATCTCTTGCCTGTGCTTATCCCTCTCCAATAGTTCTTCACGTATCCTCTCAAGGATCTCTCTTAGCGACATGAAGTTTCACATCATCAATTATGGATACAATCATAAAAATACCTCTTATATTTAAGAATCTTGATTCATCTATGAATGTTGAGGCTGATTCTTCGGAGAGGATTATAGTGAAGATGATGTTTTCAAGGCAAGACGGGGAAGTTCCGTGTGCAATGACGATTGCGGGGTCGGATAGTAGTGGAGGAGCGGGGGTTGAGGCTGATCTAAAGACATTTTCAGCCTTAGGAGTGTTTGGAACATGCGTAATTACGGCCATAACCGCTCAAAATACTAAAGGCGTAAAGGAAATCTTCCCAGTTCCGCCAAGGATTGTAAGAGCACAGATCCAAGCCGTCTTGGAGGATATCCCTGTGAAGACCGTGAAGACTGGTATGCTTTACTCTCGTGAGATTATGAGCATAATCGCTGAGTGCATAGATGAATATGGCATTCGGATGGTTACTGATCCTATCTTTAGGGCTGGAACAGGCAGATCATTAATCATTAAGAAGGATATAAACTTCCTAATCGATGTCATTCTGCCTAGATCCGAGATCGTAACGCCAAATATCTTTGAGGCTGAAGTTATAAGCGGCATTGAGATAGGAGACTTGGATGATATGAAGGAAGCCGCGCGGAGAATCGCGGATCTTGGAGCTAAATCAGTCATTATAAAAGGCGGTCATCTAAGAGGAGATGAGAAGGTATGTGATCTCCTCTATCATGAAGGGGCTTTTAGGATCTTTGAGAAGCCGCGCCTAAAAATTAAACCTCATGGTGGAGGATGCGTATTTTCAGCTGCAATAGCATCATTTCTAGCGAGGGGAGATGATCTGGAGAATGCCGTAGAGAATGCCGAAAGGTTCATCGAGATGAGCTTCATCGGAGCGTCTAAGATCGGATCTGGGAATATGCCAGTAAACCCGATGGCTTGTATATATAATGAGGCTGAAAAGATTAGGATTATGGAGGAAGTAGAGGCGGCTGCGGCGACCATCGTGGGAGATCAACGTTTCCTTCCATTCGCCGCTGAAGTTGGCATACAACTTGCCATGGCTTCACCGTATCCTCGTGGAAGAGAGGACGTAGCAGCTATTGATGGGAGAATAGTTAAGGTTAAGAGCGGATTAAAAGCCGCTGGCCCCGTGAGATTCGGGGCTTCAAGACACATCGCTGATATAATTCTAACAGCGATGAGACATAATCCAAAGATCCGCGCTGCGATGAACCTTCATTATGATCAGAGGATCATTGAGGCATTTAGGAGGATCGGATGTAAAGTTGCATATTTTGATAGGAGGCTTGAGCCTGATGAAGTGAGGAGGATGGAGGGTAGATCTCTTCGCTGGGGAGTTGAGGACGTAATTAAAAGAATCGGATATGTTCCAGATGTCATATATGATGAGGGCGATGTGGGAAAGGAGCCTATGATAAGGATCTTGGGTAGAAGCATCTTAGAGGTTACCGAAAAGGCCTTGAAGGCCATAGAATCTCTTTGAAACGATCAACTTGTATGTGTCAGTTATCAACAATGCATCATACAATTCACATCATCTTTATCTTTTAAATCTCCTTTATCTTTGAGGCTATCTCCTCTGCTACATCAAATGTCGACGATCTTCCTCCCAGATCATAGGTTCTGACCTTGCCTTCCTTTAAAACCTTGATCACCGCGCTTTGAATTAGATCTGCGGCTTCCTTCTCTCCTAAATACTCCATCATCATCTTAGCGGCGAGGATGGTCGCTATTGGATTAACCTTATTCTTTCCAGCATATTTTGGTGCAGATCCATGAACAGGCTCGAACATCGCATAGTCATCACCAATATTCCCTCCTGCCGCCAACCCCAGCCCCCCAACTATCTGTGCAGCTTCATCCGAGAGGATATCTCCAAACATATTGGTCACAACGATCACATCGAATTTTTCGGGTTCTTTAATCAGCCTCATCGCCATCGCATCAACATGAACCTCATCTAAATAGACCGATGGATACTCCTTTCCAACCCTGAAGACCGCCCCTCGAAATATGCCGTCAGTGATCCGCAGGATATTCCTCTTATGCACGCATGTCACATGATGGTTTCTCTTCATGGCCAATTCGAAAGCTATGCGGGCAACCTTTTCAGATGCGCTCTCTGTTACGAGACGAATCGCTATTCCCTTTCCAGGAGAGACCTCAAATTCCTCGCCGAAATATAATCCCTCAGTATTCTCCCTCACAATAACCAAGTCGATGTTTGGATTTAATGCCGGAACGTTCGGGAAAGACCTGCATGGCCTGACATTCGCGTATAAGTTGAAGGTCCTCCTTATGGTTACGGCGGCGCTTGGAGGCGAACCTGGCTCTTCAGGAGTAGTCATAGGCCCCTTTAAACAGGCATCAGTCTCACTCAGCATCTCAATAGTCTCTTTCGGCACATTAGTTCCATATTTTTTGATGCAATTATATCCAGCCTCTCCAAAGATAAATTTAAGTTCTAATCCCTTCATTGCTTCCTGAACTGCCTCTAAAACCTTAAGTGCGGCGCTTACAACTTCAGGTCCAATTCCATCTCCGGGTAAAACCGCGATTTTATATTTTCTTGACATCTTCCGCATGCTACCCCAAATAATAAGTTACTCTCCTAAAGAGTTTATGTTATTTTATGTCTTTTGGTTCCTCCCGTTTAACCCTTAAATCGAGCAGGTAATTTATGATATCTATGCATGTTGCAGCTAGGTACGGCCTTTTACCCAAGGATACTTTAGTTCCAAATCTCAGAGCGAACATCTCATCTTTTTTGGGAAGGCCGATCTGATCGCCGAGAATAAAGACTGGATTAGAGCCAAAATCCATATTTATCACATCCTGACCTTTCTCCTCGAGAATGAATATTTCTCTATTGCTAAGCGAGCGGATCAGATCTTGAAAGCTTCTTCTTTCAATCTTGATCCCTGGATGGAAACCTCCGGAGAGAACCTTTCTTAGGATTCTCTCCCATGTTCGCTCATCGGTTCTAACATTTCGGAGCTCTCTTCCATCAATCCTTAGATGAAGAGGTGGATTTGGAGGGCCGCCTAGAATAGCATGGAAGATTACGTCTCGACGTATTGCGCCGGAAGTAAAAAATGCAAATAAGATACATTGATAAACAACGTCAAGTCTTCCAGCATCTCTTAAACTCTTGAATCTACCATCCGTCCGGCCTCGCCTTGACAATAGAATGAAATCTATCATTACTCTTCACGTAAGATTTGATATTTTGAAGAATAAATATCATCGTTTCGGTATTCCATTTCATCCATTTTTCATAAGGTTTTTTGAATGAATCCAGTTTCAATTCCGATGCCTCAAAAATGAATCCACGACGAAGACAGACATCTATAACACATTCGTAAAAGACTATAGAAACTGAACGCAGACCTAAACGAGAAGAAACAGTCACCAAAAACAATTTAGTTTAAAAAGCAATAATATCCCATACATATGAGAGATGATGCCTGAAGAGAGAATATTGGCAGTATTTGAGAGAAGATCCATAGATAGAGTTCCATGGAATATTAGGCCTGAATTTTGGTATATTGTCAATAAGGCTAGGGGGACTCTCCCGGAGAAATATAGAGGAGTAGATATAGTTGATATATGCCGAGAGTGGGGTGCGAGTTGGAGATGCTATTCGGGATACTTCGTTGATAGCTTTGTTAAAGTGACATGTAATGGAGACTTAAGGTTCATCACGAGGGAAAAAGGAAGGCTCACAATAACTGAGATCGAGACGCCAGCTGGAACGGTAAGAGAGACGCGATTAAGGGATGAGGAGGGATTTTCATCAAGAATCATAGAGTATCCCCTTAAGGAAATAAAGGATATTAAACCTATAATTTACATGCTGGAGCATATGCATGTAGAGTTTGATCATGAAGTTTACGAGAAGATGAAGCGACGTTTGGGAGGCCATGGGATACTCTCATATTTCTTTCCAAGAACTCCATTTCAGAGGTTAATGATAAATCTTGCAGGGGTTGAGAGGACGATAAAGCTCGTCTTTAGATATCCCTCCGAGATGGAGGGTTTAATGGAGGAGATAAAGATGGCTAATGATCAATTCTATGAAGTCATGGCGTCAACGCCAATAAAGATATTCAATTTGGGCGAGAATATCGATGTAAGAATGACTTCTCCTAAGCTATTTGAGAAGTATTGTCTGCCATATTATCAGGAAAGGGGAGATTATCTACATAAGCATGGAAAGTTCGTGCATATTCATGTGGATGGTTGGGCCAAGCCTTTGCTACCGCTTTTAAGGGAGACGGGACTGGATGGAGTTGAGGCCCTCACAGTTAAGCCTGTAGGCGATATGACGCTCGGCGATATAAAGAGGGCGCTTGGAGATGAAATGATACTGGTAGATGGAATACCATTCATTTACTTCCTTCCAGATATAATAAGCCTCGAGAAATTCGATAGATTTGTAAAGAGGATAATATCGATGTTCCCAGATAATCTAGTGTTGGGAATCTCTGATGAGCTTCCTCCCCCAGCTGACGAGAATAGAGTGAAGAGAGTATCGAGGATAATCGATGAGTTATACAAGTGACCTAACGGCGAACCTTAATAACTACAGTTTCTGAGAGAAAATTAAAGAGCCTCTGCTTTTTGTTTGAGTATAATATCCATCCTATGAGACAGTCGATTGGAAGCAAAAAGGCTTTTCCGAGACTCTCAACGGCGGCCTGTAGCATGGTTATACGCTCACCATTCGTCTGCACTATTTTTAGCTTCATTACCATCTTACCCAGCGATTGACCAAATATACCCTCCAATATGGTCCAGTATAGGAAGAGAGTGATATCATCAATTTCGATCGAGAGGAATGGGAGTGATATTATTGAGACCCGCCACAAGTTGACTATGTTTATCCACTGAAAATAGCATCTGAATGGGGTTAAGAGGAGGAGGATGACTATTATGTCGATCAGCCAAGCTACGAACCTCTCACCCCAATCCCCAAACTCGAGGCTTGCTTTGACTGTCGTGATGACTGAAGCTCCACAGTATGGACAGAAGGCAGCATCCTGGGGAATTTTCCTCCCACACTTTATGCAGTAAGGCATCTCTAATCGCTTCGCTCCACAACTTTCCATTCTTTTCCGCAGTATTTATTTAATTCCCTATCTTACGTAAAAGATTAAGGATGCTGAAATAATGGAGTTTCTATGGGGAGAACGATCATGGACATCGAAAGGCGAATGGATCTAATTTTAAGAAATACTGAGGAGATAGTTACACGTGAGGAGCTACGAGATCTTCTGGAGACAAATAGTAAGCCCAAGGCTTATTGGGGATTTGAATGTTCAGGGCTTATGCATGTGGGAATAGGACTTATACCCGGAACTAAAATAAGGGATATGATTGAAGCTGGATTTGACTTTACGATCTTCCTCGCCGATTGGCACAGTTGGATAAACAATAAACTTGGCGGCAACATGGATAATATACGTGCATGCGGAGAATACTTCAAGCATTGCTTTGAAGCGTTGGGAATAACCTCCGATAGGGCTCGTTTCTTATGGGCCTCCGACATAGTTGAAGATGTTGAGTATTGGGAGAAAGTGATCAGGATAGCTAAGGCCTCTTCCCTAATGAGGGTTCGAAGAGCCCTGACGATAATGGGACGTGAAATGGATCTCTCGGATATCGAGACGGCATGGATATTCTATCCGTGCATGCAGGCAGCGGATATATTCCATTTAGACTTGGATGTTGCGGCCGGAGGTATTGATCAGAGGAAAGCCCACATGCTGGCCAGAGATGCCGCTGAGAAGATGGGATGGAAAAAGCCAGTATGCCTGCATACTCCATTACTTTTAGGCTTATCAAGGCCTGAAATGCCTAGCGGTGGAAGATATGATGAGGATGCTAAGGTAGATATGAGGATAGGTTCTAAAATGTCCAAGAGTAAACCTGAGAGCTGCATATTCGTTCACGATAGTCCAGAAGTAATCAGGTCTAAGATGAGGAAGGCGTATTGTCCGCCTAAGCAGGAGGAAGGAAATCCTGTGCTTGAATATGCGAAATACATAGTCTTCCCGCGTTTGGGGGAGATTGAGATTCCTAGGCCGGAGAAGTATGGTGGACCAGTAACTTTTGAGGACTATAAGGCTTTAAGGGAGGCTTATCTCGAAGGGATAATACACCCGCTAGATTTGAAGAATGGAGTTGCTGAGGCTCTCATAGAGATACTAGAGCCCGTAAGGGAGCACTTTAGGAGAAACCCAAAGCCCCTAATGAGAATTATTCAGATAGAGACCACCCGCTAATCTCTCCTGTCAGAGTGACGCTGCTCCCTTTTAGGAAAACATAAAAATGTCCATGGGATTATTTGAATTATGGTCAAGTTTGGCATTCATCTCTTCTTGTGGACTGAGATATTCGATGAGGCAGCAATACCATTAATACGTAAGGCGAAGAGACTGGGATATGATGGCGTCGAGATTCCACTGAGGCGATTGGATCTAATCGATATTGAGAAGACTCGAAGGGAACTTGAAGGCCAGAATATGGAGTGTATAGGGTCTGTCGGACTCAGCTTGGAGCATGACTTGACAAGCGATGATGAGGAGACCAGAAGGCGGGGTATAGAGTGGATGAAGCGCTGCGTGAGGATCACATCAGAACTTGGAGGAGATCTCGTTTGCGGAGTGATCTACACGGCTTGGGGGAAGATCACTGGAAGATGGAGAACGGAGGATGAGTGGCGTAGAAGTGTAGATGCGCTGAAGGAGATCTGCCGTTTTGCTAGAGATTATGATGTAACCTTGGGAATAGAGCCAGTGAACCGTTTTGAAACATACTTTTTGAATACGGCCTCCGACGCCGTGAGACTGGCAAGGGATATTGGTGAGCCGAACATAAAGGTTCACCTAGACACCTTCCACATGAATATAGAAGAGAAGAACTTTTATGACCCAATAAAGCGTGCAGGGGATCTTCTGTGGCATATGCACTGCTGCGAGAATGACAGAGGAATCCCAGGAACAGGACATGTAAATTGGGATGAAGTATTTCAGGCTCTTTCAGAAATAGGCTACAATAGATGGCTCGTCATTGAATCCTTCACTCCTGAGATAATGGAGGTAGCAGCCTCCACCGCTACTTGGCGTGAGCTAGCGCCAAGCACAGATGCTATAGCCAAAGATGGACTTGAATTTATAAGGGCGAAAGCCCGAGAGTTTCTCGGAGACTAAACTATTCGAAACCCACATTAACCAAAAATTTTCACCAATTTTTTCTAATCGACGATTTTATTGTAGGAAAGTATAGGCATATTGAGGCTGCAACCTAATCGTCGAAGTGGCTTGAGAGAATTTGAAGCAGTACTATTACTATATGCAGAGAGTATTACCTCGATTAAAGAGATTTAAGGGGACGCGACAAGATCATTATTGATGAACTTTGGAGTTTAAGGATGTATTGGCATATTATTCTAAGCCTCAAGTGAGAGATGAGATCACGGCGTATTGCAGTGGAAGATGGATTGCATTAGAGGGCATTCAACGTAGTGGCGGGAGGGCATTTCTCCGATACACTAGGAAGGGTGCTCCATTAACTATAAGCAAGCCAGAAGACATCGATATGCTCCTTAATAGATTTAAATTTTTTAAGCCCAGAACGTTCTATGCCTCTGTGAATCTATATGAGAAGCTGGAGAATCAAGATGATACTGGAAAATCGAGCAATATCGTGAGTTCCACGCCAATATGGGATGTCGATGCCGACCTGGAGACGTGGGAATACGCCCTTAAAGCCTCTGAGATCATCGTTGACCGATTAGAGAAGGAGGGGATAAGCCGCTCGGTCTATTTGAAGTGGTCAGGTAGAGGAATACACATTCATATACATGAGAGGGCATTCTCGAAGAGGATACTAGAGAAGCATAATCCTCTCGATGTTTCATTTTCAATTGTAGAATACATCTTAAAGAAGACTAAAAGTCAACTTATCGAATTGGCCGAGAAGACCCCACTTAAAGGTGAGAGACCATTAAGAGTCGAGAATAAGATGGATATAAAGAGGGTCTTTACGGCTCCGCTCTCACTTCATAGACAGCTGGATCTATGCTGTGTCTGCTTTAAACCTAACGCCATATGCGATTTTTCTCCGGAATGGGCTGAAATCGAGAGGTTTCACCATGATCCCTCATGGAGAGACTATGAAGATGGAGAGGGAGATGATCTTGCCGAGAGAGCCCTAGCAGAGATAGGCGGATATGACGGCTGGGCTGAGGCTCCAAGAAGAAAACATACGTATATTTCCGCTGAGAAAAGAGTGGCGGAGACGCTTACATCTTCGTATAGGAAACTTGGAAGATTTCAAGTGATGGGGCTTCTTCAAGCCGCACGCTATTACCTCATTAAGGGGGATATTGAGAGAGCCAAATCGTTTGGCCTTAATAGGGCGATCTTCTACGCCTGGGCTAAAAGATATGCCCGTGACAGGCTAACTCGAGGAGGATCCAGACTCGGAGCGGGGAGGACGCGGCCTTCAGAGGTTAAAGCCGAACAGATCGGTAATGAAACGGCGTATCTGTCCAACAATGGATGGTTCATTATCGGCGGAACTGAGCAGTCACCGAGGGACTATGACTTGCAGATAGCGAGGCGTATAGAGGCCGCGTCGATACCCTATAATGAAGCTTGGAAGGCCGCAATTAAGTATCTTGAGGGATTCTCTAGGGATGTCCTATTGGATCAGCAGAGATTCTATAGGGAAGCATATTTGCCCGTAAGGGATAAATTCCATATGATAGTGGATCGTATGTCTAAGATGGGGAGACAACGGACATTAGATGGTTACTGAATTTCTCAGCTACTCATATTCACTTCTCCGTCGATATATGATGAATACTACGAGAGCTACTGCTCCGCCGATAGCCGCGACTATATAAAGCATGAATTGACTTAGAAGCCCCACAAGCTTATTCATCCACGTCTCATTCACCATTAACTCTTCTATTTTGCTTCTTGACGACGAATGATTCTCATCTCCATTATAGAAAGCCTGTATACTCCATCTTCCCGGCATCGACGGCTTAAATTCAAGCTTAAATCTTCCTTGAGAGTCAACAATGATCCTCTTTTTAATGACTGAACCATTCGGCGCTATAATCTGAATATTGACTGCTCCTTCCTTAATAATTGGGCTGAGACTTCCCTCCATGATGATGCTCTCACCGATATTTATGGTATGGTTGCTAAGCGATAATTCGATCGATGTAGGTATTCTCATTACAAAGAAACTCTTTTCGCGGGTCTCCGCACCAAAATACATTTTCCCTCCCGGATACACCGCCTTAACAGTCCATTTTCCAGGAGAGCTCGGCGTGAATTCATAACTGAATGAACCGTCGGCCCCAACATCGATCGATTTTACAACGCGATCTCTTCCCGATGTGAAATTTAATAGTATATTATCATCGCCGTGGGACATGCGGCCTGAGACTTTAATCTTTTCTCCAACGTAAACGGCGGTTTTTGAAATATTAAATGAGATTGAGGTTTCATCCTTGACTATATAGTGGCCTAGGGCTTCAGCGGAGTTTCCGGCCATATCAACCGCGACTATCTTATAGTCTATTCTGTTTCCCTTTGGATAGGCCGGTATGATCCCAATATAGGTTCCCTCCGATGTTCTCTTCATCGGTGTACAGTTCTTCGACGCCCAAGAATTGTTCGTGTAGCATAGAAAAACCGAGTTTAGAGAATCTTCATCAGATATTTCAGCGCTTATTATAGTTCCATGTCCAGCACGCACCCTGCTGATGTTTGTTTGCAGTTTGATGGATGGCGGCTTAAAATCCGTCTTTATCATGAATTTAATTATTCCCTCTCCATCCTCACCTATGAAAACTAGATGATACAGTATTGTATCTCCCTTGAATGGAGAAGTATAATTTATAATTAGATCTTGTCCGGGAAATTCGCAGCTTGACGTTAGCTCCTCATGTCTGAAGCCGTCATCATCTAGGTTATATCCGCCATAGCATCCCGAAGAGTCCAGTTTGCCATAGAGTCCTGGTTCCCATGCTACTGGATAGCCGCTTATGTTCTCTCCTATCCCCTTTGATGGATTTGCCATAGGATACAATCGAACCTCGTATAGGTCAAGTGTATCCGGAACGTCAACTATAATCTCGATCCTTTCACTGTTGCTTAAGAATTCGTATGCCCATCTCGTTTCATAAGAGGATGACAAGCCAACTTTTCCTTTAATATACTTCTTATACCACCTATTACACCTGAGATGTTCAATAACCATTAATGTAGCCGCATCTTCACCGCCACTCTCTTTTGGATCGTTAAGTATTACGAAACAGTAGTTTCCAGTCTTTTTCGGAGTGAAGAATGGATCATCAATCGTGTTTCCCAGATGCTCAGGGAAACCCGCTGATGCCGTGTGAACAGCCACCAGATTACCTATGGGATCATAAATGTAAATATCATAGTCTGTCTTTGAGCCTATCCAATCTCCGATGAAGTATATGTGATAATTGGAGCCCTTTTTTAATGGATATATGAAAGTCCATTTTTCGCCGATTGGAA
The DNA here is from genome assembly GCA_003661975.1 of Candidatus Bathyarchaeota archaeon. Classification (GTDB taxonomy): domain Archaea; phylum Thermoproteota; class Bathyarchaeia; order Bathyarchaeales; family DTEX01; genus B63. The sequence continues at coordinate 13,888 of QMXE01000002.1, forward strand.
TTTGTGAAGCATTAATCTTTACAGGGTAGACAGGCTTGCATATATATGTCCGATTTCCAGACATGAATAAGGGATTATCTTTCGCGGAGATCTCATACACTGATGTGGCATATAATAATATGAGAAAGACGGATGAGAATAAAGCGTATAGGAGGTATTTGCTCTTCATCTGCAACCAGCCTTTATGACCTGGCACTCTAGAAATCATTAAATTTTTCAGTAATTAAATCCCTTATGAATCCGCCGTCTAAACCCCATCTCCAAAAAGGAATAGCACCCAGGCATTTTTCCTTCCGGAATTTTTATCCGCTATTCTTCTAAATCGGTATGTGATGAATGGATTCGTGGTTCATCACCTTTAAAAGAGGATATGGAAAATCTATATCGGAGCCGCGAGAAGGGAAGGAAAATGAAGCAGACTTCAGTATTCAGGATCGACTTGAATAAGATCGAGGGTGATGGAGACTTTCCATGCCCATCATGCGGAGCTATAATTTCTCCCGACGATGATTCCGAGAGAGTATATAAGATAATTGATATGGAGACTTTTGAGGACGGATCATTAAAGAATCTCTCTCTTCTCTGCAAGAAATGTAACTCCATAATTATTTTAGAGGGATTCGAGACCTTAAGGCTTATAGATGGTTAGTTATTGAGGATCTCTCGCGGAATCTAAGGAACAAGATTTTTGTTTTGCCAACTAAGATGATACATTGGTGTCAGCATTGCAACTGGAGGGAGTTTTCACATCTACCATCGGAAGCTTCCCGCTCGATGATACCATTGATAACCGAAGGAAATGCGTTGATGACCTAATAAGCGTTGGAATCGATTTTCCCGCATATCCTCAACTGGCGGATATGGATAAACAATTCCTTGATGACCTACTAGATCAAGATGTTGGATTGATATTTGAGAATGGAGAATATAAATTGAGCGGCGAAGATCTCAAAGATCCGAGATCCGTTCCAGGATTAGATATCCTCTTATGGACTATTCAGTATTTAGAGAAGACTGGAATGAGGAGAAAGGTTAGAATAAAGGCTCCTATCACAGGACCTTTTACGCTTGCTTCTTGCATTCGAAGAGGCAAAGGCATATTCCCCTTCAATACTGCGGTTTCAAATCTAAGATTAGTTAGGCAAATAGCAGATATAGTGATGATTTGCTGCAGGGAAGCCTCAAGATACGCGGAGATGATCGCTATTGACGAGCCAATATTAAGTGTAATTGTCGGCTCAAGATCCATATTTGGCTACGAAGAAGACATTATTAGAATATTTAATGACCTTAGGGAGGCTTGTGGAGAAAGAATCGTTGGAACTCACATTTGCGGCAGAATATCACCTAAGCTCAGTAGCATACTGCTCAAAACCAGCCTAGACTTCTTAAGCCATGAATTTCACGATACCCCAAAGAATATTGAGGTTTATCAACCGGAGGAATTGAGGAAGAACGAAAAGATCCTCTCTGTGGGATGCGTATCCGCATCTAATGCCCATGTTGAAACTGTAGATGAGATTTTAGACTTGATGGTGAGATTCAGGGATTATGATGATTGCATAATCTTTACTCCTGACTGCGGCTTCAGGAAGCTCTCAGCGCAGAATCTAAGCAAGGAGGAGGCATATACCGTTTCGATTAGAAAGCTTAAGAACATGGTTGAGGCAGCTAGGAGATTCTCATCTCTTCGCTGATTCATTTGTTACAATACCTTGAGAAGATCTGATCGAGTTATGATCCCTACGAGCCTTCCCTTTCTCATAACTAGGACTCCGGGGTGAGACTCGAGGATCGATCTCACAGTGACTAAATCTGTATCATCTGAGACGCTGGGCAGAGGCGGCTCCATAATCTTCTCAACAGGCTCCTCTGAAAGATCCGGGCTTAAATGCCTTACTATCCCCTCTTCAGTAATCATCCCAACGATCTTTTCCCCATCTAAGACTGGTAGCTGGGAGATCGCATGCTCCACCATGATCCTCGCTACATTCTTAATCTTCTCTTTTGGGCTTGTGACTATTACGTCTTTCGTCATGATCTCACTGCATTTCCTCCTCTTTTTGTTCATGAGGATCTCAAGTATCTTATTCACAGTTGAAAGCCTAGGATCTACCTTCTCATTCTCAATCTTCGCTATATGAGCCTGTGATACTCCAACCATCCTGGCTAGCTGACTCTGTGTCAAGCCAGCTTCCAGCCGCATCTTCTTCAAAATTGAGCCTTTAATGATCATTTTTATAACTAGCAGTTATTTTCTAAAGAATCCTTGGAATCTTCTCAGATATATCATTTTTGTGGGGTGATATGCAAAATATTGCATAAAATTTTTATGTAATATTACGTTTAATGTATATTCATTTCGAAGGAGAACTGATAGACTTGAGGAATATTATTATTACAGAAATGAAGAATCTTCCTTTGGAAGAACAGAGAATAGAAGTTGTTGAGAGGAAGGGTCTGGGACATCCCGATACGATCTGCGACTCCATAATGAATGAGGTTTCAGTTAGACTGAGTAGGGAATATATTGAGAAGTTCGGAACGATCTTACATCATAACATTGACAAGTCTCTTCTTGCAGCGGGTGAGGTGGAGACTAGATTTGGCGGCGGCGTCATTAAGAAACCGATGAAACTCATCTTTGGGGACAGAGCAACCTTTGAAGCGAATGGAATAAAGATCCCTGTTAGAGAGATAGCCATCGAGACGGCAAAGAGATGGTTTAGAGAGAATTTGAGGTTTGTAGATCCAGACGAGCATGTGCACTATCAGATCGAGATACAGCCCGGATCATCAGCGTTAACCGATATATTCAAGAGGGGAGGGAGAATCTTAGAGGCGAACGATACCTCAGCTGCGGTTGGATGGGCACCCATGACCAAGACTGAAAAGATAGTCTTATCAACCGAGAAATATTTGAACTCCCCAGAGTTTAAGAAGAGGTTTCCTGAATCCGGAGAGGATATTAAAGTTATGGGTCTTAGAAGGGATAGGAGTTTAGAACTTATAATATCGATGGCTTTTGTTGATCGTTTTATCGAAAATGAAAAGGACTATTTCGAGAAGAAGTCCATAATTTTGGAGGAGATAAGAGAGTTCGTTGAGAGGAACAGCGGATTTGAAGAGATAAAAATTCAGCTGAACACATTAGATGTGCCAGGGAGGGGCATAGATGGCATTTACTTAACGGTTCTCGGCACGAGCGCCGACGGGGCTGATTCAGGCCAGGTAGGAAGAGGAAACCGCGTAAATGGTGTGATCTCGCTCAATCGACCTCAATGCTCAGAGGCTGCTGCAGGCAAGAATCCAGTGAGCCACGTTGGGAAGATATACAATTTGCTGACGCATGAGATCGCCAAGGATATTTACGCAAGCGTCTCAGGGATTCGGGAAGTTTATGTTTGGATGCTAAGCAAGATTGGACGTCCAATAGATCAGCCTTTAATAACCGCCGTTCAGATAATACCGGACGGAACGGAGCCATTTGATAAAATAAGGAGAAGATCAGAGAGAGTTGTGGATTACAGGCTTGATGAGATAGAAGATTTCTGCATGAAGCTCGCCTATGGGAAGATACCGATATGTTGATCTTTAGCGGCCGATCTAGAGCATTCTTTTAAGGTTTTCGAGGCATCTTCTGACGCATTCTAGGGGTGGATATGCATAGGTTTCCTGCTCGATGATATACCATTCGGTTCCACCTACGGTCTCGCATGCCCTGAAGAATTCCTCCCACTTCATCTCGCCTTCCCCAATCAATGCCTTTTCATTTTTGGATGAGAATTCTTTTAGGTGTACTGTTACGGCTCTTCCCGGATACTTCCGGATTATATTGATTACATCATCTGCTGATAATCCTCCCCTCATGGCATTTCCCGTGTCTAGTTGCATTATCACTTCTGGCTTAGCCTCTTTGAAGAATATGTCCCAAGGTCTCTCTCCATCAGTCAGCGCGAACTCGACTGTATGATTATGGTATCCCGTCCGCATTCCCTCGGGCTTGAGCTTTTCAGAAATCTCATTTATTAGCTGAGCAGCCTTAATCCATGAATCCTTTGACTTCCTCATCTCCTCTGGAAGACCAGGAACGATCAGATATTTATTGCCTAGAATCCTATTGAATTCGATCGTCTTTTCAAGATTCTCTCCTATTAAATCGTTGATTTCAATATGGCTTCCAGCGACCTTTAATCCTAGGTCATCAAGCATCTCCTTAAGCTCCTCAGCCGTGCGATTATAGTATCCAGCAAATTCTACACCTTCATATCCCATTTTTGCGATCTCCTCAAGAGTTCCATAGAGGTTTCTCTCACACTCCATTCGAACCGAGTATAACTGTAATGCTATGGAGATTCGCCTCATCTGAAGGCCTCCATGAGATTAATCTCTCATTGTCGCTCTTAATATTTAAGGCTTCAATCCAATTATCCCTAAAGAAAACACTTACTTCCGATCCGATTTGGATGAACAAATGGAAATTTTTGGATAACCTTAAGGATAACTTAGGAAATCTTTATATTTACATCATTATAATAGAAATCGAACTTGTCGTTAAATCTAATTGGAGTGATACCTATGAGTGATGCTGGAAGCTCCGGGATGCATTCATTATCTGGTAAATCAATAGAGGAGATCGCTAGGGAAGCCATCCCGCGGATAAGCATTTTTGGAGTCGGCGGAGCCGGATGCAACATAGTCTCATGGATGAAGGAGAAGGGAGTGATGGGGGCCAGGATATACGCTCTGAATACGGATGCGAAGCACCTGAGCATATCAAAGGCTGATGGGAAGATTCTGCTTGGCTATAACATTTGTGGGGGACTGGGATGTGGAGGATTCCCAGAGCAGGGAGCTAAAGCGGCTGAGGAGGCGGCAGAGGATATTGAGAAGGTGATGTCTGGTTCAAGCCTAGTCTTTATAACGGCTGGTCTAGGCGGGGGAACTGGAACTGGAGCCTCTCCCGTCATTGCGAGGATAGCTAAGGATTTAGGCGCCCTCGTCTTAGCCGTCGTTACGATCCCGTTTCATGTTGAGAGAGCTAGGTTGATTAAGGCCAGGGAGGGATTGAAAAGGCTTACTGAGATATGCGATGCTGTAATTGTGATCGACAATAATAGGCTTAGGAGAGTGGCTGGCAACCTGCCTCTGACTGAGGCCTTTGGGGTGGCTAATGAGCTGATTGCAACGTTCATAAAGAATCTTTCGGAGACCATATCCGTGCCAAGCCTTGTTAACTTGGATTTTGCCGACTTGAAGGCCATAATGACCGGTAGCGGGGTTTGCGCCATTGGTATTGGAGAGGCTCAGGGAGACAGGAAGGTTGAGGATGCAACTGAGAAGGCACTGGGCACTCAGCTTTTGGACATTGATGATCTTAGTACTTGTAGGGGCGCTCTGGTTCATATCGAAGGCGGAGATGACATGACATTGGAAGATGTTACTAAGGCTGGCGAGATTGTTGTGAGCAGGATTGCTCCGGACGCTAAGGTCTCTTGGGGAGCGAGGGTAAATAGTAAGATGCAGGGCATGATAAAGGTGACCATTGTGTTAGCTGGGATCAACAGTCCATTTCTGGATAAAGGCATAAGACCATTCGGTATGTTAGGTGAATGATTATTTGCAGACCAGAAAGCTTATTAGAAAATGCAAGATTAAAGGTATGAGGGGAAGTTAAAATTCCGGAGCTTATAGTTTATGCGATCTTAATATTTGCAACGGTTGCAGTGGGATTATTGATATTTGTAGCCTTTAAGGCCTTTAAGTCTCCAACACTATTCTATGCCCCTGAAGAGTCAATAGATGTCTTAGTCAAGCGTCTCAGCTGTCCGAAATGTAGATCCCGGAGATTAAGGCCTACTGGCCGTTATACCATTACATGCGAGAACTGCGGCTTCACCTTCAGTGTGGGAGCCGTAACTAAGAGAGTTAGTAGATGAACAGGTCAGGTTCGAACTTGAATCTTCAGTAGAGAGCAGTCCAGCATGCAGTATCCATGTCTATTCTTCACGTTAAGGAATAAAGCTTATTAGGAGGATTGTTAATTGAGCTTTCGGAGGAAACCACTTAAGGTGCAACATAGCATTAAGCGTGTTGTATTGGATGTTTTAAAGCTGCGCGATCCTCCGCTTCCAGAATTCGCCTCAACGTTATGTTCATTGCCGAATGTCGAGGATGTAAAAGTATCGCTTGTCGAGATAGACCAGAATACTGAGAGCGTGAAGGTGACTATTGAAGGGAGGAATATCGACTTAGACAATGTGCAGAAGCTAATGAAGAATCATGGAGCCGTCATACATAGCATAGATGAGGTTGTCGTTCAGAAGGAGTCTTCGATCAATCCATAAATTGAGAAGCCCTTCAGAAGTGATATTGAGGCATGGGATCCCTAAATAGGATAATCAATCGGATAAGGCTTTACATAAAGATAACTCATATAGGCGATATAGCCAGGAGATATTTCGTTCAGAATGGTATGGACGGTTCAATGACTGCTCTAGGAATAATTCTGGGCTCATGGGCCGCTAAGGTTAAGGAGCCCTACGTGATCGTTATGGCTGGTCTGGGCGCATGTCTCGCAATGGGAGTCTCAGGGCTTTTCGGAGCCTATATTACTGAGAAGGCTGAGCGTAGAAGGATAATTAAGGATCTTGAGGAGTCTATACTTAGCGATCTTGATGATTCACTGCAGCAGAGCGCCTCAGAGTTTGCTCAGGTGTTAGCAGCCCTTGTGGATGGTTTATCTCCAGCGTTAACGGCAATAATTTCCTTGATTCCTTTCATCATATCAATGTTTGGAGGCTTATCTATTTGGAGCTCATACGTGATCTCTACGATCCTCGCCTTCAGCGAGCTCTTCGCTTTAGGTCTATTTTTGGGGCATGTAGCAGGGGAGAAGATGATTATGTATGGACTTCAAATGGTTATTGCCGGGATGATAATAGCATTCATACTTTTCGCGGTTGGGGGATACGGAGCCGTGTAGGAGGATCATCTTCCCCAGAATGGTTTCTTTCTGCTCATTATATCTGCTATCTCGTTTAGGCATTTAAGTTCATCCAAGCTTAATCTCTCAGAGAATTTTGAGAATAGCTTTCTCGCATGCGATTCCGGTATGCTTGAGTAGAGGATGTCTCCCTCATCTATGTGACGGCCAACTATTGGCTTATTGATCGAGATGGCAACTTGGGATCCCATTTTAGCCTCTGATATTGGCTTTCCGCGATCCTGAATTTGAAGTATCTCCCCGATCTCCTTGCCCTCCTTATTCATCAAGCTGAGCCTCGGCCTTATCGTTCCAGCCAAGACCTCAACGCCCACTATTGCAGGCTTAGCTCTACGGAAGACATAGCCGGGCAGAATCCTAATCTTCGCTGGCTTTACCAGATTCTCGAATTCGCCTCTTTCCCTCTCCTCCTTCTCCCTCTCCATCCACCTAACATAATCATCTATCAAGTGATAGATTATGTTGCTACGGAAGATCGGTATCTTCCGATTCTTGGCCTCCTCCTCAGCGTCAGGTAGGACTCGAACGTTAAATGCTAAGATGACACCATATAAAGGCTCATTCTCCCTTACAACAGCCGCCTCCATCACATCTCGCTTTGAGACATCCCCCACATCGGCAAGCCTTATCGGAACATTATTTCTTTTTAGGCTTTCAGCTATCGCCTCTAGGGAGCCGAGGGCATCGGTCTTCAGAACCACTCCATTCGCGTCTGTTGAGATTCTGAGCTTCTCAACTTCCTCAGATATCTCATTCATTAAACGCTCGATCTCATCCTTCGATGAAGCAACATAGATGGGGGCTCCTGCAAGTGCATCTTCCAAGTTAGGCGCCGCTATTTTCACACCAGCGGCCGCCGAGACCTCGCTTACTGATGAGAACTTATCTCTCGGATCTCTGATCTCGTCGAGGGGCTTTGGCAGTAGGAGAGCTCGGACATTCGTTACGATAGGCCCGCTCTTTCCTCCAAGAACTATGATATCATCCTTTCTAAGTATCCCATCGTATATTATCGCATTGACGGTGACTCCTAACCCAACCTCCTCTTTAACCTCTAGGATCGTGCCCTTTGCTGGTCCCCTCGTTGTCTGGAGTCTCCTTCTGAGATATTGTTGGGTTAATCCAGTTAAGACTGCGACGAGCTCCGTTATGCCCTCACCAGTCTTGGCGCTTGTCGGGACGATCGCTACTGTGCGTGTGAAATCCTTTATTCTATCGAATCTATCGGCTCTGAATGAGAGCTCTGAGAATTTACCTATTATCCGGTATATGTATTCATCTAGTGTCTGCCTAACGTATGGATCTTGATGCCTATAGGACTCTAGGAATGAGTATGTTGGCTGGGGCTTCCATCCTGGAATTCTATCTATCTTATTTGCGGCGACTAGGAATGGTGTCTTCCTAGACTTAAGTATCTCCAGGGACTCGTAGGTTTGAGCTTCAAATCCATGTAGGATGTCGATTACGAGAATCGCTATATCCGCGACTCCGCCGCCCCTACGCCTTAGATTAGCGAATGCCTCGTGTCCCGGAGTATCTATGACGAGCAAGCCGGGTATTCTTATTTCTCCGCCGACCCTCCTTAGGAGTGGACCAGCGATCTCCTTTAGCGTTTCAAGTGGGAAGAAGCTCGCTCCGATGTGCTGCGTGATCCCGCCTGCCTCTCTTGCCTGAACGCTGCTCTTTCTGATCTTGTCTAGGAGCAGGGTCTTTCCGGTATCTACGTGTCCTAGAATGCATACGATCGGCTGTCTGATCGGCATGTCCGCCACCTCGTTTTGACATTTTATGTCTCTCGGCCTATTCATCCATGAGAATTGGCTTCCACATGATATTTTCTGTTACGAGTTTCTTTGCCCTTTCGATCCTCTTTTTATCAGATGGTCTTATCTTCCCAACTATCCTCTGAACCATCTGGAGAGTCGTGTATGTGTCATATGGGACTAGTATCAGCGGAACCTTCAGCTCGTCGGCCCTCGGGAATATCTTGACGCTTGGATATAAATTGCCAGTTAGGATTATGGCTCTTGCACCTGCCTCTAGGGCTGCGAAGACTATATCCGTCCGGTCGCCTCCTGTGATTACAAGCTCGTTCTCCGCCTTCTGAAAGTATCTCATAGCGCTTTCAGGAGTCATCGCTCCTACCAAGACGGCCTCGACTAGCCTATCCATGCCTTCTTCTCCGGCGAGTATCCTGCCTCCGACGGTCTCGCATATCTCCCTCACCGGAACGGCGCTTAATATCCTATCTTCAGGGATTATCCCAAGCACTTTAATGCCCCTCTCCTCTAGGAATGGCTTGATGACTTCCTCTGCCCTATTTATCCTGCCCCTAGGAACCTTATTGATTATTACGCCTGTGATCTTCACGTTCCATCTTAATGCGTATTCTCGGGCTTGTAGGATCTCATCGATTATATGATCATTTTTGAATTTGGATATTAGAAGGAACTCGGCTTTTAGCTTTGAGGAGAGATGGGGGGCTTGACAGTTTAGGAATGCCCCGGAGTGCAGCGTTGACGCTCCCTCAATCAGCATTAGATCGCTCTCTACGCTTGCCTTTTCGTAGGCTGATAGTATCATATCCACATATTTTGAGGGTTCCTTGACGGCGAAATCTTCTAGGAATAGGTCTCTCCTCAGAGTTATTGGAGAGTAAATCTTCGAGTCTCCCTTCAACCCTAAAAGATTGATCATCAACTCGACATCTTCATCTACTGTCTCTCTAGCTCTACCAGCCGTCTCCACGCCTATGGGCTTGAAGTATCCAGGCTTTATGCCCAGATCCTTTGCCTTTAGCGCCAAGGACATAGCCACTATGCTCTTTCCAGCATACTCCTCCGTCGAGGCTAAATATATTGCCTTTTCCACCATTTCCTCTCTTTCCTCATCTCATATTTTCTTTGAGAGCGTGACTCTTATATCTACTGCTGAGCATCCCCTGCTCCTCTCATAGACGAGGAGCGGGTTTATCTCCATCTCAGAGAAGCCCCTTATTTGACTCATGAGGTATGAGAGCCTAAGGATCACATCTATTACGGAGTTTATATCTGATGGAGGCTCTCCTCTAACACCTCTAAGTAACGTATAGGCTTTGGTTTCACGGATCATCTCTTCTGCCTCCATCCGCGTTATGGGGCAGAGCCTATATGAAACGTCCCTTAGGAAGTCAACGTATATTCCGCCTAAACCGAACATCATCAAGGGGCCGAATTGTATATCTCTTATGCAGCCTACTATGACCTCCCTTCCTTTGGGCACCATCTTCTGGATTAGAACCCCTTGAACCCTAGCATGGGGCATAAGTGTATGGACTCTTCTTAGGAGTTTATCATAATTATTTTTGACCTCCTGGCTTGATTGAACGTCTAATATTACTCCCCCAACATCCGTTTTGTGGAGGATGCTCGGCGAGACTATCTTCATCGCAACTGGATATCCAATTGATTCTGCTATTTCTATAGCTTCATTCCTTGACCTCGCGACTGCTGCTGGAGGCGTCGGTATTCCAGATGCCCTACATATTTGAATGGATTCCTCTATTGTGAGGTTCAATCTATTCTCGTTATGGGCCTGCGTGATTATTTCATTGATCTCGTCGAGTTTTATATCCGGGAAGATGGGAGGCTTCTCTCTTCTACGTGAAGATACAACTTGATACTCATACATTCTGCTTAGGACGTATGCTGCGTCCTCTGGGAACTCATAATTTGGTACTCCATTTCTCCTTAGGATTTTAATCGCCAGAGAATCGTCTTCTAAGCCCATGAATGCCGATATGATCGGTTTCCTGCTCATCCGATTCAACTTCGCCGTTACATTGGCGATCTTCTCTGTTGGCGTCATTGCCTGCGGAGTTAAGATCACGATTATTCCATCGATCCTAGAGCTCTTTAAGCCAGCACTTAATGCGATCTCATAGCGGCTCTCATCAGCATCTCCCAAAACATCCACTGGATTGTTTACGCTTGCATGTGGAGGTAACATTCTGCGAAGGTCCTCTCTGATGTGATACTCCAGAGATGGTAGTTCCAATCCGTTCTTCTCGCATGCGTCGGCGGCTAATATGCCCGGGCCGCCTCCATTCGTAACTATTAACACTCGTTTGCCTTTTGGGGGAGGCTGCTCTTCAAGGGCTAAGACCAGATTGAAGAGCTCCTCAAGCGTATTTACTCTGAGAATCCCTGCCTTCTTGAATGCCGCTGAAAAGGATACGTTGGAGCCCGCTAGAGATCCCGTATGTGAAGAAACAGCTCTAATCCCTACATCGGTAGTTCCAGCTTTTAAGGCTACTATCGGCTTTATCCTCGATAATTCCCGGGATACCTTCAAAAAGCGCCTTCCATCCTTCACTCCCTCCATGTATAGGCCTATAACCTTTGTTTCTTCATCCTCACTTAATGCCTCTAGGAAGTCAGCCGCGTTTAAGTCCGCTTCATTTCCAAGACTTATGAATGATGAAAAACCTATGTTTTTTTGAATTGCCCAATTAAGAATTGTGCTTCCCAACGCTCCGCTTTGCGAGATAAATGCTACTCTTCCCCGCGGCGGATTTGCAGTGGCAAATGAAGCATTCAATCGACTTGCAGTATTTATGATGCCCAAACAGTTTGGTCCTTGCATGCGCATGCCATATCTTCTACAGATATCTAAGAGTTTCTTCTCTAATCTAGCCCCTTCCCTTCCAGTTTCGCTGAATCCTGCAGATATGACCACTATGCCTTTAACGCCTTTAACGCCGCATTCTTCGGCCACATTGGGGACAATCCTTGAGGGCACCGCGATTATAGACAGGTCTATCTCTGAAGGCACATCGAGGACGCTACTGTAGCATTTACACCCAAGTATCTCTTCAGCATTAGGGTTAATTGGATAAATTTCGCCTTTAAATCCATAATCTATAAGGTTCTTGAGAATTTTATGACCTACCTTTCTAGGTTCTCTGCTTGCACCTATAACCGCGACGGATCTCGGATTGAAGAATTTCTCGAGCTTCATGTACTAATGCTCCTCAGAGCCGGATGGAGGCTTCTCTGCCTCGTTAAGAAAGGAAACTAAATATTTATGTATATCTCCTCCTAGCTGTTTTTAGAACCAACAATATAAGCCAGCATCTAAAAGACGGAAGGTTCAATCTTATGAGGAGAAACGATGTTAGCGATTTACGTAAGAGAAGTTATGATGATAAAAAATATTCTCTAAAAGAGGCTCTAAGCCTCATTAAGACTGGCGATCACATATTCATTGGCTCCGCATGCGGTGAGCCTCAATATCTCGTAAAAGGTTTAGTTGAGAAGGCGGATCATCTAGCTGATAACGAGATTCTCCATGTGCATACGCTCGGCGTGGCTCCTTATACAGAACCCAGATATTCAGATAGGTTTCGCATGAATGCCTTTTTTGTAGGAATAAATACGCGTCAAGCAGTTGCGGAGGGAAGAGCGGATTATACTCCCGTCTTCTTATCTCAGCTTCCTAAGCTGATATCGAGCGGTATGATCACAATAGATGTCGCTCTAATACAAGTTACGCCTCCAGATGAGCATGGATTCTGCAGTCTTGGAGTTTCAGTTGAGATCACAAAAACCGCGGCTGAAAATGCAAAGCTCGTCATCGCACAAGTTAATCGTCAGATGCCACGGGTTCTAGGAGACAGTTTTATTCACATCAATAACATTGATGTCGTAGTGGAGCATGATGAGCCGATCTTAGAGTGTCCCCGACCGGAAAAGGACATTCTTTCAGAGAGAATCGCAAAGTACGTATCAGAACTTATAGATGACGGATCCACTCTCCAAATAGGCATCGGAAGCATTCCTGACTCAATTCTCGACTCTCTCGTTGACAAGAAGGATCTGGGAATTCACACTGAACTTTTGACTGAGGGAGTTGTAGACCTCGTTGAGGAGGGAGTTGTGACATGCGCGAAGAAGACTATAAATCGAGGAAAAATAATCGCTTCATTCGCCATGGGAACGCGGCGCCTATACGATTTTATAGATAACAATCCGATGGTTGAATTTTATGAATCTGATTACGTGAATAACCCGATAGTAATAAGTCAGCATAAGAAAATGGTTGCGATAAATCAAGCCTTAGAAGTAGACTTGACGGGACAGGTCTGTGCGGATTCATTAGGATACAAATTTTACAGCGGCTTGGGAGGGCAAGCGGATTTCATAAGGGGAGCCATGCTCTCCGAGGGTGGGAAAGCAATAACGGTTATTCCATCGACTGCCAAGGAGGGAAAGATTTCTCGAATACGTTCACTTCTAAGCCCCGGAGCCGGTGTTGTTTTGACTAGAGGAGATGTAGACTATGTCGTAACTGAATATGGAATAGCGCATCTCCGCGGCAAGACTATAAGGGAGAGGGCATTATCGCTGATTAACATAGCCCATCCCAAGTTTAGGAATGACCTTCTTAATTGGGCGAAGGAGCATCATTATGTACCTCAGGAGGTTCTGCCATTTCCAGAAACCGAGTATCCAGAGGAACTCAAGAAATATGTCACTCTAAAAGATGGTAGTAAAGTTCTTATACGTCCGATAAGGCCATCCGATGCTACAATGAAGCAGCATCTCTTCTATGCTCTTTCTAAAGAGTCTGTGGAAAAAAGATACTTAGGTTCATTAAGAGCTTTTCCACTTAAGCGAATATGGCCATACGTCATCATCGATTATAACAATGAAATGGTATTGGTGGGAACTGTTCTGAATGGAGAGAAGGAAGATATGATCGCCATCGGAAGCTACTCACGAATACCAAACACAAACTTCGCTGAAGTTGCGTTGGTTGTCAGAGATGACTGGCAAAATAGGGGGTTAGGCACCATACTCTTTAATTACCTCTGCGAAATAGCTAAGAAACGAGGTTTAAATGGATTTATAGCTTGGGTAATGATCGATAATAAGCGTATGATGCATATCTTCAGAAAATCCGGTCATCAAATACGGTATAGGATCGAGGGAAATCTTTACTACGTCGAGATAAGGTTTAAGTAGCCTTTGAAACGTCCAAGACTAATTTTATTTAGCATTATTTTGGAGGTAGGAGACGCCTCGCTGGCATAATTAATTTACCATTCAATCTTAAATGTGCAGGTTTTGGCTCCCATCCCTATGCATTCCGTCTCTTCACCTTTAACCTTTCTATTCAGTAGTCCCTCAAAGAACCCTATTATGTAGCCTAGGGCTATCCAGCATCTTGGAGTCGTGGCAGGTCCCTTTCCGAGTTTTAGATATCCCTCTCCCTCGTAGGAGGTTGATCTTGAGATCTCCGCGCAATTCTCCTTTACTTCGAACTTCACAAGTTTACCCCAGCCTATTTGACACCAAGATTTGAACATACTCCTCGATGCTTCTCTTACAGCCCTGATCGTAGGCTCCTTCCCCTCTAGCATTCTCTCCCTGATCTCCCTTCCATCCTTAACTCCGATCTCCCTCGCATACCCTATTATTAGGCTTCTTGCGACTGGCCCTATCTGTCCTTCTAGTGCCGCGAAGACCGCTGGGAGGAAATAGTCATGTATTGGGACGACAGTTATGCCCGCAAGCGTCATCTTTGAAGTTTCAGCGTCGTATTTTAGGAGCCCTTGGGGAGAATCATTCTTTTCGAGGGCTTCAATGAGCCCTTTAAACTCGTCTACCTTCAAATCTTTTCACTTTTCTGGATATTTTAGTTTCAGCCTAATAATGATTTCTGCTTTTTATATCTTTTTTGTGATCGATGTTTTGCATGTGTGGAAAACTGCACAAAGAGAGATGTCAATTTCTACTCGCTAATGTGCAAAATGCTCATTGATGAGCATTTTCTGTCGTGAATGCGTATGTTTCGGCGTTTTAAGTTTGCGGGTTTCCATCCCGTCTATTTTGTTTCTTTGCCTTCGAATTCCGCTATTATCCTCTCTTTTACAGCTGAGAAGTGTTCTGTTATGTCTTCTGGCCTCAGTCCACGCGATAGATACTCTGAGAATCTTTTGGCGTATAATTCTTGGTTTGATGATAGCATATTTGCGTATTCGCTTATGTGCTGCCCCTTTACCCTATTCTCGTCGGGCAGGATCTCTTCTCCATGTGGAATCTCGACTCCGGCGTCTAGGCATCCCTTCATTACCGCGAATACCCTCGCGCCCTTCGTTGGACTGTGCAATCCAATATCCAAAATTGCCTTCTTAACGTTCTTCTTTAATGCTCTATATCCGCAGATTAGACCTGTCAGATAGGCCGCTGGGAGATTCTTTAGGCTTCCAAGCCAGCCATACTTCTTTCTTAGTTCGCTTGAATGCGCTGAGGCTACGACCTTGTCGCCCTCAATAGAGGCCGTGATCATCTGTGCGATTATATGCTTATTCGTCTTCCTCGCGACGAGCCTTGGGAGACCTGAGAGCAGAAGTCTCTTTCTCCTGTGATAGTTCGTCTTGCCCTCCCTTCTCCTGCGGTAGGGTACATTGTAGGATGGGCCTCTCGCCACTTACCTTCTCCTCCTAAGGTTATGTGCACTTATGTATCTCTCCATCGCCGCGACTGATCTGAAGGCTCCACTTCCGGCCATGATATAGAGCCTCCGATAGACGCTTCTGGTTATTATCCGCTTGTCCCTTAATTCGCGTAGTCTCCTCCTCTGAGCCCTTATGCGGATCATCCATGCCTTCTTCCTTGGAAGCCGTGCTCCCTTCGCTCCCTGTCGGCTTCCAGGCCCCCTCCTCCTGCCCTTCTTCCTTTTCTCGTGTAGTATGCGGGCTCTAGCTCGGCTTACACCCTTCTTCTGGAGCTTCCTGATGGCCCCCTCATGGATGAGCCTCCTTATCTCCTCCCTTGAAATCGCTAATTCGACATCCTCAATTCTTTCCGGATCGATCCATATTCTGCCCTCTCCCGCCTTCAATATCTCAGCCGCCATTCTACGTTGACTTCTCAGGCTCATATCTTAACCTCCTATGTGCTCTTCGCTGTTGCCTCCTCAGGCTCCTTAAACTCTCCAACATTCAATATATGTATTCCCCTTTCCCTTGCCTCCCTTATGATCTCCGCCTTCTTCTTGCTTCCTACGCAGGAGGCTATTCTTATGGCCTCTAGCTCTGGATCGACTCCGCTTAAGTCATCAACGTTGAAGACCATTACTTCCCTGTATGCTGATGGATGGAGGCCTCTGGTCTCCTTTGGTCCTCTATATCCAACATTTGGGCTTGCAGGCCAGCCCTTAACCTTAAGGCGCATCTTGCTGTCTATTCCACGCGGTCTCCTCCAGTTCTCCTTTATCCTCTTATATCTCCAGCTCTCCTGCCTAACAAACTTGGGTTTCTTCTTCTTTTCCTTCTCCCTTTTGGCGATAAGCCTCTTTCTTTCCTCTATATCCACACTCATTCCTCAAGTCCCTCATGCTTCTCATAGACATATATGCCGTCAAGAAACTTCCGTGGATCCTTATTCTTTATCCTCGTCGCCTGCTCTATATTAGCCGCTGTCTGCCCAACCTCCTCTATGTTTATGCCCTGAACTATGACATCATCTCCCTTCACGAATACCTTTGTATCCCCGACTATCTTCGCTACCCTTGGGGCTCTCTCGCCGAGAAAGTTCTCGATGAGAACCTTGTCTCCATCAACCTTCACGGATATTGGGAAGTGAGCATAAACTATTTTGAGCTTATATGTGAAGCCCCTACTTACGCCCTTCATCATATTATTTATGTGAGCGCATATCGTCCCTACCATCGCGACTGATCTACGTCGAGTGTCATAAGTTGAGACTACAATCCTATTATCTTCTTTCTTTATCTCTACTGGAAATGGGGATCCCGAGAAGTCCCTTACCAAGCGTCCCTTCTCCCCAGTAACCTCAACCCTTAATCCATCAACATTCACGGTTATGCCATCTGGAATCTCAACGCTTCTAGCTACAACCTGAAGCATTCATGAACCCTCTCATCAGTAAACGTATGCTAGGAGGCTTCCTCCAATACCCCTCTTCTTCGCCTCTCTATGTGACATTACGCCCTCCGAAGTTGAGATTACAAGCACACCCATATCTCGGGATGGAAGATAAATCTTCTCCCACATCTCAATATCCTTTGCCTTAACGTAGTATCTGGGCCTTATAGCCCCGCACTTATTTATTCTTCCGAGGAGCTGAACCCTGATCTTCCCGTTCCTTCCATCATCTATGAACTCGAACTCTCCGATATACCCATTCATCTGGAAGACTCTCAGAACGTTCCCGAGGAGCTTAGAGGCCGGCATGATTAGGCATTCCTTCTTTCTCCTAACCTCATTGTTCATTATAGTAGTCAATCCATTGGCGATGGTATCCACTGCTGCTGGTCACCCCTACTGATACTTCTTGAAGCCTAGGCTTTCAGCGACTTCCCTGAAGCATTGTCTGCACAGGTAGAGCCCATATCTCCGTATTACCGCGCCGTAGGAGCCGCATCTTCTACAGGGTCTGCTACCCTTACCGAACTTCCTCTCCTTCTTCACGTTCTTCTTCGCCATTAAGCCGGCCTCCTACACTATTTCAACATTAAATTCTTCCCTTATGAATGATATGGCTTCATCGGGGGATAATAAATGTTCCGTTCCAACCTTTGATCTCGCCCTTCTCCTTCTCTTAACCCTGAATCCCGGACGTTCCAGAACTACTGATACATCCATACCTATTATTCCGAGCTCTGGATCATACTTCACGCCCGGAATATCTATGTGCTCCTTTATTCCAAAAGAGAAGTTTCCCATCCCATCGAATGACGACTTTGATATCCTATTATCGACTGCCTGAAAAGCTCGGCTTAAAAACTCCCTTGCCCGCTCTCCCCTCAAAGTAACCACGCATGCGATCGGCTCCTTCCTCCTTATCCCAAAATCCTTTATAGTCTTCTTCGCCCTTCGAATACTCGGCTTCTGCCCCGTCAATTCCTGAAGGATCTTCATTGCCTTCTCTAGGGGCTCACCTGATTTCCCAACGCAACAGTTAATTACCACCTTCTCTATCCTAGGCTTTAACATCGGATTCTCATATGATCTTTCAGCCCTATGCTCGGATCTCTCCGTGGACATTCCTTTATGCCTCCGACTCTAATGATATTCTAGGCTCCTCGTCTCCTATCACGAAGATATAATCCAATATTGACTGATATATGCTTCCAGCCTCATCCTTTATGCTCACGAGGAATCTCCTTCGCTTCTGACCGGGCCTTTCATCAATTGACGAGATCAATCCATGCTTCCCAATGTTCTTGCCATCCGTTATTATGGCTGACATCCCCTCCTTCAATGGGAGATGCTCGATTATCTCCTGATCCGGAATGCTTATCATAAGCGTATCCAGAGTTTGATATTCATCCTCCACTGGATTCTCCGGGTCCTCAACTCTAATCAGAATGTTCCTTCCATCATGTAGATTAAGCTGGATATGGCCGCCCTTGACGGTAGTCTTATTCTCTATTCTGCAGAGCTTGAAGCTCGCCTCCTTCTCATCTATTGGATGCAGAGTTAAGCCCTTCTTGAACGGCAGAACCCGATAGTTCATCTTTAGTTCAGGAATCGAGACTACATCCATAAGGCCTACGGGATAGCGGTCATCCCTCCTAACCCTACCATCAACCAAGATCTTACCCTGCGAGATTATCTTTTTGGCTTCCTTCCTTGTCTCAGCGAATCCCAGCATATCCCGAATTATGAGTAGCAACGGTATGCATCGGCTTATTGGATGTGGACCTGGCCTAGGCTTAACGGTCCACACGAACTTCTTCCTGTATATGGGCCAGAATGAAGGTGATGCTTCACGCTTCAGATGTAGACTGCCACCCTTCTTTCCCATCCTCTACTAACCTCCACTACTCTCCTCAACTTTTGCGGATGCCTCCTTAACTGAGGATCTCCTCTCAAGGATCCTCCTTCTCCATTCATCATCCAAGTTGAGCTTAATTATCTCAACGTTCGAGTAATGTATCGGAACGGAGATCGTAGTCCCATCAGCCTTCTCCCGCGTTACGCCGTCAACGTATATCCTATACTTCTTCCTATCCACCCTCGTCACTCTGCCTTCGTAATCCTTAAAGTCTCCTCTCATGATCCTAACGGTGTCACCAGTTCTGATCGGTATGCTTCTGATGCCATATGATTCTCTAAGCTCCTTAGATAGATGAGCAGACATTATCTTCGCTCTGAGATGATATGGGGCATTATAGAGCAGTTTTCTCTGCTTGCTCGGATCCTTCGTCTTTATTCTCAAGTCCCACCACCCGATTAGATGATTATGCTTGATGCGCTTGCTATTCTAGGCCATCTCTCAGCCGCTTCCCTAGCCACAACCCCACGTATCTCGGAGCCTCTGAGATCCCCATCTGGAGTTATTATCACCGCCGCGTTATCTTCGAATTGAATCCAGACTCCCTCAGGCCTTCTGAAGGGTTTCCTCTGCCTTATTATCACAGCCTGGAATAGCTTCTTCCTCATGTCTGGACTGCCCTTCCTCACTGAGACCACAACTCTATCCCCGACTGAGGCTGATGGCACACGCCTAAGCCTACCCTTATATCCTATGACCTGTATTATCTTCAGAACCTTCGCCCCGGAGTTATCCGCGCATTTTATCAGGGAGCCTACTGGAAGACCCCTTGAGATCCTTATTCTATGAGCCGAGACTCCTCTTGAGGCAAGAGCTCTTGCTCTCGAAGACATTCTACTTCGCCTCCATCTTCTGTATTACTACGAATGAGACGGTCTTGCTTATCGGCCTGCACTCGGCGATCTTAACCCTATCATCTACATGGGCATTTATGCATGGCGGGTTGTGAGCTGGTATGTGACTATGCCTCCTCTCATATCTTTTATACTTCGGTATATACTTCAGATAGTCCCTCCTAACAATCACGGTCTTATCCATCTTATCGCTTATGACTATGCCCTCTAGGATCCTGCCCCTAACCTTTAGGGTTCCATGGAATGGGCAGTTTCTATCATTACATTTCACCTTAGGTTTTGGGATTCCCTCAAGCATTCACCAGAGCCTCCTAATCGGCTTTTTAATCCTATCCTCCGGCCTGCCGACAAGAAGTTTACCGTCTATCTCCACAACGGTTCCATCCGGATATGTGAAATGAAAGACTGAAGTCTCCTTTATTATCCTTTTCTCTACTCCATCATGGAGTAACACAAACGTGTTTCTTGTCTCATCGATAATTCTACCTTTAATTCCAACGTTGCAGGGATTCGTGCTCTTTACGACCTTAGCCATCAAACCTATGAATTCATGCTGAACTATCTCAGGCGTAACCTTCATCTCCCACTCTTCCTCCTCTCCTCATTCATTACTGTTAAGATGCGGGCTATCGCCCTTCTGAGCTCCCTAATCCTCGAGGGATTTTCTAGGGATCCACCGGCCTTCACCATAGTCTTAGCCCTCATGAGCTCCGCTCTGAGCTCGCTTAATCTCCTTCTCCTCTCCTCATCTGACATCTTCCTGATCTCGCTTACCCTAAGTATCGGCATTTATTCCTCACCCTCTTCTTTAGGCTTCTCAGCGGATTCAGGAGTTGATGATTCTGAAGCTGCCTCCACAGTCTCCTCAGATTCCTCTTTAGCGGCCTCCTCCTCAAGGAACTCTATTTGATCTGGGAGCTTAACGTTCGGAGGCATTATTGAGACTTTGATGCCAAATACTCCGGGCTTCAACTGGACATGAGTGACGGCGGTCTTCACATACTTCATCGCTGGATCACCGCTCTTCGGAAGGTATCCAGCCCTGAACTTCTCGCTTCTGGCCCGTTCAGTCCTCAGCTTACCGCTAATGATTATCTCGGCTCCCATAGCCCCGGCCTCCATTATCCTGCTAAGAGCCCAAAATCCAGCCCTTCGGAAGTGAACATTTCTCCTGAGGGCCGAGGCTATTCGGGACGCCATTACCCGCGGATTTAATTCCGGAACCTCAATCTCTGCAACTGAGATCTGCGGGTTTGGAAGGCCGAACTTCTCCTCCAATATACGCGCGAGATTCTTTATCGTTGCGCCTCCACGGCCTATAATTATGCCTGGACGCATGGCATATATGACTATGTTCGTTCCGAGAGGGGTTCTTACGATATCTACTCCCCCATAACCTGCCCTCTCAAACTCCTTCCATAAGAACTCATCGATTCCAGCCTTCTTTATTGAGTCCTCTATGAAATGCTTTGTGACTGACAATTCAGCTCTTACCCTCCAGTCCGAGAACTATCTCAACGTGACATAGAGTTTCAAAGCGGGGAGTGGATCTCCCAAACGCCCTGGGAATATACCTCTTAAGCTTTGTTCCGGGATATGCGGATGCATGGATGACCCTCAAGTTTTCAGTGTCAAGACCCTTAAAGTTGGCATTCGCCTCTGCGCTCTCCAATATTGCTAGTATCTTCTTCGCAGCCTTAACTGGGTATCCCCCCGCAGCGGCCTTCTGTAATCCCCTTCTATGAGGAGTCTTCTTCTTGAATCTAGTGAATGGGACGGCTCTCTTCATCTTTATTACCTGCTCAAGAAACTCCTTTGCCTCGTCGAGCTTCATCCCTTTTATGGCGGCACATACCTCCCTAGCCTTTTTATGGGATATCCTAAGCTCCCTACCACTCGCCTTTACGGTCGTATCGGGGTCTAGGCCGACCACGGAGTATCCCCATTTAGGCAATGAAAGTCACCTTTAACTTCCATTCATCAGATGCATGGTCATTTATAAGGATTTATCCTCATTCAAAAATTTTATCTTTACTCCGCTTGGCTAGCTGAGTGGATACCTAATCCCAGGAATCCTTCTTAGAGCAAGTAATATTGAGGATCCAGCTGTAAATGCAAATACAACCGTCAGTATGTCCTCTATGTATGAGTCAGATGCCTCTGCGAGGAAAGCCATGTAAACAGCGCTTTTCGGCAAGCCTAAGATGATGTAGAGCCCGGCTGGGATAAGTAGGAATATCCTAGCAAGGGAATCAGTTACACAACCAATAAACGCTATTAATGACGTTGCGAATGAGATTTGACATGCATCCGCCTCGGGCAGCCTCCTAGAAAATCTAGCAGCAGGGTATATCAGGACTGGTGCTGCGAGAACGTCGAGGATCGTCCATAGAGGGATCTCTCTGCCGAGTGGATGTATAAAGTAGGCTCCAAGCATAACCGCATATATTAGGAGCAGAGTCTTCCATCTTCCCTTTACGATCAAGCCGCATGCGAGTGCTCCGATCGGCTCAGCGAATACCCCGAACATCCATAGGCCCGTCGGCTTAATCAATCTGGCGATTATGCTCCCTATGAGCACAGCTAGAAAGCCTGCGTATGGCCCTAAAATTATTCCCTCCAGAGGCTCCAAGTATATGCTTAGGCTTCTCCAAAGCCCAATTGGGATCAAATATAATATGGAGTGTAGAGCCGCGAACATCCCTATCAGAGACGTCATTAATGATGACCTTCTCAATCCATCCAGCCCGCCGAAATATTTGATGCCCAACGCCTAATAAGAATTTAAGCGAACAGGCATCCTTAAATCGCGAAAAGGTAAGATCTAATCTGAACTGAAGATCAACTTGGGGGAGTCGATTTGAAGTTTTCTGAGTTTGCTGATCTGCCAGTAATAGACGCTCATGCACACTTCGGCGAATTCGGAACTTGGAGGCCGAGATTAACCGCTGAAAACCTGCGATCACAGGGCGAATTTATGTTGAGTGTCATGAAGAATGGGAGGTTAAGCGGGATCAACGTTACTGGCAGGGAAGCTGGATTATATCTTAAGGCCAGATACCCAAGCATGTTCTATGCAGGCGGGTATGTTCCATGGTCTGGGGAGACAGAATTGCTGAGGGTTAAGGACTGGAACGAGTACATCAGCAGACTGATCGAGATAGGATTCGATGGGATCGGTGAGATGGGAAATAAGCCGGTCTTGAGAAGCAAACATAAGCCTCTTGACGGAGACTATTATAGGGGATTCTGGGAGGCTTGCGAGTCTCTCGGAGTTCCAATTCTCTGCCACGTTGCCGATCCAGAGGAGTTCTGGGATGAGAAATCAGCTCCTGAATGGGCTAAGAGCAGGGGATGGGTATACTACTTGGATGATTATCCAACGAAGGAGGAGCTCTATGCGGAGATGGAGAATGTTCTGGATGCGCATCCAAACCTGAAAGTGACGCTGTGCCACTTCTATTTTATATCAGCTGATCTTGAAAGGGCTGAGGAGTTCATGAACAGATATGATAATGTAAGTTTGGATTTGACTTTGGGGATTGAACTCATGTATAATATCTCTCGGAGAAGAGATGACTGGAGGGATTTCTTCATAAAGTTTCAGGACAGAATAATCTTCGGAACTGATATTGCAACGTGGCAGACGCTACAGCAGGCTCTAGATAGGATATGGCTCATAAGGAACTTCCTCGAGTCAGATGAGGAATTCTACACTCCTGAAACGGCCGATATGCTCCTGACAAGATATGAGGAGCCATTCGTGGGCTTAAAGCTTCCAGAGGGGGCTTTGAGGAGGATTTACTGCGAAAACTTCAAGAGGCTCTGGGGAGACAGGCCTAGACCATTGAATCTCGAGATGATAATTGATTATCTTAAGGAGAAGGGAGAGAAGGAACTTTTATTGGCCATAAGATCCGTCGTGGAGGAAAATCAGCCGGACTGTTAGGCCTCTATCCTAAAGAGCCTCATAGAGTTCTCTCCTAAGACGAACTCCAATTGACGCTCAGTTAAACCCGCAACTCTAACCTTCTCGATCTCGAATGCGGGATGCCCAAACGGCATATCCGAGCCGTATATAACCCTTTCCTCTCCAACCTCATCAGCAGCCTCCTTTATCTTACTATGCATCGGCATACCCGAAGTCTCAAGAATTATATTCTCATGTTTCCGGGCTACCTCTATGGCGCCATTAATATAGACTATATGCCCATGACCCATATGCCCCAGTATTATCTTGACATCTGGGTATCTATCGGCGAGGTTTCCAAAGTGCCAAGGCAGGGACCATGGTGGATGCCCACAATGGAAGAGTATTGGGATTCTCCGCTTGGCAGCCTCATCCATTACAGGGTAGATTACAGGCTGATCCGGAAGATAAGAGTCTAATAGGGGATGCATCTTCAATCCCCTGAAGCCCCACTCCTCCACTGCCACCCTGATCTTCTCTACTGCTCTATCTCCCTCATACGGATTAACCCAGAGTAGCCCCACTAGCCTATCCGGGTGCTTCTTCACTGCCTCCAGTGTGATCTCATTCGGGAGGGAGGATACGACGCTCCAAGAGATGCCGTGACGATCCATGATCTCAATCATGCCTTCAGCATTCAATTTAACATTGAATAGTGGAAAATCCCCGAGGTGAGTATGGGAGTCGATTATGATCATATGCATCACCAACTCACATAATTACATACCTGATCTTTAAGGCTTTACGTATCGATGCTAGTAGAGGCACAGTAACTATTATGTCAAGTGCACTTAGCGGGAAGAATGTGATTAGGTCCGTGTAAGCGACTGGGCCGAAGAGCAGATAATCATAGATGAAGTATCCAAGATTCTTCTCTACAGCGGCTACTATCATAGCGATGACCTCCGATGCAACAGGTCTATTCTTAATTATACCCCTCAGCTTTCCCAGGAGGAAGCCCATGAAGCTCCGTATGATTATAGTTGCGGGCCACCAAGTTATGAATGCACTGCCCCACAGGGGATTCCATACATCGAATAGGGCTGCTCCAACTCCGCAGGCGAACGCTCCGACAATAGGGCCGCAGAGTATAGCCGCAGTGAAGGAGGCTATATCTCCGATATGCCAGACTCCGAGAGGAGGAGGCATCGGAATCGATATTGAAGTCATTGCATATACAAAGGCCGTCATTACAGCGGTTAAGGCCGTAACCTTCGTTTTAGATCTTTCCTTCATGGGCATCTCCCATGATAAACAATAGTAAAGTTATAACTTTACTATCTCCCTTTTAAAGCTTACGCAACAAACCTCCAAGGGATCACACGGACAGAATTAAGCAAAATATTTATGACTTCAAATCAGCTTTTAGATTGATGTTTATATGCCCTGGCGCGGAGAGCCGGAGGTCGTGGGTTCAAATCCCACCGGGTCCGCCATAAATAAGTGGACCCGTAGTCTAGTCTGGATTAGGACGTCGGCCTGCGGAGCCGGGGCGATCATCTTCCACTTTTGAATAGGACATCTATATTCTCAAGTGAAGATGCAGTAATTCTCGCCACCGTTTGCTCTGATCTTCAAGTCTAAATCGTAAATGTGGGCGTCATCATAACGGCAATTCTCCAAAATCTGATGTTATCTCTTCTATGCATAAGATCACCTCAGAGGAGACTGGAGGATAGAGCCAAGAGAATATGCTTAAAGCATGGAGTCAAATATAGAATTGCAACGTGAATGATTGGGCTCTTTAGGCCTGTAGACTCTTGGCCATTATCTCCTCGTTATTCGGCGTTCTTATGAAGGCTGGAACGTTCCTCTGCTTTGTAGCCTTGTAGGAGACGAATAGCCACTCTCCAATATCTAGCTCAGTTGTCCTGTCGAGCAGGTCGTAGCTTAGGCTGAAAGCATCCGCTATCACCATTCTATCATAGAATCTTGGGAGGACGCTGACGAAGTAGCTATGGAGCTGCTGGAGGGCATTCACGTTCAGGTGAGCCACCCGCTGACTGCATATCCAGCAGTTCGCTCTATACTTCCTCCCCTGCCTGAGCAATGCCTCAACGGCTATGTTAGACTGCTCGGTGAAGTCCTCTTTCTTAGTCCTGTCAGGTATGAACTCCTGAGCCTCATCTAGAACTGTGAGGACCGTTCTTCCAACACCCCGCGTCTTCTTCAGCCATAACAGCTGATCTATGAATCTGCTTACGACATATCTTGCATCCTTTGGATCCGGCAGATAAACTATATTAACTCCTCTGTATTCTCCGACTGCAACCTTCTCTGCAAGCCATTCTGCATTTCTTATGGCTTCCTCCTCGCCGTCATACTCTTCCTTGTCCAATCCCTCCTCGAGTATTCCCATTACCGCCTGAACATCCTTAACCATCCCGGACATTGAATGGACCGATGACAGGAACTCTTTAAGTATCTCTTCCAGTTCAACTCTTGCCTCTATGTCCCTTCTGACCTCATCAAGTGAAGTTTCATCATCGTATCCCTTTCTTATCAGAAGCCTATTTATCTTGTTTAGTGCTATTGCAGCCTGCACTGCTCCTCTCCTTCTTCCCCTCGCTATCTCACCGAAGAGATCAAGTAGGAAGCCCATGTTTAATGGTATCTGCCTGAGCGGAGGTGATAATGATAGTCTCTGGATCCTACCCATATCTATTAGCCTCTGAATACGCTTCATTATTATATTTCTGTCTATCATCTGCTCTAGCGTCTCAGGTATCGCCTGCGAATCCATTACTCGATCTACATCCCCTCCGAAGTTCTCTGTTGAGAATAGACGTGGCTCTAGATCTAATAGGTGAATCAAATATTCCCCTGCGACGTCGAAGATGACGATTGATATTCCCTCTATCTTCTCGAGAGCCCTCCTTATGAGGAATGAGCATAGATTAGATTTTCCGCATCCCGTAAAGCCGAATATTCCAGTGTGATACCTAACCATCTCTGAGATGTTCACCGTTAATGGTAGATCGAATCCTATCAGGTTGCCTATTGCAACTCCATTCTCGACGCATAAGAACTCCTTAACCGTCTCCTTTGAGAGTATGTGTGCCTCGCTTCCAACTAGAGGCGTCAAATTAGACCGCTCAAACTTTAATCTTCCATTCTCTATTCTCATTAGGTATCCCGTTGGGACCGCTATAACATCGATCCAGGTCTCATCGCTCGTCCTCCATCCCCTATCGATCGTCTCCAAGAACTCCCTGCGTATGACCTTCGGGACTGAAATGTCCATTCCAAGCATCTGGTAATGCATTGGCCTGACTGCTACAACCTCATAGATAATGAAGGTCTCTCCGCTCTGGGTTGGCCTATGGAATGCTATGAAGTTCGGCTCATGCAGCCTATCGAGGACGTTAAGGCTGAACCTCGCCTCTGCAACGGCGACTTGACTTGTTAATGTTATCTCGCCCTCCCTTGTCCTCGATGTGCGCGTCGTTACTCTGTGGCTTCTTAGGCGAGCCGAGAACTCCCCATCCATCTCATCAAATATTTTGCTTGGCATCACTTCTCCTCCATCACCGCCCTTTCCCTTGCTCCCTCAACTTCCCTCCTAATATCCCTAAATCTCCTAGCTATCGTGAATATCTTTTGTCTCCTTGATAGGCCTCCGAGCTCTAGGTCTGCAACTCCCCTTAGGAGCCCCTTTATCATCTTAACCTCATTCTTCACTGCCTTATCGGCTAGATAGAGCAGCTGATTATGCCCCATAGCCTCCATGACCTCTGGATTATCACACTTCAATAGGAGGCGGAGAATAAATGTGTCAAGTGGATTCTCGCCTTCACCCTCCCAATACGGGGATATCTTAACCTTCTTTCTTCCCTCGATCGCGGTTATCTCAGCATGGAACTTATCATCCACGCTTGGAATGTAAAACCTATCATACAGGAATGTTGGTGATCTAACTCCAAGATCGGATTTGAATTCTCTAAGTTGAAAGTATGCCTTAACGAATTGCCTCTCCATCGAGATTAATTGCCTAGCCGCTCTAAGCGGAGCCTTCTCATCTCCCTCCACCAGAGTTGTGAAGCATGCATCATAGCTTATTGTGCGCCATGGAGCATTGAAGAGATGGGAGTTTACGCTGCTTAGTATAGTTAGGAAGGCTCTGTCATGCCTTAGGTTTGGGGGCTTCTCATCCTCCGGAATGAGCCCCTCATGCCTAGCGTATGGTATGACCGCCCGTATATAATCCGATGCTGACGTGTCTTTCGCTATTCCGATTATTAGGAGCCTACCATCTATGACCTTCTCCCTGAGCATGTGGATGAGCATGACGTTAACTGCGTTTAAATCGAAGACTGTCAGCCATGAATCGTCACCTAGCATCAATGGATGTTCGTAGGAGCCGAATATTCTATCGACTATCATTAGTGAAGTCTCTTTAACTCTTACCCAGTAATCCTTAACTTGCCCCTTAATCTTAAGCGTTGGATTCGCATCTTCAGGGTTGAAGTCCTCGGCGAATAATCTCCCATCAGAATCCTCATGCATCTTTAGCAGCTTCTTAAGCATGCTCCTTCCGGCACGTTCAGATATCCCTAAATCCTCAATCAGCTCCCTAAATGAGCATTCTCCAACCTTCAATAGCCTATGAATGGCGACGAATGGGAGGTATCTTCCCCGGGGGGGAATGTAACCTTTCCCTGAACCTAAGATGAAAGCCAAGCTGAAGTCCAGATAGCTTGTAGGGCCATGGGAAGTATTCATCTCAAATAGAACGGACTTTTTCCTCTTCAGTAAAGGCGGAGATCCCTTGAGACTGGCCCATAAGTACCATGCATCGGCCTATCCAAAAATACGAGTTTAACATCATCCTCGTCAGCAGCTTTTAGGGCTAAGTATAGCTCTGCCATCGTCATGAGCGAGTATGGTATGCGCTCAGCCGTTCTGGTAAGGTCATATTCGGTTGAGTCGGACTCCTCAGTGACGTAGTAGAGATCCTCGATCCATAGAGGAACTGACGTTGAGGCCATAAGCCTTCTGTCCCTAACAACCTCATCCAAGTCGAATTCTATTTCATCGTTGACTGTGAATTTGCATCTGAAGCCCGTGGCGCAGACGTAGAAGAGAAGCATCTCGAGGACCTCATCGTAATCCATTGAGCCGTCTATGCCGACTGCATAGTAGTCTCCAGGCTCAAAGAAGGAAGCCTCAGTTCCCGATTTACTGAGGCTTCTAATGAAGGAGGCGAGGCCCTCCCTATCCCTGAGATCATTGATTCTCCGCGTTAGCAGATTGGCAAGCTCAGATGTTTGCCTCCTCAGTTTCTCGGCTAGAAAACTCATCTTAACCAATCAGAAAATTATGCTTATTGGGCATTAATTACTTTCTGTTGTGATTATAGATCTCGCTGGCTTACTTATGAGTCGTGTATGTTTAGATTTTCCTCCAATACTTTAGGTATTTCTCCTCCGTTCCCATTCGGCTTAAGAAGTCTACGAGCTTCGCATGTATCTCCTCCGCCACATCTCTCTCCTCATCAAAAAGATTGTTCTCTTGCCTTGGATCCCTACGTAGATCATAAAGTTCATTTTGGATCTTGCCCGCTATTTCCTCCAGTCTCTCGAAGTTCACCTTTCTCCCAGGATTATCCCTTAATGCATCCTCGAATTGCCCCGCGTATATCAGGGACCACTCCTTCGTTGTCACGGTTATTCTTTGTCCAGCTACTGGACCGTGAATTATTGGAGGCGATGTAACCGCGAATTCACGCCAATCCGTATCTTCTCCTCTCATCAGCGGCAATAATGAACTTCCCTGTATTGGGATTGGACTCTTAGCTCCGATGACATCTAGGATCGTCGCTGTTATGTCTTGGGGCTGAACCAGAGCATCGCAGTGCCATCCACCCTTAATCTCAGGATGATAGATCAGTAGTGGAACATGCGCTACTTCCTCATATAGTGGGCAGTATCCGGTGGCCAATGGCCTTATTATGCTCTTTCCGATAAGCCCGTGCTCTCCAAGATAGAATCCATGATCACTAGTGAATATTATCATGGATTCATCTACAAGCCCGAGATCCTCCATCCTCTCTAGGAGGAAGCCTATCCACTTATCAACGAGGGTTGCCTCAGCAGCATATAGAGCCCGGCAATGTTTAAGTTCATCCTCTGATAGGAGATTGGCCGGTCCATAGATTGGATATATCACCTCTTCGCCGTCATACTCTGGATCATACATATTCACATACCATCGGGGCGGATCCCAAGGTTCATGTGGATCGAAGGTGTCTATGTGCAGAAAGAATTTTTCATGCTGATCATAATTTAGCTCGAGCCATTGAGCCGCTGTTCTCATCGTTTGGGCTACGAAGTAGTCCTCTTCGAATCTGCGTAATGAGACGTTTCGTAGATATTGTATTGTTGTTCTTCCTCCATATCTCAGCTTGCTCCGGTCACATGGGAGCTTGACGCTTCTCGGCGAAGTCATGTATCTATCGTTTTCCTGTCCCCTAATCCATATCCAACCGTCAAATCCCCTATCATAGTTACAGTCATCCTTTATCATGTGCGGCGTGTCTACGATCAGTTGCGTTACACATCCGGATTGACGGAGCATCTGAGCCAGCACTATTTCACCCTCAGGTATTGGCCCCCACTTAGAGTATGTAAAGGTGTATTTTCCAGTATAGAGGTCATGTCTATGAGGGATAGTCGGGAATGAAGCAGCGTATGCCTTATCAAATATGACTGCCTTCTCAGCGAATGAGTCTAGACTCGGAGTTTTAACCCACTCTCCTCCGTAGCATTTTAGGTTATCATATCTGAATGTATCTGAGACTATGAGGACAACGTTTTTTACGGTCATACGCCATCACCATATAAACATTGGAGATCAATAATAAGATTAAATCTTAGATTTTCGTGCTCCTCTTATGTGGGAAGCCCGCTTCTTTATGCCGACATCTTCATTTATACCTTCATTATAAGATGGATTCTTCCGCATCATGCCCATTCATACTTCTTCTGCCATTTCAAGCAGGATCTCAACGCATCCTCTAATGGTTTAATCCAACCTGAAACTCCATGATGGGCGATGCGGATTGCAAGATTAACAAATAATCCCATCGACTTCAATTTAATAAGTGCCAGGTTATTGTTTCGTGAGTGCGTATTCGGCGGGGGAATTCTCTTTTCTGCTGATTCCACCCGTAATGGTCAATCCACAATATTTAAGGAGGAGTCGATAAGCTATAGATGTGAGGAGTATAATGGTCGAGACGATTATCAGAGAATTCGTTGAGGGAAGAGATGAGAGGGCTTGGATAGAACTCCATAATGAATTCAAAAGTTACTATTATGGCTCGGACTATGAACCCCTAGATGAAAGAGGCGTAGAGTGGTTTAAGAGGACGCCTTGGTGGAGGGAGAGCAGACTATTCATAGCCGAGAAAGATGGAGAGCCCGTCGGCTTTATCCTTCCATTCATTGATAAGGCATATGATCCTCCGAAGGGATACCTTTGGGAGTTTGCCGTAAAGCCTAGCCTTGAGGGGGATGAAGCTGATAGTATCCTACTCGGCAAGGCTATCTCTTGGCTCTCATCAGCTGGAGCGAGGGAAATCCAAGCGTCGGCGAGGGATAACATGCTCAAGCGCATACGCCTCTACCAATCAGCGGGATTCAAGATGATACGGACCTTCAGCAGGATGAGGCTTAAACCAGAGGAGATCCGGGAGAATATTGAAGCATGCGTTGAGGTGGAGCTCAGAACTGCAAATCCAACACATAGCTGTGAGGACCTAAAGATCTTGAATGCACTATGCAATATGGCATTTCAGGAGCACTTCGACTTCAGACCAGAAACTCTCGAGGAGACCAAGGCGTGGCTTGAGGAGGAGGGCTACGAAAACCACGTTTTAATCGCACTGATAAGAGGAAAGCCGGTGGGCTACGTTGTAGCGACCATAAGCGATAAACCCTCGAGGGACAGGCATAAGAGAGGATTCATAAGCTCGATTGGAATATTAAAGCCTTTCAGGAGGCGGGGGATAGGAACAAGCCTTATACTCGAGGCAATAAGATGGCTATCCGAGAAGGGAGCAAAATCAATAGAGCTTGACGTAGATGATGCTAACCCGACTGGAGCGCCGCAATTCTACGCTAAAATAGGCTTCAAGGCAACCTTCAAAACCCTAACATACCTCAAGAGACTATAGTCTCATCCATCCAGTAAGCATACTCAAGCCTATGAGGAATCATCTTCAAGTCAGCAGAAAAATTTCATTAAAAGCCGCTCCATTTATGGATAGGCTTTTTTAAGGTTTTGGGCTCTTCTGAGATATTTAGTTCTCATGATTTCTCCGACTTTTCGCTTTGCCTTGCAGCCTTTAACGCGACGTATCCTAATGGGGCTGATAGTAGGGCCAGCCAGATTTCCGGTCTGAGGAGGCCCGTTCCTGACGTTCCGGAGGTTAACCAATTCCAAGTCCACTCTTCACCGGAGAGAAAAGCGAGTAGTGTTCCTAATCCATCTGCGCCGATGATGAGCAGATATACTGCTCCGAAGGTTGCTGAGAGCAACGCGCCGACGAGGGCGAAGCCTACCGCTTCCTGCCTTGCCCTCCACAAGGGTAATGCTCCGAAGAAAACGGCGCCGATGACTAGCGCTGCGAATCCGCCGAAGAGGTCATCGCAGGGAAGCCCTAGCAGAGATAGATTGTCCCCGGGCTTTATAAACCAGTTCCAGAATGCCGTTGAAAACTCTATGGAGCCAACTATTATGTAAATGGTTCCAAGGATCGCTGAATAGACTGCCATGCACCTGCTAATTTTTCTGTTTAGATTCATGTGCTCACCTCATCTATATCCTAAACCTCGACCGATCAGGATGATTGCTAGAGATGTGATGTACGCTAGTATTAATCCGTAAATAACTGCAAAGAGAGTCCACTTCCATGAGTTGGTCTCTCTGTATATGGCGCCTATAGTTGCCACGCACGGTATATAGATTAAGGTAAAGGCCATAAAAGCGAATCCCGTGAGAGGAGTGAAGACTCCCTGGCTCCTAATGACTTCCTGTATCTCTCCAATCTCGCTTTCCTCCCCTAATCCGAAGATAACAGCGAAGGATCCAACGACGATCTCTTTTGCTATGAAGCCGAAGAGGAGGGCTACTGCTCCTCTCCAGTCAAAGCCTAGAGGACGGAAGATCGGCTCGAGGCTGCGGCCAAGCATGCCTAGATAGGTCTCTTCCAGAGGCACGCCCCAAGGATGACTTGAGAGAAGCCAAACTACTATGATTCCGGCCAGAATTATCGTTCCAGCCTTCTTCAAGAATAGGGAGGCCCTCTCCCACATGTGAATCAACGTGCCCTTAATGGTTGGTTTAGAGTACATTGGAAGTTCCAGAATGAATGGTGAGGGCTTCCCCTTAAAGTATGGTATTGTTCTTCTGAAGAGCAAAGCCATGAGCACTGCTAGGGATATTCCAAGGATGTACATGGAATATGTGCCTGCGACTGCATATGGGCCGAGAACGGCTCCGCCAATAAGGATATAAACTGGAAGTCTAGCACTGCAGGACATTAATGGATTTACGAGTATCGTTAGTATGCGATCCTCCTCTCTGTCTATGGTTCTTGTCGCCATCACCGCTGGGATGTTACATCCAAATCCAATCAGCATGGGAATGAAGGACTTTCCATGCAACCCAAGCTTATACATAAGCTTGTCTACTACGAATGCCGCTCTGGCAAGGTATCCACTATCCTCAAGCAGCGACAGCCCAAAGAATAGGAAGAAGAGCGGAGGGATGAAGACAAGCACCCCTCCAAGCCCGCCGAAGATTCCGTCGGCTACGAAGCTAGCTATCCACTCATCGGAGATTGCTGAGCTTGATATCTGCCCGAGCCAGCTGAAGATTAAATCTATCAGATCAGAGAGGGGAGCTGAAACATCGTATGTAAAGCGGAAGAGAGCCCACCAAAACGTGAGGAAGATCGGTATGCCCAGATACTTATTCAGAAAAACCCTATCGAGTAAGTCGGAGAGGGTTAGGGGCTTCTCTCCCCTCAAAACCTTCTGCAGTATCTTATTTATGAATTCGTAGCGGCGCTCGGCGAAGAAGACTTCCGGATCTTCTCCAAGTATTTCTTTGGCCTTCAAGCTCATCGAGTCACCTCCAAAATCTCATCTCGATATGGGCTTCTCTCAACCTCTCTGAGGACTTCCTCGTCTCCCTCAAGAATCTTAATTGCAAGCCATCTCGTCGGATATTTGCTGGATAACTCCTCATCCTTAAGTATGGCTTTCTCCACTCTGGAGATCAGCTCTTCAGCTGCTTTTCCATATCCGACTGCTATTTTTCTCCTCCTTCCCCCCTTAGAGGCTTTAATTATAGCATCGAGTAAGTCCTTAATGCCCTCCTTTGTGGTTGCGACTGTTGCCACTACGGGCACTCCAAGCATTCTGGAGAGGCCGTCAATGTCGATCTCATAGCCTAGACTCTTCGCTATGTCATACTTGTTTAATGCTATGACGACGTTTGCCTCGAGCTCCAGAAGCTGAAGCGTCAGGTACAGGTTTCTCTCAAGATTTGATGCGTCGACTATATCCACCACAACATCCGGCTTCTCCTTAACTATGTAGTCCCTAGCGATCAGCTCATCTATTGAATGAGCTGTGAGGCTGTAGATTCCGGGAAGATCGATGATCTCTATCTCCTCCCCCCTATACTGGCATCTTCCCTCCTTCTTCTCAACAGTCTTTCCAGGCCAGTTTCCAACGTGAGCCCTTCCTCCAGTGAGATCGTTAAAGATGAGGCTTTTACCCACATTTGGATTTCCTATAAGAGCAACCCTTATCGTCATGATTCAACCTCCAAATCCACCATTATCCTCATGAGCAAACCTCTCCCAAGCGCGATCCTTGATCCTCTGACATCAACGATCGCTGGACCTGGAGAGTTTGAGAACAAAATCTTCACTTTAGCGCCTGGAGTGAAGCCTAACTCTGAAAGCCG
Source organism: Candidatus Bathyarchaeota archaeon (assembly GCA_003661975.1). GTDB lineage: Archaea > Thermoproteota > Bathyarchaeia > Bathyarchaeales > DTEX01 > B63. Next base: position 48,544 of record QMXE01000002.1, read on the forward strand.
CCTCACAAGTCCCCTGCCACCTCTAACTTCAACAACTCTCGCCTCCTCATTCTCTGGTAGCATTGCAAGAGGCAATTTCATCATCTTCTCCCCTCCTCAACGAGAACGTAAACGCCCTCGCATTCCCTCTTCCTTAAGCTCAGATTGTATCCTTTCAGGAGGAATTCGACGGGATCACCCAGCGGAGCTCTTCTGACGACTATTATCTCAGTTCCCCTCGTCAATCCCATATCGAGCAGTCTCCTACGGAGCTCCCTATCTCCGGCAATTCTCGAGATGACGCCTCTCTCTCCCGGCTTGAGATCACTTAATCGCTTTTCCATCGGACTTCCTCGACTAACAGTAAATTTTTAGATTTACCTAATTACTACTAAGATGGATCTAGGCTCATATAAAATGTGCCCAAACAAATTTAGGAATAATATGGATATCAAAAAGAATTAGGTTAGATCTTCAATTTCCTAACAGAAATGCTACGTGGATCTCTCTTCTTCTCTTCTGCAGTACTCCCTAAATTGCTCAATCCATCTTCCGATAAACCTGGGGCGTTCCGAGGCTTCTGTGATGAATTTAACGAATCTTGTAAATTGGAGTACGGTCTTAGGGTCGAGCTGATGCTCTAGAATATGAGAATCCTTTAATGCGATGTCTTCTGGAACCAAAAGTAACTCCAAGAACTTCTTGAAAACATCATGTCTCTCCTTAATCGCTCTGGCTATCTCCCTACCACGCGGCGTAAGCGTTACTCCCCCATACTTTTCATAATGGACAAAACCGTCTCTATGAAGCTTCCTCACCATTTCAACAACGGTTGACGGTTTCAAATCCAGATCCTTAGCAATATCCTTAATGCGTGCGAAACCCTTACGCTCAACAATCTCATATATACTTCTCATGTAATCCTCCATCCGCCTAGAAAGGATTCTCTCCATAAATTCATTCCCCCTAAATACTTTAGGATAATCTAACATAAATCTTCTACAAATAATTTGTTCTGGAAAACATGCCTATTGCAGCTCCTCGTAAAAATTATATTCGATAAGAAGTTTGCGGACTGCTAAACCTTCAGAGAAGACGCAGGGGATTATCATGCAGCCTAGCCACTCCCAAAATACCAAAAAGTGGTGGGACAGGCCAATATGTGGCTTTGATGTCAGAAAGCCCGAATAAGGCTCCAAGCTGAGATGGGTCAGGGATCATACCTTATGGTTAAATCCGCCTTTCAAGCCTATTTCTTCAATGAATCACTACATCAGGCATTTTAGGCTTAAAGCATGCTTCGACAGTTGCACGGGTTGCTAGAGGTATTTCCTCTTCTTTGTGCTTCTATACGCCGTTATGACAATGACATCACTGTTGCTTTTTCGGCATATGACCACAAGCACTTTATTGTCTTCCCTCTTAACGGTTCTGAGCATGCCATTTAATTTTAGGGTTCTGTCCGGATTCTCTATGCAGGAAATCACATCGTCCTTGGATATCCTACGGCTTTTTATGCGTTCCAGCGCGTGTATCGTGAAGATAATCATTTAGTTATCGCCGCAACATTTAACCCTTTAACTATGAGTTCTCCGAGGTCTATTCTCTTCTTGGAGAATTCTATAAGTTCTATTCCTATGACCTCACCTTTGTCGTCATAGTCTACTATGACTCCTTCGCCTACCTCTTCGCTATCAGCGATCTTGCCCTCCTTCAGCTTAATATACAGCGCATCGGCTCCGGGATCATATTTTATTATATATTCAAGCATAAGGCTTCACCATCCAGACTTTAAGAATCGCTTCTTATATACTCTAAGTTGTTGAAGTATTGAGTTGGCTCCACATCTACTTGGTTATAAATTGATGTTAAAGTATTCAGGAAGCATATATTTCAGCTACGGGCTGGCAATCTTGATGAATAGAGATTATGGACGAACATGCCAGTTAATACAGGGAATAGGCGTAAACAAAGAAGGGAAAGGCCTATTTCGCCGCCCAGCAACTTCTAAAAAGTCCAAAAAGCGGTGGGCCAGACTAGAATCTAAAAGGATTAGAGTCCATAATTTTGAAAACCACCGTGTTAAGTAGAGACAATTATATTTCGCAAAACTACCTTTTGGAAGAACGCATTGAGTTTCGCCGAATCGCCGAAAACGTATAGCAAATCAATTTTATGCCATTAACATAAAAATTGGAGCTGGAATTGCCACATAATATTCATTAACGAAAATTTCTTTACCCGCATATACTAAAACTCCCCTGACTCTCAATTGTTTACTTAGATCTGAAAGCTTTCTCACATGGTTGCCATTAACTTCTTGACCAGAATAGACTTCGATAGGAATAAGTCTCCCTTGTACGTCTACAAGAAAGTCTATTTCTCTACCGGGACGCGGTTTGTAGTAGAACATTTTCCTTTTAAGTAGTCTGAGATCCTGAATGACCTCTAGGGAAAGTATCATATGAGCAACATTTACAGCAACAACCATTTCGGTTACTGCGCCTTTCCATTTATCCTGCATGTCTAGACTCATGGAGTATGGATCTCTGCTTCCTGCGCTTAGAGCTTTAAAGGCGTAGAAGATTAGGGGATCCCAGAAGTAAAACTTTCTGGGGCTCTTAGGAGGGGATCTGCGTTTCGCGAATTCTTTAAGCTTTGATACTTCTAGCAGAATGAAAGCATTTACTAAATAGTCAAGATATTGCTTGACTGTATTATGCGAGATTCCAATTTTTCTTGCTAAGCTGCTGGTGCTGATTTCCTTTACAGGAACTGTTTCAAAAGGTCCCCCCGGAGCTTCTAACATTTGCCAAAGAACGTTATAAAGCGTGTCTTCATTCAACCTCCATCTCATTGCATCTTTAACTGCAAGGTCTACAAAATCAAAATAAACACTTGGATGAATTCTTCCTAGAGCGATGTATTGCCGAATTGCTAGGGGAAATCCTCCCGTTAAAA
>QMXE01000003.1 GCA_003661975.1 Candidatus Bathyarchaeota archaeon
CATATAGGGATAATCCTTGATGGAAATAGAAGATGGGCTAGAAGCCGCTCCTTAGATCCAAGCATGGGACATTATTATGGGGCTGATAAGACGGAGGAGGTTCTAAGATGGTGCTTGGATCTCGGCATAAAGACTATTACACTCTACGTCTTCTCAACTGAGAACTTTAATAGGCCGAGAAGGGAGGTTGAGAGGCTCATGAATCTCTTCGAGGAGAGACTTCAGAGGCTAAAGGAGAGCAGGGATATACATGAGCATAAAGTCCGAGTGAAGGTAATCGGCAGGATAAATCTACTGCCGAGAAGACTGCAGAAGATCATAGGGGAGATCGAGGATATAACGAGGAATTATGATGGGCATTTCCTAAACCTCGCAATAGCATATGGAGGAAGAGCCGAGATAATCGACGCTGCAAGGAAGATAGCCAGGAAGGTTCTGAATGGAGAATTATCCATAGAGGATATTGATGAGAAGACATTCGAAAGAAACCTGTATACTTCGCATCTTCCAAAACAGGATCTGGATCTAATAATTAGGACTTCGGGGGAGGAGAGGCTTAGCGGCTTCCTACTCTACCAGTCAGCATACAGTGAGCTCTGTTTCATAGATGTCTACTGGCCTGAGTTTAGACGCATAGACCTGCTGAGGGCAATAAGGACGTATCAGAGTCGAAAGAGGAGATTCGGCAGATAAAGAATCTAACTACGCCCTCTTCTTCGCACTGACAATCGAGATCACATCTCTATCTTTCAGGATGTAATCCTCCCCTCTTCTAACCTTGCTCCTACAATCAATCGCGTATATGAAGCTGTCCCCAAGCTCCGTATGTATCAGATAGGCGAATTCACGGGCCGTTGTCCCCTTAGGAACGAGCCAAGCATCCGGGAGAACCCTGCCGCTATGATCCGTAAGTTTCTCGGGATCCTCAACTGGATACACAACTATCATCTTTAGAAGATCGAAGAAGGCCGCATTAATCGCGTCTTGAACGCCTGTCGTTCCGAAGGGCCTTAGGATCTTCTCCCTGATCATCTCGAGGGCTCTCTTCTGCTTCTCATTCATCTCAGCCGACCTGAGAATCGAGAAGTCCGGGTCTCCGGGTCTATACTCTATGAGATTCTTCTCCGCCGCTCTTCTAAGGGCCAATTCAGCCTCTGCACTGCATGGGATCACAATATAGCCGGATTCCCTAAGCCTCTCAATATTCTCCTCGGCTGATGGAATATCAATCTTATTCGCGGCTATGAGCATGGGCTTCGATAGCCTCCTCAATGCATCGACGAATGATAAAAATTCATCTTCGCTCCACCCGGATGGCTTATCCGCATTCAGCCCTGTAGCCCTAAGGGCTCCGATGATATGCCTCCTCTTTATTGCGAGGCCGCTAAGCCTATTCTCTAGGAGCGACTGTAGATCAGCCCTTCTAGACTCTACAGTCCTCACCATTCTCTGCCAGTCTCGCTTTATGATCTGGGCCATCCACATCGTTATCTCCCTCTCCAGAAATTTGACATCCTCAAGTGGATCATGCATTCCCGGCTTGAGGACTCTGCCTTCAAGATCGGTTGATCCAGAAGCGTCTACTATATGAATGAGGGCACTTGCCCTTCGAATCTCATCTAGGAACTGGTTTCCAAGCCCCCTTCCCCGCCACGCATCGGGAACCAAACCGGCTGTATCGATCAATTCGACTGGTATCAATCTGACGCCGTCAATGCATATGGAATTAACAGGGTTATCCTTAACGTTGAACTCCTTGCATACGCATTCGGTTCTTAAGTATCCGACTCCGACGTTAGGCTTTATGGTCGTAAATGGATAGCTTGCAATCTCAACAGTCGCAAGCGTAGCCGCGCTGAAGAACGTAGATTTTCCAACATTCGGCTTCCCAACTATGCCAACCGAGAATGTTATCGCTCTCACCTCTAAACGTCAAATAGGCGATACACCAGAAATTATCCATCCTAAACTTTAAAATATTCGATTTGGAGCTCTGCTTTGCGACACTTAACCCTTCAATACGCTCTGAGGCTCCCTCCTCATTATCTCCCTAGCCACTATTACCCCGCTCACGCTTGCCTGTATCAGGCCCCTAGTCACTCCAGCCCCATCTCCAATCGTAAACAGATTCTTCACTTTCGTCTCCAAGTTCTCATTGAGCTCCAGCCTTGAAGAGTAGAATTTCACCTCAACGCCATACAGGAGGGTATGCTTGCTGTAAATGCCAGGTGCAACCTTATCCAAAGCCTGAAGCATCTCTCTGATATCCGTCAAATACCTGTATGGCAGGACGAAGCTTAGATCCCCTGGAGTAGCCGTCTTTAACGTCGGATTCACAATGCTCCTCTTAATCCTCTCCTCAGTCGATCTTCTGCCCAACAGTAGGTCTCCAAGCCTCTGAATTATGACTGAGCCGCTTAGGAGATTCGCGAGTCTAGCAATGTATTCTCCATAGGCTATCGGCTCCCTAAACGGATAAGTAAATGAAGTGCTAACGAGGATCGCGAAGTTAGTATTCTCGGTCTTTCTGTTGGCGTAGCTCTGCCCATTAACGCTTAGGACTCCGCCGTAAGATTCGGTTATTACTTCGCCGTAGGGGGCTACACAGAATGTTCTAACCTTATCGTCAAATGCCCGTGAATAATATATGAATTTAGGCTCGTATAGGACATCGGTTAATCTCTCCATGACTGATGCTAATGTCTCAACTCTAACCCCTACGTCCACTGGATTATTCAGCGTCTTTAAGCCTAAGGTTTGAGCCTGCATCTTAAGCCATTCAGCCCCGACTCTTCCGGGAGCGACTATCACATATTTCCCCATGAACCTCTCTCCATCGGCTGTCTCAACCCCTACTGCTCTGCCGTCCTTTACTAGGAGATTCTTAACCTCAGTCCGCGTTTTGATCTCAACGTGATCGTTAATGTCCTTCTGCATTCTCTGAAGTGTCTCCCTGCATTTCTCAGTGCCCAAATGCCTGATCTTCTGCCTGATCAGTTTAAGCCCCGCTAATGCCGCTTCCCTCTCTATCTTCTCAACCTCATCCTCATCGTATCCGTAAACCTTCGTCTGCCCAGAATATCTCACGTATATCCCATCTACGTAATCCAGAAGTTTCGAGAGCCTTTCCTCTCCTATGTATTCGTCAAGCCATCCGCCGACGAGCGTTGAGAGCGTTAATTTCCCATCGCTGAATGCGCCGGCTCCACCCCAGCCAGAGAGTAAATGGCATGGATTGCAGTTGAGACATCCAATTCCCCTGCTGGCCGGGCATTTACGCTCATTAATATTCGCTCCCTTCTCAAGCATTAATATGCCGAGATCAGTCTTGCTGGACAATTCTAGGGCTGAGAATATCCCAGCGGGGCCGGCTCCAACGATTATGACATCATACTTCAAAAGCGTCCCTTCCCGAAAGAGGAAGGGATCCAAAACTACTTATATTCTTTTTGATGTGAAGGCTTAAAGGATCTTCTCCATCCTCTCGCAGGCCTCCCTAATCATCTCGACTGGCTGGGTTACCGAGAAGCGGACGTATCCCTCACCATACTCTCCAAATCCTATTCCCGGAGTCGCCACAACCCCAACATCCAAGAGTCTCCGGCAGAAATCCATAGAGTCTCCTCCACACTTAACCCACACATAGAATGTTGCAAGCGGCTTTCTGCATTTAAGTCCTAAACGCTGTAGTCCCCGGATTAGCTCGTCCCTTCTCTCTCTGTATATCTCCCTCATCCTCCTAACGTATTCTGGTGGTTCTCCATTCACGTAGCTCCTCAATGCCTTCGCGGCTACAATCTGAGTGTAACGTGGAGGTCCAGAATCGATTTGGGTCTTAACCCTCAGGAGTCCATTGATTATCTTCTCGTTTCCAACGGCGAATCCTATTCTATCACCAGTCATGCTGAAGGTCTTTGAGCATGAGTGGAACTCAACTGATACGTCCTTTCCGCCTTCAACCTCAAGTATGCTCGGAGCCCTATAACCATCAAATGTGATCTCCGAGTATGCATTATCATAGCATACTATTATGTCGTGCCTCTGTGCAAACTCGACGATCTCCTTGAGATAATCTCTATCCATTACGCCTCCGGTTGGATTATTCGGGTAATTCAGAAACATCATCTTTACGCCCTTAAGATCCATCCTCTCGAGGGATTCGATGTCTGGCTTAAAGTCATTCTCCTCCAGTAGCGGCATATCTACTGGTATGCCTTCGCTCAGTATCGTCGCTCCATTGGCATATACTGGATATGCGGGGTTTGGAACCAGAACTTTATCTCCAGGATTGACGAATGCCCTTGCAATATTAGCCAGTCCCTCCTTTGATCCTATCAATGCTATAATCTCGCTCTTCGGGTCGAGGTCCACGTTGAATCTGCCCCTATACCATTCTGCAACGGCCTCCTTGAATTCCGGCTCTCCCTGGCTGAAGGAGTAATTGTGATTATTCGGATTTGAGCTCTCCTCGGCTAATGCCTCTAAAACGAATTTCGGCGGCGGTAAGTCTGGGTCTCCTATGCTCAGGGAGATCAGATCTACTCCTTGACGCTTCTTCTCATTTATGATCTTCTCAAGTTCGGCGAATATGTATGGTGGAAGATTCTTAACTCTATCGGCAACCTCAAACCTCAAATGATCACGGCTCCCAGCAGATCCTAAACGATTAATCTTTATCTTTTCCTTAATAAGCGTCAGGTATAGATGCGGATCTGAAAAACTTATTGGAGAGAATCCGCTAAAATCATCTTTGAGGGGCTGGTGATGAGTGAGGATGAAGAGAGGATCTATGTGATCCAGAGGCATCAAGCGTCACATTTGCATTGGGACCTACGCTTAGAGATGGATGGGGTTTTGAAGAGCTGGGCGGTCCCAAAGGAGCCCCCTACAAGAAGCGGTATAAGAAGACTTGCAGTTCAAGTTGAGGATCACCCGATAGAATATGCGAATTTTGAGGGTGTAATCCCGGAGGGGCAGTATGGAGCGGGCATAGTTGAGATCTGGGATAAGGGAACATACAGGCTGATAGAGCGAACCCCAGACAAGATAGTCTTTGAGATTCATGGGAAACGGTTAAAAGGTAAATACTGCCTAATAAGGTTTAAAGGGGAGAAGAATTGGCTTTTCTTCAAGAAGAAGCAGTGAGTTGATGATGGATCGCAGAAGATACACGATGCTCGATGCGATCTCAGAAGTTCTCTCCGAAAAGAGGTCGCCAAAGAGGCTTCCAACCGGTGTGGAGCGAGTTGAGAGGATCAGCTCAGACATCATTAGAATCCAATTCGCGGATGACGTGGACTATGGCATTCTCAGAGCTGAGGCCGTAAGGGAGGGATATCGCGTTGAAAGCGGCATGTTCACCCCGAGAATAACATATCATGGCACGATCATAGCTCGTGTCGGCGGGGAATCTGACCCTGCAAAGCAGAGGAGCATCTTCATATATCTGATCCCGCCGGATAAGAGCGAGATGAATACATACAGGAGGGTCGTCGCCGTCAGGCATGGGGTGATCGATCCCATAACTGGACGTCTAAACTTCCAGAAATTCCTTGAATATAACCTTAAGATCATCAGGCTGCTGGAGAGATATAGAAAGGCCAGATATGAGAATCTGCCCGAAAAGGTAGAATTCCATTAATGACATTCGTCTGTAGGCCTATTTTTTATTTATTACTGATTGGTAATATTTAAATATTACCAATCAGTAATAAAAATGTGGCGAGACCCATGGGATTGAAGATAAGGCTCATAAAGGACGAGGAGGTGCTCCTGGAGATCCCAATATCAGTAGCCGAATGGTCAAGGGAGAACCTAGAGAGCGAGATGAACATGATCGAGGAGGAATTCCAGAAGTTCTCGAGGATCTTCAGCGCACTATCCAATGAGACATGCATGAAGATGATGTGGAGATTCATGATGAAGGAGGATTCATCGCTGAGGTTCGCCGAGCTGATGCAGAGTCTAAACCTAAATCCGAAGATAGTATGGGAGAATCTTGGGAGGCTCAGTGAATGCGGATTCCTAGAGAAGATCGGGAGGGGAAGATATAGATGCTCAGAGTTCGGACGAAAAGCCTTCATGCTGATGGGTCTCGCCATGAGGCAAATACTCGATGCAATTGAAGAAATTTAATGGAGGTGAGTAAAATTGACGGATGAGTGGGACAGATGGTTCAGGAGGAGATTCCCATTCTTTAGAGGGGGAATATTCGATGACATCGATAGGATATTCAGGGAGATGGAGGAGATGATGCGGAGGGAATTCGAGGAGTTCTCAAGGATCACACCAAAGAATCTCATACGTGAGAGGACATTGCCTGACGGCTCAAAGATACGTGAGTGGGGCCCATTCATCTATGGATACAGCGTTACGATAGGCCCGGATGGGAAGCCTGAGATCAGAGAGTTCGGCAACGTAAAGCCCGAGATGAAACTTGGAGGTCCAAGGATAAATATCAGAGAGGAGAGGGAGCCGCTCGTTGATGTGATGGAGACAAATAATGAGGTTAAGGTTATCGCTGAGCTTCCGGGAGTCGAGAAGAAGGACATTAAGCTCTACGGGACAAAGGATACATTGACGATCTCAGTTGATACTCCGGAGAGGAAATACTACAAGAAGGTTAAGTTGCCATGCAGGGTTGATAATAAGAGCGCTAAGGCATCATACAAGAATGGAGTTCTAGAGGTTACACTGAAGAAGGAGAAGGAGCCAGAGGGAGAGCCGATACTGCTGTAGACCCCTCCACCCCTCTTTCCCAAAACATTTTTCCTTAGCCCCAAGTTCTTTCATGCTGATGGACTGAGGGTTCACAAGAGATTTTAAACAGTAGCGATCTCCGCCAGATATATCTGTGGTTGCGGAGCGTATGAATCCTGTTCTATATGGGTAAGTGCGTAAAGAGAGGCTCATGGATACTCTGCATATATAAGCGCGAAAATGATGAATACTGCACTGTTAGGCTTGTTAGGGCTGAAATGCCAAAGGATAAGAGTGGGATGATTAGGGCTTAGCTGGCTGATCCTTCCTGGCTGAGGAGCAATATTGCCTGCGCAAGATCACCATTCGTCTGCTCCAAAGCGGCTCTTGCACGCTCAAGGCTTACACCAGCCTGCTGGGCGACCAACTGAACATCCTCATCCGGAATGACCATCTTCTTCCTCTCAGAGACTTCCCCGCCTACAATCTGGAATATCCTTTGTCCCTGAACCTCCAGAACGGCGACCTCAGGCTTCTGAATGATTATCTCTTTATCTTTAGTCTTCAATATGACTTCGTCAACATCAAGTGGGCTCATGTTTAGGCCTAGACGCCTCATCATCCTCCTAGCTTCTCTCGGGCTTATCCTCCTCAGAAAAATCCACCTCCAAGAGCTATTCTCCACTTTTCCCTTTTTTAGTCTTCTCCATCCTTCCCCTACGAACCCTAACGGCAACTCCCCTCTTAAACTCGAGCATCTCGGATCCCGAGAGCAGAGCTCTTCCAACGGCTATGATCTCGCCATGCGAATTTAGAACGACTACCTCCTCGAATGGGCGGATAGCCCCGTCAGCGTCGATTACATGCCTCGCAAATACATCTCTTCCCTCCTCGATGAAATGTGCGGCATCATCCCTCACCTTAACCCACCTCATCCTAACCTCTCCATTTGAGCATAGCCTCTCAGCACCCTCAATCGTTAAATTTAGAAGTCCAGATCTGGGATTTAATGTTGCTATGAGAATTCCATTCAGCAGTATCTGCCTGACACGTCCGGTCTTCTTAGAGATCACGAGATCCACATCTTCCGGAAAGAGGATCTCTCCGGCTCCCAATCCAAACTGGTAATCAGCCGTCTTCCTGATGATCTCAAGGAGCCTCCTCCTTCTAGCATGATCAACGGTCAATTTTAAGTCACCGTAGATTCAAGGCTTAAGATGCTTCTGAGCATTTAAATATGCTCTATTCAAACCGGAACAGTCACACTTAATTTCATGGAGAGACCATATTATATTTTGATGGTGCTGTAAGTTGCAATGTGATGTCTGCGGCTGCGATATAAAGGGCAAGCCATACCACGTGATAATTGAGGGAGCAAAGCTCACGGTATGCGCTAAGTGTGCAAGGCTCGGCTCAGCCGAGTGGAAGCCGGAAGAGGGGACCATGAGGTTTACTCCTAAACTTCCACGTCAAATCAAGCCTAGAAGGACAGGCATGAAATGGAAGGATGTGATTCAAGAGGATATCACAGTTATCGAGAATTATGGGTCGATCATTAGAAGGGCGAGGCAGAGTATGGGTTTAAGCCAAGAGGACTTGGGCAGACGGATCAACGAGAAGGTCTCGGTCATTAAGAAGCTTGAGGGGGAGAAGATAGTGCCGGATGAGAGGCTTGCAAGGAAGATCGAGCATGCACTTGGGATCAAGCTGCTCGTCCCCTTCACAATGCCCGAGGTTCCATCAGACCTTTCGAGGATAAGCAGGGAGGTCACTCTCGGAGATATAGTTCATCTGAAGGATTCTAGGAGGAAGCTGCGGAACGAAGGCAATAATAGTTGAGAGGCGCGGGCGCTTCGAGAAGTCCAGATTGGAGGAGCTTAAGAGCCTAGCTGAGGCGGCGGGATATGAGGTTGTAGGTTTTCTGGAGCAGGTTACTCATCCCCATTCACGCTACCGTATAGGCAGGGGGAAGGCTGAGGAACTGGAGAGGATGGTGTCTGAGCTTGGAGCTGAGAAGATAATCTTCGGGGAGGAACTTAATGTTACGCAGATCTATAATCTCGCAAAGCTGACTGGAGTTGAGGTGATAGATAGATTCCAGCTCATCTTGGAGATATTCGATAGGAGAGCCTCGACGAGGGAGGCTAAGCTCCAGATAGAGCTGGCTCGCTGGCGCTATGAACTTGCACATGCAAGGGAGAAGGTCAGACTGGCGAAGATGGGTGAGCAGCCCGGCTTCCTCGGACTCGGAAAATACGAGGTTGACGTATACTATGAGACCGTTAAGAGGCATGTTCACAGCATCCAAGAAAAACTTAGGAGGGTTAGAAGGACGAGGGAGCTGCATAGGCATAGGAGGAGAGAGCTCGGCTTTCCAACGATCTCCCTTGCAGGATACACGAATTCCGGGAAGAGCACGCTCTTCAAGACGCTTACAGGAGAGGATGTGCCAATAGACGATGGGCTCTTCACAACTCTCTCCACGACTACGAGGGTGATGAATCTCCTCGGCGTTCCAGCTCTGCTCACGGATACAGTCGGCTTCATCGATAGGCTTCCCATAACACTTGTGGAGGCCTTCCGATCTACGCTGGAGGAGACGATATTTGCAGATCTCATTCTTCTCGTCGTGGATATAAGCGAGTCTGAAGATGAGATAAGGAGGAAGCTTGAGTGCTGCCTAAATACGTTGAGGGAGATAGGTGCTACTGGAATGCCGATCATAGCCGTCCTGAACAAGATCGATCTCCTCTCGGATGAGGAATTGCAGTCTAAGATCACCCGTCTCGGAGATTACTCGTTCGATCTAGTTCCAGTCTCGGCCCTACATAGAATGAACATTGATGAATTGAAGGTTAAGATTGCAGGTCACATATTAAGGCATGTGAGGTCCCTTGCGGTAATACCCATAAATGGAGATTCATTCTCGCTTCTATCATGGATATACAATCATGCAAAGGTGCTTGAGGTCTCGTATGGAAACTCGGATCTTAAAGTCTCATTTTACGCTGAGCCGACTGTCGCCGAGAAGGTAAAGCATAGAGTTGAAGAGTTAGGCGGGGCATTCAAGTATGAAGCCACGGAAGGTCTATATCCTCAGATTGAATCATAGGCCTCAAAGGGATAAGAGGGTGACAACACATCTCTTCCTCGCAGCTAGGGCATTAGGCGCCACGGGAGGCTTCTATTCGGGCGAGGAGGACGAGAAGGTTCAGATGAGCATAGAGAAGGTCAGTAGGTCATGGGGTGGAGACTTCAAGGTCTCCTACGTTCAGAACTGGGCGAAAAAGATAGTGGAGTGGAAGAGGATGGGAGGGAAGGTGATTCACCTCACAATGTATGGGCTTCCTTTAATGCAGGTGATCGGTCAGATCAGAAGCCTTAGGGAGCCTCTCCTAATAGTCGTCGGCGGAGCTAAGGTTCCCGGCAGGGTCTACATGATGGCTGACTATAACGTCTCTGTTACGTCTCAGCCCCACTCCGAGATAAGCGCCCTCGCACTTTTCCTCCATGAATTGTTTGAGGGGGAGGAGCTCTCAATCTCCTTCGACGATGCGAAGCTTCGAATAGTCCCTCAGGAGAGGGGAAAGCTGGTTTTGAGGCTGAACGAAAAATAGAGATGATAACGAACAATTTAAGTTTGCAGATGCTATTAAATTAATATGCATGATAGATGGTGATTTAATGGCCCTATCGAACCGTGAAGTTCTATATAAGGTCGCGAGGATACTCGGCGGGGAGGAAGCGGTTAGCATAGTCAAGATCCTAGAGAATGTTGATGAGATAACCGATGAGGAGATCGTTGCAAAGACAAAGATAAAATTGAATACCGTTCGAAAGATCCTGTATAGGCTTTATAATCATTCCATTGTGGGGCTTAGAAGGACGAGGGATGAGAAGACAGGCTGGTTCATCTTCCACTGGAGGCTTCAGCCAGACCAGATCGAGGGTTTCCTAATAAATCAGAAGAAGAAGATCCTTGAGAAACTTGAGGAGAGATTGAGATACGAAAAGTCCCATGAATTCTACTATTGTGGAACTCCGGGGCATAGACGCATACCCTTCGAGGAGGCAACCGAGTATATATTTAGATGTCCCGAATGTGATAAGCCGCTCATGTATTATGATAATAGCAAGATAATTGAGTTTCTGACGAGGAAGATCGAGCAGTTAAGGGCTGAGTTGCAGTGAAGGGAAGGATCCCAACGCCGGAGGAAGCCATAGAGATCCTCCGTGAAAGCGGATGTTCACCTAACGTCATAAGGCACTGCAGGGCAGTAGCCGAGATCGCGGTGAAAATAGCATTGAAGTGCCGAGAGAGGGGCATTCCAGTTGATCTTGAACTCATACGCATAGGCGCTCTACTCCATGATTTAGGCCGCTCAAAAACTCACAGCGTTCACCATCCAGTAGTTGGGGCTAAAATAGCGGAGGAGCTCGGTCTTCCAGAAGCCATCATAAGGATAATCAAGAGGCATATTGGAGGAGGCTTAACAGCCGAGGAGGCAGCTGAGCTCGGATGGCCAGTTGAGAATTATCTCCCAGAGACATTAGAGGAGAAGATCGTAACATACGCCGATAAGCTTATAGATGGAGATAAGGTGGTTCCGATCGAGAAGACAATAGAGGAGTTCAAGAGAAAGCTCGGAGAGGATCATCCATCAATAAAACGGATAATGAATCTGCATAGGGAAATAATGGAGTTATGCGGTGGATCAATAGAGTAGCATTCAGACCTGCCTACTCTAAGACGTATTCCTCATTCGGCTCGAGGATAACCACTTTCACATTGGAGGATCCCTCAACTCTCCTTCTGAACTCCTCGGGGTCAGTGTCCCATCTATGCATTGGAATCACAACCTCAGGATTTATCGCTATGGCCGCCTCAGCCGCTTCTTCATTATCCATCGTGTATGTCCCTCCGCTTGGGAGAAGAGCCAACGAGATATCCTTCAGTTCCCTCATTTCAGGAATGAAGTCTGTATCGCCGGCATGATAGATCCTCTTATCGCCTATCGTGATGACATATCCATTCCCGAAGCCCTTAGGATGGAATGGAACGCCTGGAGATCTAAACCGCTTGTAATTATATGCATGCACTGCCTCAACGATTATGCCGTTAACCTCAATCTTCTCGCCCGGCCTTAAGGCTCTAACGTTTCCGCTGATCTTTGAGGCACATTCAGGCGGGCAGATGATCACCGTATCCCCGGCGCTTATCCTCTTTATCTTTGAAGTGTCAAAGTGGTCGTAATGTGAATGCGTAACCAATATTAGATCTGCCTTCTCGGCATACTCGCCCTCATAGGGATCAATGTAAATGTTCCTTCCATCAGCCCTTACTTGAAAACTGGCATGCCCCAGCCACTTCACGACAATACCCATCAAACATCCCCAAAAGAATAATTTAATTCTCAACTTATCTATTTTCCGCCTCAAGTTCAGGCGGTTATCCCTAGGTTTATATTGGGAGAAGCCTGAAATTCAGGAATGTTTTGAGGCATATATCCAATCCGAAGAGTATCAATATTATGCCAAGCGCTACCAAGAGCGCCCCATATCCCCTGGATCTCAGTATCTTCACACTGCCTTCCCCGGCTAAGCTCATTAGGGCAAGCCAGAAATAATCCATCCATACATGCGCCGCATACATTACTAGCAGAACTTGAAGGCCCATGCTCATCGACATCCTGATCAGAGGCATCCCAACGGAGAGCCACCAGAGAAGGAAGTATGGATTGAGCCCAGTTAGGAGTAATCCTATCAGTAATGGATTGTATGCATAGCCTCCTCTCCCACCCTTAAATTCCCTCTTCAATCTCAGCACACTAATCCCATCCCTTATCGTCAGATATGAAAAGAAGAAGATGAAGGCTGAAATGGCGACGGTCAAGGCGAAGTTCACAATCGAATTCTCAATCAAGACCGTGACTGATGAGTAGAGCATAGCAATAACCAGAATGTAGGGAAACTCAAATATTGTATGGCCAAGAGCTATAAGAAGGCCTCCTTTCTCTGATCCCCTAGCCCCAACCATAATAGCCGAGGCCGTTAATGGACCCGGAGACATCACCCCAGAAACCGAGATAGCAACAGTTGTGATTATCAGGCCGGTTAAATCCATACCGATACTCCTTCTCTATTGGATCTGTAGTGCAGTAATCTAAAAGCGAAGAATCCTATGGTCCTTCAAATCCGCAGTTTGGACATTTATATTGCCTGCCGAACTGCCTGCATTTTTCGCATCGCCAGATCATTATCTGCCCACAGTTCGGGCATGGAAACTTCGTCGCATCAGTTCCGGGCGGGATTATCCTATTGCATGATGTGCATTTCGGCATGCTGACCCGTCTAGCCTCACTCAACCCGCTCACCCAAGGATGATCTTCAGAAAATAGTGAAGAGTCGCATATTTATGCTTATCCATTAATCTGCGGCTTTCCCAAGCCTAAGAGATGTGTTAGCATCTTTAATATCCTCCCGTGATGTATGAGCTCAGAGATCACGCGGCTCTGAAAGTCCATGTCTCCAAGCTTGGATATGACTCTGCAGAGATCCTCCCTCTTTATAAACTCGAATAATTTGTCGATCATCCTGTCGGATAATGCATTCAGAATCCTTCTGGCCCAGAGCATATACCTGAATTCTCTGCCAAGCATGCCCCTCCAGATCCTCTCGTATGAGACTAGGAAATCACTGTTGAATCTGCTGAGCCTAACGGCTTCCGCAGCAACCCTGCCGGCGGTCATTCCGCAGATCCCTCCGAGAATAACTCCCCCACCAGTTGTGGGCTTAACCTGTCCAGCGGCATCCCCAACTATAAGCAGGCGGTCCGCGAATGTCCTCCTTATTGGACCTGAAGTCACTATTGTTCCAGAGCGAACAGCAAGAATCTCATACTCCTCATCTTTAAATCGTCTCTGAATGAAGCGGTTGAGGAGTATTCTCGGATTTGCCCTCTTACAGCCCAATCCGACCCTCACGGAGTCGCTGCTGAGAGGGATCAGCCATGCAAAGAATCCTGGAGCAACCTGCCTTCCGAGATGCACCTCAACATATTCCGGGTCCACGCTTACCCCGCTGAGATCAAACTGTAATGCCGAAAGAAGGCATGAGCTGTTTAGGGGCTCTAAACCAGCGGCCCTAACGAGTCTCGATGATACTCCCTCAGCATCGATAAGGATCTCAGCCATGAACCTGTCCGGCTTGGAGCATACGTGGACTCCAATTCCATCCACGCTTATACCATAAACTTTACAGTTGAGTCTTATCTCGGCTCCGGCTCTCTCTGCTTGGAAGGCTAAGAATTTATCGAATAGGGATCGATTAACGACGCATGCCACAGGCCTATCCCTCTCTATCCTTAGGGATAAGCCTGATGGAGAATAGAAGATCGCGCCTCTAACCATATTCTGCACATAAGAATGATCGATTGGAATCTTCAATCTTTCCAGTCCATTTAGGCTTAGTAGGCCAGCGCAATGGCAGGGAATCCCTACTTCAGGATGCTCCTCCAAGACTAGAACTTCCACCCCCCTCTTGGAGGCTTCCCTCGCTGAGAGAAGCCCGGAAGGCCCTGCCCCAACAACTATAACCTGTCGTTTCTCCAAACTCAAGAATACTACTCCCATCTTAAGATTGATAACTCAAAAATTGCTCGTATAATACAGAGGGTGCTTACCTGTTAATCTTTATCTTTTCGCCGCGAATTAACCTCTCTACATCCTGCCTCTCTATAACCGGAATATTCACTGGTAATGTTATCTTAAGCGCGGCCATCGCGCTTCCATACTCCAATCCCGTCTGAACGTCTCTCCTTAAATAGCCATATATGAATCCAGCTGCGAATGCATCTCCAGCTCCGAGAGGATTCACCTCCCTGACTGGATGGGGCCTCCCACGGAATATCCTCGTTGTCCTCGCTATGCTGCCCTTATCTCCAAGCGTGATGACAACGACCTCGCTTCCATACTCCTTCTGAAGCCTCAATGCTGCCTCCTCCGGAGGTAGATCATCATTCAAGAGGATATTCGCGTCTCTCCAAGTCGATATTAGAATATCAATGTTGGGGAGAATCTTGTCTAGGCATCTCCTCGCCTCATCCGGGCTCCAAAGTAAAGAGCGGTAATTAACGTCGAATGAGGTCTTAACTCCCATCTCCCTCGCCTTTTCAGCAGCCTTGATCGTGAGTTCCCTGCAGCATTCACTCAGCGCAGGGGTGATCCCCGTTTGATGCAATATCTCAGCTTGGCCAATATACTCCCAATCGATCTCCTCAGGCTTAAGCGTCGTGAATGCTGATCCAGCCCTATCATAAATTGTCTTTAACGGTCTTGGTTCAGCCCCGAACTCTACGAAGAATAATCCGACACGTCCCTTATCAGTTAGGATTACACGAGAAACATCCACGCCGTAGCTCCGCATCGTATTTAGGATCTTCCTTCCAAGGGCATTATCGACTAGCTTACTGATCCATCCTGAATGCATCCCAAGTCTCTCAAGTCCGATCGAAACGTTAGTCTCAGCGCCCCCGAGCATAGCGATGAATGTATTCGAGTTCT
Organism: Candidatus Bathyarchaeota archaeon; assembly: GCA_003661975.1. Taxonomy (GTDB): domain Archaea; phylum Thermoproteota; class Bathyarchaeia; order Bathyarchaeales; family DTEX01; genus B63. The sequence continues at coordinate 15,261 of QMXE01000003.1, forward strand.
CTATTAGCTGGAAGGGTGGAGGGGCAAACATGATCATGGTCTCGCCTATCGTTACGGCCTCCACCCTTCTCCTCTCTGAGTTAAGTTCGATTTTCCCCGGCATATCCGCTAAACCCTACTCGCCGAGTAACCCCAACCTAACAAACTCATCCTTCATTCTCTTTCTTTCTTCCTCAGTAACTGGAAGCACAGGTCGCCTTGGAACTCCAACGTCCACTCCGCGCTCCTGAAGCATCGCATAGCATGCAGCGGCTGTTGACTTCGCTATGTGAAGTATCCTCCTAGCCTCATTGACCTTAAGCTGCAACTTTACGGCCTCATCATAGTTCTTGTTCACTGTTGCATTATAGAGGTCAACTACGACCTCTGGGAATGCATTTGCAAGTCCTGAGACGCATCCGTTTGCCCCCAACATGACAGCTGGAAGCAGAAGAGCCTCTGTTCCAATTATCAAGTTGAAGTCCCTTGAGCCTACCTCCAATACGAAGTGGGAAAACTCAACCAAGTTGAATCCGCTGTCCTTCAAGCCCTTAACTCCAACATCGGCCAATTTAACCAGAACTGAGGGGGTTATTGTGAATCCCGAGGTCTTCGGATTATTGTATGCATAGACCGGCAAGTTCACGGAGTTAACCAGCTGCCTATAATGCTCAACGACCGTTTCATCATCATGCCTATAATAGTATGGGGGGACAGCGGCTACTGCGTCAGCTCCATTATCCTCAGCATGCTTTGCAAGCTCAATAACCTCATTTGTGCTGGCCGCTCCGACATGCGCTATGATGGCCATCTTACCCCCAACCTGATCAACCGCGATCTCCAATACCCTTTTACGCTGCTCAACTGTCATTATTGGGCCTAGACCATAGGTGCCGCATAGGAAGACTCCATGAGAGCCCTTTTCCACCTGAAAGTCCAGAAGTCTCCTCAAACCCTCCTCGTATACTTCCCCGTTCTTATCGAATGGCGTAATTAGCGGAGGTATAACGCCTTTAATCTCCATCTGGGTCACCTCCAGATTTATTTCCTCTCCGCATATTAAAAACTATCTTGGATGAACACAACCTTAAAATATACCTAATCCTTCATTAGTGCAACATAAGGCGGATGGAGGAAGAGGCTTGGCTAAGGTTCTAATATCATTGAAGATATTTCCTTCAGATGTCAACATCGACTTGGAAGGCTTGAAGGGGAAGATCCGGAAAGCCCTTCCAGACTATGCATCCATATATAAGTTTGAGGAGGAGCCTGTTGCCTTCGGATTGGTAGCGATAATAGCCCACATCTTGGTTCCCGAGGATAGGGCTGGAGGAGTAGATGAGGTTGAAGAAGCCCTGAAGGGGATTGAGGAAATAAGTAACATACAAACCCTAACTGTTAGACGGTTATAGCCGTTCACTACGTTTATATAGTTTTTTGCTCCTTTCATTGTTTGATAATCAGATAAGCCATTAATATGCGGTGATCCAATTGACTGAGGTTCAGCTTAGAGTAGGTGATGCAAAACAAAGGGATGTAGCCAGAGGAATAGCGAGGATAGATCAGCAGACCATGGAGAAACTTCAAGTCTCAGCTGGGGATGTAATCGAGATAATTGGGAAGAAGAGGACATCTGCAATTGCGTGGCCAGCGTACTCGGAGGATCAGGGTAAGGGAATAATTAGGATTGACGGCTTCACACGTAAGAATGCCGGAGTCTCAATAAATGAGTATGTAACTGTTCGCCGGGCTGAAGTTAGGGATGCTATAAGCATAGTTTTAGCTCCAATAGATATGCGTCTAAATGTAGATGAGGACTTCACGAACTTCGTTAAGAATAGGCTAATGGAGAGGACATTCGTTGAGGGAGATACAACTCTGGTCATGATGCTTGGGCATCCAGTTCAGTTCACAGTTATGAAGACTAGGCCCAGGGGCGTAGTTAGATTGACATACGATACGAAGCTCCAGATACTCTCTGAGCCTGCTCCCGAGGCGAGGGGCGTTCCAAGGACGACCTATGAGGATATAGGCGGCTTGAAGGAGGAGATACAGAGGCTCAGAGAGATGGTTGAGCTCCCAATGAGGCATCCTGAGATCTTCCAGAGGCTTGGGATAGACCCGCCTAAGGGTGTTCTCCTGCACGGTCCTCCCGGCTGCGGTAAGACTCTTCTTGCAAGGGCAGTCGCCAATGAGTCGGATGCGAACTTCTTCTCGATAAATGGACCTGAGATAATGAGCAAATTTTACGGCGAGTCTGAGGCTAGGCTTCGTGAGATCTTCCAGCAGGCTGAGAAGAATGCCCCTGCAATAATCTTCATTGATGAGTTGGATGCGATAGCGCCTAAACGTGAGGAGGTAACGGGGGAGGTTGAGAGGAGAGTTGTAGCTCAGCTCTTAGCATTGCTTGATGGATTGACGAGTAGAGGAAACGTGATCGTTATAGGAGCCACGAACAGACCTAACGCCCTTGACCCTGCACTTAGAAGGCCTGGAAGATTCGACCGTGAGATCGAGATTGGAATTCCAGATAAGCAGGGACGATACGAGATCCTACAGATCCATACGAGGGGTATGCCTCTGGCGAAGGACGTTGACTTAAGGAAGCTAGCCGAGATAACCCATGGATATACAGGAGCCGACTTGGCTGCTCTATGCCGTGAAACGGCTATGAAGGCCCTGAGGAGGTATCTGCCCGAGATAGATCTTGAACAGGAGAGGATCCCGCCTAGCGTCTTGGAGAAGATGGAGGTTAAGATGGAGGACTTCCTGAATGCATATAGGGAGATAACTCCCACGGCTATGAGGGAGGTTGCAGTTGAGGTTCCCACAGTCCACTGGAGTGATATTGGAGATCTAGAGGAGGTTAAGCAGGAGCTTAGGGAATGCGTTGAGTGGCCTCTTAAGCATCCGGAAGTCTTCAAGAGGATGGGGATAAAGCCTCCTAAGGGTGTTCTACTCTTCGGTCCTCCCGGCTGCGGTAAGACTCTTCTTGCAAGGGCAGTCGCAACTGAGAGTGAGGCAAACTTCATATCTATTAAGGGTCCAGAGGTCTTCTCAAAGTGGGTTGGAGAGTCCGAGAGGGCCATCAGGGAGGTCTTCCGAAAGGCTAGAATGTCCGCCCCAGCGATAATCTTCTTCGACGAGATCGACGCGTTGGTTCCGAGGAGAGGAGCAGGATACGCGGATAGCGGGGTGACCGAGAGGGTTATCAGTCAGCTCCTAACCGAGATAGATGGAATAGAGACCCTTCAGGAGGTTGTGATATTGGCGGCTACAAATAGGCCTGACATACTGGATCCAGCGATCCTCAGGCCGGGCAGGATCGATAGGATGATCTATGTTTCAGAGCCAGATGAGGAGGCCAGATACCAGATATTCAGGATACACACGAAGAACATGCCCCTGTCGGAGGATGTCGATCTAAGGAAACTCGCAAGCCTAACTAAGGGATACTCCGGAGCTGACATAGAGTCTGTCTGCCGTGAAGCAGCATTAATAGCGCTGAGAAGGGACATAAACTCAAAGGCCGTTACATTCGCAGATTTCGAGGAGGCACTCGAGAAGATCGGGCCGAGCATAACGCCAGACATGGACAAGTGGTATAGGAACTTCATGAAGCAGGCTAGAAAGGCTCAGAAGCCAGCTCCTCTAATAGCATAGAAGGGTAGGAAGTGGAATGAGCACATGGAAGATCCATCCGGTCTACCTGACGATAATAGAGATCCTCAGAGAGAAGGGATCAATGACGGATACGGAGCTACTAGAAGCCCTAAGAGTCTTCTATAAGGATATAGGAATGGATGACCTAAACAAGAATCTAATGGCCATGGAGATATCGGGACTAATCCACGTCTCATCATTGACGAGGGGAAAAAGACTAATTGAACTGATAGAAAAATAATATAAATCTTCAGCCGAGTCTTCGCTGAGAAAGCCTCAATGTCTTCTTTAGGATGGGGCGTTCTCAAGAGAGTGGGCTGAGCGGGGATTAATGCAGCTGTGATCCCAACCTTAAAGCAGATGCCGCAAACATTTTCCTTCAGACTGTTCAGGATCGAATAGTTGACGGTGACATCCAATTTCCATTTGAGATGTTCAATGATGAAAACGAAAATGTTAATCTTCTATCGCCGCCATATGATGGCGTCAACATGGAGGTTCAAATTTTGGGTTCATGGATCTTCACTCATGGTGATGTTGATGGCTTATGTGCTGGAGCCATAGCCCTAGCGGCATACCCTGATGCCAATGTATTCTTCACGCATCCATACGGCTTAGAGGGGGATCTACATGAGGCTAAAGACGCTGACAGAATCATAATATGCGATATTGCCCTCTCAGAGAGTCATCTGAATGGTCTCTTAAAGGCATTCTCCAAGATAGCCGAGACGAGCGAACTAATATACATCGATCATCATCCATTACCAGAAGGCCTATCCGAAGATGAGATCGCCGGAGTTGTCGTTCACAGCCTTGACTCCTCAGCCTCAGAGCTAACCTATAGGTTCTTTCAGTCCCGGATAGACTCACTTCATGCCAGAACGGCGATCATGGGCGCTATTGGAGACTATCTTGATGATACGCCGCTCATCAAACGGTTATTGGAGAGATGGGATAAGAGGACATTATACTTCGAGAGCGGCCTGCTGATTCAGGGGATCGAGGGCCAAAAGAGAAACTATGATCTAAAACGGAGCATAGTGTATAATTTGGCGAATAAAATCCCTCCGAGCTTCGATAGGATGCTCGTGGAGCTAGCAATCCAGAATACGCATTTGGAGGAGATAGCGATTAGGGAGCTACGTGACAGGGCGAAACTATATGGAAATGTAGCATACATACTCAACTTTCCCTTCTCACATGGGAAAACCGCAACTTACATTCGGGGATTAACGGGTGCGATGGTTGGATTGGCAGGGGAGGAGAGAAGGGGCATGATAGATATGAGCCTAAGAGCAAGCAGCCAAAAGATAGACCTAAACAGAATATTAAGGAGGATAACTCCTCATCTCGGCGGAAGCGGAGGTGGACATCCAATGGCAGCGGGAGCAAGAGTCCCCAAAGAAAAGTTCATGGAGTTCCTTAGGGAACTGAATGAATGCCTAAGGGGGATCGATTAGCCTGGAGGCGGGCGGACTTCAAGCTCCAAAGTAACGTTCACCAGCCTCCCAGCCCTTATAACGGCAATCTGGATCTTATCTCCAGGCTTGGTATTCCTCTCGAGATATGTTGACAAGTCATCTCCATTCCTAATTCTAGTCCCATTGATCATGACTATTATGTCGCCGCCTACCTTTATGCGCAGGTCATTAACGATTACTGTTCTATTTCCACCTCTCAACCCCGCCTTCTCAGCTGGGCTTTTAGGTATGACCTCAACGACGAGTAATCCATACGTGACATTCACATTCATTATCTTTGCAATGTCATAGTTCATGTCGACTCCTCTTATCCCAAGCCATGGATGCGGATAGCTCTTTCCCCTAATCAGATAAGGCAGCTCCCTAAGGATGGTATCTGAGGGAATCGCAAATCCAACTCCCTGAGCCCCCGCGATTATGGCCGTCGTAACGCCGACGACTTCACCGCGTAGATTAAGTAGAGGTCCTCCGGAGTTTCCTGGATTTATCGGCGTGCTTATCTGGATCACATCTGCTATCGGATATCCTCCAGTCGCAGACTCGCTTATAGATCTGCCGAGCTGACTTATGACGCCAGTCGTTATTGAGCCCGCCAATCCGAAGGGGCTTCCAATCGCTATTACTGGCTGACCGATCTTAAGGGTGGATGAACTGGCTATTCTAAGCGGCTTAAGCTTAGATGCTGGCGCATCCGCTGATAGTATGGCTAGGTCGCTGTATGGGTCTCTTCCGATGACATAGGCTGGGTATGTCTCTCCGCTTAGAAGCGAGATCGTTATATCTGAGGCCTTCTCGACGACGTGATTATTAGTTATAACTATTAACTTTCCATCGTAAGAGTATATGAAGCCTGAACCTTGAACCTCCCCATATTCGCTTCCGAAGATGGTTTGCCTAATGATCTTCCCGCGAATAACGACGACTGAGTCCTTAACCATATCATATACTTCGCTGAATGAGTAGGTTGACTGAACAGAGATGTTTTGTGTCTCCAAATTTGAGATTTCACTACGGATCTGCGATATTTGATCGCTTAACTCCTTTATCCGTATGCTCTCCTTTTGTATGGTATCCTGCAAATCCCGAAGGTTAAATGCCAGTATGGAGATCGAGCCGAGATAAATGATCAAAGAGATGACTAGGAAGGTCTTCAGGGTGAACGGCTCGTCTCGTCCACTCAAGATGCATCCCCAGCAGATCTAAATTACACTTGTAAAATTAAGGGTTATCATCCGCTCAGTCATGAAGCCCATGCAATAATAGCATCCTAATCGTATCTGCCGTATTTTTTGACGAGCTCTATAACCCTCATGTACTGCTTGAAGCTGACGTTCTTCGGAACGGAGTGATCCGAATGGTATATGTATCCGCCTCCCTCCTTGGCAACTGTTATCTTCCTCTTAATCTCCTCCTCTATGGGCTTCGGATCATCCAGTGCCATTAGCCTGACATCTATTCCGCCCATAAATGCTATTTTATCGCCATACTCCTCCTTTAATTCGATCAAGTCCATTCCAGCCTTAACCTCTAATGGCTGAAGACAATCTATTCCCTCCTCAATGAAGTATGGTATCAGATCCTTAACTCTCCCGCAGCTATGAAGGATCACGTACATGCCTCTACTATGAAAGAACCTGCATAGCTCCTTAAAGACTGGGTGTAGCTGCTCCTCAAAGTGCCTCGGAGAGAAGAATAGGCCCTTCCTATATCCCAGATCACATGCGAGAAAGGCACCGTCAAATTTGAATCCCGCCCTGATCATCCTATCGCACATCTCCATCACGAGCTTTGCATCAGTCCAATACATGTCTATGACCCAATCCGGCTCGGCTATCACGGCCTTCAAGAGGCGGGGAGTCGCAACATAGGCTTGGATCTTATCGAATCCAACAGCAGCCCTGTAAGTTATGAATCGTCCCCGACTGTATTGTCTATGAAACTCCCGGAGGCCTGTGACCCAGTCAACCCTATAATCGCTGGGCTTTAATCTAGGCTTTATCCTCTCCCAGTCCTCCCTGCTCTTACATGGATAATCAATTATCATTGGAGTTGTGGAGTAGTCGCGATGATTCTTTCTTATGCCGCCGAAGCTCGTCCTCTCCACGATATACTCATCATCCTCAGATATGACCTCAACTGGAAACTGAGGGGAAGTATCAGCTCCGAATCCGCATATCTCATAGCCGAAATAATCCGCTGGTGAAACCCCTGAGGGAAGCCCCTCGGTCCTCCACCTATCAACGGTCGCCTGCCATGGACTATCATGTATTGGGATCCTATCGGCCTCACGGTGCTCAAGGGCCATCTTAACTCTCTCACGAGGCTCCATACAGATCACTCCAAGCCTCATTCACTAATGCATCCAGAAAATGTTATATCTTTATCGGGCTGGACATAAAGCCTCAACGTTGAACCCTAACGATAACGATTGGTTTATGCTCGATTCTCCTCAACATCTCCCATGTAACACCCGTTAGGTCAACGCTGAATCTATCAGCCATGTCCCAGACTGTCCGTCCCGCCCCGAAGCCCCTAGCTCTATTCGCCGCCTCAGCTATATTCAAGGCTGACTCTACATCTAATCTTATACCCGAGATGGCAATTGGGGTTGATCTACGTTTCAATCTCAGCGCCCTTCCAAGGATATATGCCGCCGCGGGAAGCCTATGTATCCCATTAAAGGAGATTGGGCGGTGTGTAAAGTGAAAGTTTCTGAATGAGTATGTCTTGTCGGTATCCACGATCATAACTGCAACTCTCTTTGCAAGCCTGCTTCGTATATAAAGCCTAATCTCATCAGCGTCTCTCTGCGGGTCACCAAGTGGGAGACATACATATGCGTATGGCAAGTTGCTACCGTCAATTCCACCCTCAGAGCCCCAAAGCAGAGCCTCCAAGAATCCCGCGTATCTCAATGCCACTTGCTTATGTCTGCCTCCATCCTCGCATGGATACCTCCTTAATCTCTGAATATTCTTCTTCCTCAGGTGGCATAATCTCCCCAAAAAGTATCCCCATATTATCCTCGTCCATAAGCGGGCTAAGAACCTAGCCAGCAATCCTGCCTTCACGCGCTTCTCATCGATTATCAGTCCCTTAGCGATAGACAATGCCTTCTCAGAGATCACGATTATGTCTCCATCATTCAATTTGCCCCTGAGAGCCGAGACTATAATATCCAAGTAATTCGAATTGGGCATCCAATACTCCGTTCTGATCGCGCTGATGGAGTATTCCTTCATCTCCAGCATTTCCGAAATGAAGCGGTAGAACTAAACGAAATATAAGGGAAATCGCTCTTTTAATGATTAGTTAGGGATTTCGGGAAATATGAGCGTATGAGTAGCAATCTCCTAGAGCAGAACTTGAAGACATCAATTCAGAATCTGTGCATGCGGAGATTCTCTGAGGAGATGCTGGCGGCCTCCGCCCAGCCAGTATTCGTAGGGATAAATGGAACAAAGGGCAGGATAGACGTAACTGTAATACTCAAGTCTTCAACCCGTAAGTTGTCTTATAGACGGGAAACCCTCAGTGACAGAATAGTCTCCATCCTAGCAGCCGACCATAGAACATTCGAGATGGATGTCGAGAGCGACTGGCTTGGAGGATTACTAACCGAGAGCCTGCTCTTTCCGTATGAGCCACTGATCAATGAGGCTCTCCTCAGACACTATGAGATCAAACTTAAAATGAGGATGATAAGCGAGATCATAGATAATCTTATCCTCGAGTATCCGGAGCTCTCTAGGGAGATACTGATCAAACCCGAATACTTCATGTGGGAAACTATAGCTCGGAAGATCTCGCTGTATCCGCCGAGTATATGTAGGCTCTTAGATCCTAAACGCGGAGTGATCATCAGGGAAATTCAAGAATTGATCATGCCCGGTTTTCTTAAGGCCCTTAAGAGACTGGAAGGGGATCATGTAATCTCCATCTCAAATGGATATGTCAAGATAAGTGAACGCTATATTGAGTCCCTCAAGGGCTGGAGGATAAGAATTCCAAGTCTCCTCAGGAATGTCAGAGACGCCATACTTAGGCATGGAATTGAGTTCTTCCCTAAAATGATGAGTTCCCTCCTAGAAGATTATACTGCATTTACAACTCAATCAATTACTGAGGGAAGACTTCCATCTGAAATTGAAGATGCAAAGAGTTTCCTCTTCATTCCGACATCCTCGGGGCTGGCATCCCTGTCGGAAAAGAGGAGAATCAGCAGCTTTATAGATTCCCTATTCGCAGGGAAGAGTTCAACTGTTAGGATTGAGAGGCTGGGAGGAGTATTAAACTCCGTTTATCTCATAACGGTTAGGGAGAATGGAGAGCTCAAGCGAAGAGTCGCAAAGGTCTTTAAGAGCTGGTATAACCTAAAGTGGCTTCCAATAGCATTATGGACCCTCGGATCAAAGGAGTTCGCGGTTTTGGGGAAGACGAGGCTTGAGAGAGAATACTCCATAAATAGGCTCCTCTCAAGCAATGGGATAGCTGTTCCGAGAATTCTGCATATAAGCCCATCTGAGGGGATACTGATTCAGGAATATATTGAAGGTGAGAGTTTAACGCGGATAATAAAGAGGATATGCTCATCAGGCGGCGATGACGAGCGGCTCTACTCCATAATCAGCATGGTCGGAGAGGAGATAGCCAAGATCCACAGCTTAAACGTCTCGCTTGGAGACTGCAAGCCCGAAAACATCAAGTTAGCCGAGGATGGAAGGATATTCTTTCTCGATCTAGAGCAGGCTGAGAGAGGAGGTGATCAAGCATGGGACATAGCAGAGTTCCTTTACTATTCGGGGCACTACGCCTCCCTATCTCCACTTAAAGTTCCAAGAAGAATTACTGAGAGCTTCATAGATGGGTATTTAAAGGGCGGGGAAAGGGTCGAGAATATTAAGCGTGTTAGATCACCAAGATACATTAGGGCCTTCAGCTTCTTCACTCCGCCCCACATAATCTACGTAATAGCGAATACATGCATTAGGAAGATCAGGACGGAATCGGGCTGAGCAATCCATTTTTATCCATAATGAGCCTTAATCATTCTTGGTATGAGATGACGAGCATAACCTTCTACGGCGGTGTCAATGAGATAGGTGGAAATAAGATCCTCATAGAAGATGAGGATTCAAGGATACTTCTAGACTTCGGCATGTCATTCACCCTGAGATACCAGTATTACTCAATTCCATTTCTATCGCCCAAAGATGAGAATGACCTACTAGAATTTGGGATCCTACCTCGGCTTCGGGGGGCATACCAGTTTGAGTGTGATGAACCAGCAATAGATGCTGTCTTTCTTTCACATTCACATCTCGACCACTCGGCGTACATATCCTTCCTCAAAAGGGAGATACCAGTCTACTGCGGCGAGACAACCGCGACCATATTAAGGGCCTACAGTGAAGTCCACCTTCCCAGCCTAGAATTCAATATTGAAGGATTAAGATTCAATACGTTCAGAACTGGAGATAAAGTGAGGATTGGAAGCATCGAGGTTGAACCGATCCACGTGGATCATTCAGTTCCAGGATCCTATGGTTTTATAGTCCACACAACCTCCGGGACGATCATCTATACGGGAGACTTCAGGAGGCATGGTTCAAGACCCGATTTAACGGAGGACTTCATAGGCAGATCCTCTGAGAGCCATCCGGAAGCCCTGATCTGTGAGAGCACGAATATGGCTTCAGTTGAGATATCATCTGAGAGGGAAGTGATGGAGAAGATCAATAATGTGGTCAGTAGAGCATCTGGACTTGTGATGGCAAACTTCTCATGGGCTGATATTGACAGGCTTAGATCATTCTATGAGGCCGCTGAGAAGAATGAGAGAAGCCTCGTCGTCACGCCTAAACAGGCTCATCTATTGAATCAGCTAAGCGGAGATCCACACTTGAATGTTCCGAAGATCGATGAGCTCCTAATCTTCAGGAGGGAGAAGAAGAGATATTATGATTGGGAGAAGGAGATTATGGATTCAGCCGAGACGATAGATTCCCATGAGATATCGGGGAGGCAGAGCGAGATCATCCTTGTCTGCTCCTTTTATGACCTGACCGAACTGACGGAGATAAGACCCGATGCCGGAAGCTGCTACATATTATCCGCTTCCGAGCCATTCAATGAGGAGATGGAGATGGACTATAATAGGCTGATAAACTGGCTTGAGCACTACGGCCTCCCACAATTTCACATTCACGTATCCGGGCATATCACGCCTCTGCATCTCAGAGAATCGATCATGACGATAGATCCGAAGCTTGTATTTCCAATTCACGGAGTCCACCTGGATCTCTTCCGCAGATTCATGAGGGATATAAGAGGCGAAATAATAACGCCTGAAAAGGATAAAAGATATCGGATTTAATAATACACTAAAAGAGGTCAGTGATCAATCTTGGAGAATATCATCCGAGAGGGGGATGATGTGCTTTTATATCTAGATAAGAGGAGAAGCTACCTTGTTAGGATAGAAAGGCAAAAGAGGATTCACACGCATAAGGGCTTCATAGACCTAACTGGGCTGATAGGCAGAGAATTTGGCACTCGAATACATAGCAATAAGGGAGTTGAATTCATAGCGTTCAAGCCGACAATAAGGGATTACATATTTAAGATCTCGAGGAGAACGCAGATAATATACCCAAAGGATATATCCCTAATAGTATTCTTCAGCGGGATCGAGCCTGGAAGCCGAGTTGTTGAGGGAGGAACAGGGGCTGGAGCTTTGACGGCGGCCTTGGCGAGTTATGTGAGGCCGTCCGGAAAAGTTTATAGCTATGAGATCAGAAGGGAATTCCTGGAGGTGGCGGCTGAAAACCTTAGGAGAATAGGCATGATCGATTATGTCGAATTAAAGAATAGAGATTTAACGGAGGGAATAGAAGAGAGGGATGTCGACGCCGTCATCTTAGACATGGCGACTCCTTGGCTTGTAGTTCCGCATGCCTATGAGGCGCTTAGGGGAAGCGGAGCCTTCGTATCATTCAGTCCAACCGTGGATCAAGTCGTAAAGACTGTTGAGGCTCTGAGGCAGTATGGATTTGCGGGCATAGAAACATTCGAGTCGATGTTTAGGGGAATGCAGATAGAGAGGGGTAGAACTCGCCCTGAGACATTGATGACTGGTCATACGGGATATATAACTGTCGCGAGGAAAGCATTGAAGTAAGGCATAGAAGATAAAGTATATGTGTTTGATATTGTGTGATCTTTTGAGAATGCGGGGAATCCGGGCTTGTCTGATAGAGGAGTAAACTCTGGAAGGGATAAGGCCTTAAAGAGTGGATTATTCGGATTCGTCATGCTCATTCTGCTTGCGCTCATTGGAAGCTTATCTCTCCAATGGATCCTCTCGTTTGCCCTTCATACGAGTGTCCCATTGCATACGCCTATATCGGGAAGCATGGAGCCGACGTTAAAAATAGGAGATCTACTCGTAATATGTGGAGGACTGAAAGCTGAGGATATCCATGCCAGCCCTAAAGATGGAGACATAATAGTCTTTAAGAATCCGGATAACCCGAAGGGCATGCCCATAGTTCATAGGGCCATAGGGAAGTTCCAGAAGGATGGGAAGTGGTATTTCATAACGAAGGGAGACAACAATTACTATGATGATTATAAGCTCTTCGGCTGGATAATCCCAGAGGACTACATAATCGGGAAGGTGATCTTCGTTATTCCCAAGCTCGGATATGTCTTTAGGGGGCTTGACGAGATAAAATTGCAGATCGGAGGGTTCGTGGTCACCCTAAGGATGATCCTGATTGCTGTAGATGTTGCGGCACTGTTATATCTGCAACTGGCGGATTACCGAAGTGAAGGCGAATGAAAAGCTCGTATAGACCATTAAATATAAATTGTGCCGCTTCAATCCTTTATAAGAAAGATAAAGTCCAGCTGGCCAATTCTGTAAGAGGCGAATCGAATGCCAAAGGTTAAAGCGCAGATTAGAATAGAGAATGTAGTTGCTTCTGCCTCTCTAAATCAAAGGATTGATCTGAAGGCTGTAGTTAAGAGCTATCCCGGGGTTGAGTATCGCCCGGAGCAATTTCCCGGCTTGGTATTCAGGCTGAAAAAGCCGAAGACCGCAACTTTGATCTTCAATTCTGGGAAGATGGTGTGCACGGGTGCCAAGTCTGAGAGGGAGGCTCGTGGAGCGGTAATGAAAGTCATCAATGAACTAAAGAGAAGTGGAATAGTTATAGTCGGTAAGCCGGATCTTAAGATTCAGAATATAGTTGCCTCTGCAAATCTATCTGGAATAATCGATCTTGAGCAGGCAGCGTTCGCTCTTGGGAAGACGATGTATGAGCCTGAACAGTTTCCCGGCTTAATATACCGCATGGACGATCCGAAAGTCGTTATTCTCCTATTTGCAAGTGGAAAACTCGTATGCACTGGGGCTAAAAGGGAGGAAGACGTCTACATAGCCGTTGAGAAGCTGCACAGAAGACTTGAAGAGGAAGGTCTTATCTACTATGAGTGAATATATCAATTATGGGGATGTCATCGAATATTTATGAGCATTACATGCTCAGAGAGATCCTTGAGGAGCCTGGGGCGTTAAGGAGGACGATAGATCTAGAGCGAGGTAGGATAAGGAGCGTGGCAAACAGGGTAGTCGCTGAGAATTATGAGATGATTTATATAACGGGGAGCGGAACGAGCTATCACGCTGGACTTGCAAGCCAGTATGCATTATCTAATCTGTCTGGTCTCACGGCATCGACATTACCCGCTTCGGAGTTTGACCGTTGGGTTCCAAGGAGGTTCTCAAGGCGGACATTATTGATCGCGATATCCCAATCCGGTGAGAGTTCGGATATTTTGGAGGCTGCTGACGCGGCTTCTGAAAGGGGCATCCCCATACTTGCGGTTACTAATACTCCGGGCAGCAGCTTAGCGGAGAAGGCTGACTTCCAGATCTTCCCGAGATCCGGAAGGGAGAATGCCGTTCCGGCGACGAAGACTTATGTTACGCAGTTAATGAGTCTATTCATGCTCTCGTTGGAGCTCGCCATGAGAAGAGTGGGGAATGATGAACTTTCAGATTTTAGGGAGCGCCTTTACATGGCTCCTCAAGCAGCTGAATGCACATTGAAATCTTTAATCTCCAAGGTTAGGGAGGCTTCTAGAAGATTTAAGGATTTAAATGTTATCTTCCTGCTTGGAAGCGGATCAAATTTCGCAACGGCGTTGGAGGGAGCATTAAAGCTGAAGGAGACTTGTAATGTTTTCTCTGAGGGATTCGCTACGGGGGAGTTTCTGCATGGACCATTGAGGCTCGTAAATGAGGGTACCCTCGTGATAATGATGGCGACTCCGGATGAGATCGAGTCGATCGTTGAGTTGAATAGGAGCTTGAAGGGTTTTGGAGCGTTTACGATGCTCATATCTGAGGGGACGCCTAAAGTTACGCGATTATCCAATGAGGTTGATGAGATCTTCACTGTTTCATCTGGTATGCCGCGGATATTCTCTCCGCTCCTCTATGTCCTGCCGCTTCAGGTATTCGCTTATTACTCCTCCGTAATTAGGGGCTTTAATCCGGATAGACCTGAGAAGCTCAGGAAGGTGGTGAGGTGAGAATGGGTAGGGTGAAGGCTGTAACATTCGATATAGAGGATACGCTCTACGATGCTTCCCTGCAGATGAGGATGGCGCGTTTGAATGCTATTAGGGCTATGAATGAGGCTGGGCTTCCGATAGATCTTGAGGCTGGATATAAGGTGCTGGAGGAGATCGTTAGGGATTACGGCGTCCACTATACTAAGCACTTTGATAGGCTGCTTGAGCGGTTAGGCTTGAGGTGGAATCCTAGGGTGATAGCGGCTGGGGTTGTAGCTTACCGTGAGACGAGCGAGGCCTATTTGAAGCCATACGCCGATACCATTCCGACGCTTATTAAGCTGCGTGACTTAGGATATAAGATCGGTGTGATCGCCGAGGGCAGATCAGTTAAGGAGTGGCAGAAGCTCATACAGTTGGGTGTTGATCACATCTTCCATTCGGTTCTGATATCGGAGGATCTGGGATCTGAGGAGTTCACGGTTGAGCAGTTCATCGAGGCAGCTCGGAGATTGAATGTTAAGGCTGGGGAGGCGATTTATGTGAGTAGTAAACCTAATAGAGGCATATTATACGCCAATAAGGCTGGATTTATAACCGTTAGGATTAGGCGGGGGGACTCGTTCGCTGAGAGGCCGAGGGAGGCCGGAAGCGTAGCGGATTATGTGATAGACTCCCTAGCGGAGATATTCGATATTCTGAAGTCTTTGGATGAGTAGTATCGGAATGTATAAAGCCATTTAAATATCCTTTTGTCTACATGAATATTTAGATTTAGATATTATCTGTTGCGGTGGGAATTTTGAAGGTATCAGAGGCTATGGATGAGGAGATAGTTACTGTAGACGAGAACGTCTCGGTTGCTGAGGCAGCGGCTAAGATGAGGGAGAAGGGTAAGGGATGCGCGATCGTTCTTAGTCAGTGTAGGCCAGTCGGCATGGTGACTGAAAGGGACATAGCATACAAGGTTGCGGCGGAAGGTCTGAATCCGAAGAAGGTGAGGGCTAAAGAGATAATGTCAACTCCGCTGATAGAGGTTGATCCTGATGCCGACCTCATAGCCGCAGCGAAGATAATGGATGAGCATAAGATCAGGAGGCTGGCCGTTGTTAGAAAGGGCATCCTATACGGCGTCATCTCAGCCTTGGATATAGCTCGGAACCTCGAGGGATACGTTGAGAGCGAGGTTCGCAAGATCCTCAGATATGCATTCTTCATGGCTTAAAATGTAAGTTCACACGGTTCAGTGCACTACTGGAGCATAAATGTTATTTACTGTGTATTTAACCTACTTGTCGGTGTCGTGTATGCATCCAGATATAGTTAAGGTTGAAGAGAAGTTAAGGAGTATTCGCCGTGGAGGCTACAAGGTTATCCTCTACTTGACAACCCTCATACTCTCGCTTTCCATCGTGAATTACATTTTCGGCGAGGCTCCATTCGCTGAGGTTCCGGTTTTCCTGCAACCATACAGAGAATCAATCATGCTTATGAGGCCTCTTCTCATATATGTCCGTGCGGCCTTGATCTTCATCTTTGGATATCTAGCACTAAACTCGATATGCACGATCATCTACATTTATGCCCTTAGGGTGGCAGATAGGAACACAGCGGCTACGATAAAGAGTTTAGCGAGGATCTCGGGTATAGCGATACTGCTTGGGCTTGTCGGATCAGTATTTAATGTGAGTCCGGCCGCTGCATTAACAATCGGATCCTTCGGCGGAATGATAGTCGGCTTCGCCTTTCAAACCACCATGACCCACGTGATAGCGGGCGTCTTCCTGCTGATTACAAGGCCATTCTCCTATGGTGATACTATAACCGTTGCTGGTCAAACAGGGGTTGTCAAGGAGATTAGGCTTATGCATCTCATCCTAGATGCTGGTGGAGAGGAGATCCTCATACCGAGCGGAACCGTTGTGACTCAGATCCTCAGGAGGAAGACCTCGCAGCAGAATTGATGGGATAAGAGCTGTAGCCATGCATGAGTATTTCTCAAAATGTTAAAAGGGGACTGTTCTTTATAGTTGATCGTTGGTGATCGATTTGAGGAAGGAGCTATTCTTTGATCTATCTCAAGCCAGGACGATTAGAAGGGTGAGGCAGGAGCTTGAGAGCTGGTCTCCACCGGCTGAGGGGCAGATAATAGCCCAGAAGTTCATTAAGCCAATAGTCTGTCATGCCGGATATGATGTTGATGGAATAAAGGAGGCTGTTTTGTGGGCTAACAGTGTAGATCTTTCCGGTCACTTTGAGATTATCGATGTGACTACGAATAAGCAGCCTCCCGCAATTCCATCAGTAGTTTACAAGGGAGGCTTCAAGAAGTGGGGATTCCACATTTGGGGCGGAAACAACTATAAGCTTGACTTCACAGACTTCAGGAAGGAAGGCCTCTACTGGATAGAGGTTAAGGTTCCGAAGTCCTATGAGGTCGCTGTATCCTACGTCTTCAGAATAAAGAAGGATCTATATTTGGATCTGGCCTTGAAGGCAGCCAAGTGGTTCTATTATCAGCGGTGTGGAACTGAGGTTCCCGGTTGGCATAAAGCCTGCCACACGGAGGATGCAATTATACTCGATGATGGGACAAGGCTGGATGCTACTGGAGGATGGCATGACGCTGGGGATTATGGAAAGTGGATTGGAAGCGGAGCCTATGGAGTCTGGGCCTTGAATGTCCTCGCCGAGATCCTATTAGAGTTTGGACGTGAGAGGGAGGCTCATGAGGTTCTAGAGGAGGCCCTTTGGGAGGGCGAATACTTCAGCAAAGTATACTATAAGAAGATGGGAACTTTCCTTCAGGTATTCACGTCAACGAAGAACTTCACTCTCTCAGATGAGTTTCCGCCGCTTGAGAATGTATGTGTGTGGCTCGGCTCGCCTGAGAAGGATCCTCCAAGGGTAGTAACCCTAGAGCAGTCGTTGGATTATTATCCTCCAAGCCACACCTTTAGGGCGGGAGTGGCAATGTCACTTGCTAAGCTTGGAAGGAACATCTCCAAGTATGATAGGCAAGTCTCAGATAGATACATCGGCATAGCAAGGGAAGTTTATGATTACATAATGAATTCTAAGCCTTCAGAGTCCGATCTCAAGAGGTACCTCAACTTTCAATCTTCGCTATTGATGCTGAGCATTGAACTCTATAGGGCATTGGAGGATAGGGAATACTTGAGAACGGCTGAGAAATGCGTTGAGGAACTGCTGCCACTTCAGGATGAGAGGGGATACTTCTACATTGACAGGAACCGTTCATCCAAGTATCTGTTCTGCGATTATCATGTAATCGGCCTTTATGAGTTCGCTGATCTCGATGTGAACGCTGATCTTAAGGAAAGGGCTCTGAATGCGTATAGGCGGTGGATAGATTTTGTCGCTTCATTAACGGATCTATCGCCATTCGGTCAGGTTGGAACGTTGGATGAGAAGGGGAATCCGAGGAATCTGGGGAGGTATCCCACAAGTAAGTTCTTTGGGTCATACGCTTGGGGCTTAGCTACTGCAAGTATGCTATTTAATGAGCCGAAGTTCCTGAGGATGGCTGAGCATCAGATCCAATGGCTTCTAGGCTTCAATCCTAGGGATGTATCCCTGATGGCTGGTGTTGGTAGGGGTCCAAGCTGCTATCATCATAGATACTGCTTCATTGAGGGGCATGAGGATGGAGTTGTGCCTGGAGGAATCCTCAATGGAATTGTCGGCGGGGATGGTGAGAGATTCGATATAGGCGATTTAAGGACGGCGAACTTCATCGTTTCAGATAGGCTGCCCGTGGATTATCCGCTGATAGACATGGATGTTTGGGGCTGGACATACGCATACTACACGAATGAGTATTGGGTGCGCAATAATGCCAGCTTCATAATCGGCGCCGCCCAGGTGCATAGAGCCCTTAAGAGGCTTAAGTCTGAGGGGCTCTTGGACTGATCGATGACTGAATTATTCACCCTTCCATTTTTGGGCTGATTTGATTGAAGAAGGTGTTTATTTCTGGGCCTATACAGGGGATGGAGTCTGATCAGTCCTATAGGGAGGCTATTAGGAGTATCTGTTTGCGCTGCGGATTTGAGCCTGTTGATCCATGGCTTCGTGAGAGGATCATTTATAGAAAGGGCAAAACTGAGGTTTCATCCTTCGATTTCATTAAGAGGGATCTTGAGGATATAGAGCGCTGCGATATTCTGGTCGCGTATATGCCCCGCTTATCAGCCGGGACATGCATGGAGCTCTTCTATGCGAAGCTTAAGGGCAAAAAGACCATTACGATCTGCAAGATTAAGGATCCAAGCCCTTGGATAATAGCTCACTCAGACGTCATCATAAGGGATATTAGGGATCTCGAGAAGCATCTAAAATGAACGCTGAGCATCCTCAATTTTAAGGCTCCCATCGGATCCATTTTTGTTGCTGCGTGGAAAAAATTGTATATAAAGGAGTGTCATTTCTGGTTCGTCAATGCGGAAAAATACTCATCAGTATGCATTTTTGCTCTGTTATCATTTTAGTTGGAGGGTGTTATCTCGATTTTTATCTGTCTCCTTATGTTTGTGCATATGTAGATTCTGTCCTCCTTCATCATCCAGGAGTTTGGTTTTAGTCTCTCCGTTGTTCTCTTTATTGGTGTATCGTTGATCTTTATGCGTTTTATCTCCTTCGAGGTTTTCATGCTGAATGTGAAGTTTGGACAGTTGAATGGAGAGTTGAGTCTCAGCTCGATGCTTCTTGGGCTTTCATGCAATTTGGGCTTGAAGGTCTTTGAGGCAGCGAAGTATCTGGCTATCTCGCTGCATCTCATCCATAGAACGTTATCTCCAAGATTCCTCTTTATCCTATGTATTGCCTCCTTCAAGGCTCTAAATCCAGTATTATCATCTATCCTGTGGGTGTTATGCCAGTGTGTATGAAAGATGAGGTATGCCCCATCATTGTAGAGGTCTATGAGCCTCCCGCTCTTTCCATCACTACTTATCCAAGAATCCGCGATCTTATGGATGTCCCCGTCGGCCTCCTCGACTATTTGGCGTGAAAGGTAATCCCTCGAGCAGCTCACCACGCTTACAACTGCCTCCCCAGAATCCTCGTCGAGATACATGAGCCTCGGATTCACGAATGGGACGCTCCTATTCGGCTCCACGTGGAGGAAATACCATGTTAATCCAATATTGTTGACGGTCTTTTCAGCTTCAAGCACGGCTCTCGCATATAATCCCTCAACCTCAACTCCGAAGTTGCATGGCGACGTAACTCCATTGGCTATTATTTCCGCCTCACGTAGGATCCTAAGGGCATGCGCAATATACCTCGTGAGGCTCTCGAGGCTTTGTCTCTGAGACCACTCCCACTCAGTTTCATCCATTAGCCTTCCAGTCTCAACATCCAACCTCAATTTATGGGTTAGAATCTCAGGTGTTATGTCAAAGTATACTGAGGCTTCATCCCTGATGAGCCCTAGGATCCATTGGATCTTCTCTCTCGGTATTCCCCTCAAACCCCTGCTTATGCATCCCAAGATCTCGTACTTCCCGTCCCCTCCGGGCTTGGTCAAGTATGGCACAAGGCTTATTTTTCCCCTAACACCATCCCTCCCTATGCCTATCATGTCCAGAAGGAAGTCAGACGCCCTTCTGAACTCTAAGTCAAGTGGAATCTCCCTTTCGGTGCTTAGATACCCGAATGTCCAATCGTCTATTATAAGCGAGATTGGAGTTCTGAGCATGGGAAACTCGCTCTTAACATCAGAGATCAAAGCCATTAGGAATCTCCCCTAGGCAGTCCTTGAACTCTTCTATAAGCATCCCGCATAAATAATATTATCTAAGGGGTCTGAGCAACTGGAATTATTAATTGCCTGCTCCTCAAATTCCCCCATATAATTGCTGGGCTCGCCGATTGGGCTTATCGAGCGGAATCTCTCTTTGGCGGTTAATGGGTTTGGTGATATTGTATGCGTAGGGATGATGTTTTGGGCGTTTATATTAGGAGTGTGATGGCGTAGGATATTAGTGCCCCGATCGCCGGCGCCAGGCACCATCCGGCGATGATCCTCCTTATCATGCGCTTATTTATCAGGCGTATCCTCTTTGAGAGGCCTGCCCCGAAGATCCCGCCTATTAGGGCTTGAGTGATCGATACGGGAAGCCCGAACTGCGTGAAGAGATGCACCGTCAATGCTCCACTTAGCTGCGCAACGAAGGCCGCTGTAGGGCTTAGGCCAACTATCCTCCTACCCACAGACTCGGTTATCTCGCGGCTAAGGAAGTATATGCCGATGGCAGTTCCAGAACCAAAGAGTAGTGGAGTGAGCTGGCTTGCTCCGATGAGGGGTGCATACATCCCATTTAGGAGGCCTACAGTATTCGCGCCTAAAACATAAGCCACATAGAAGGATAGGAAAAGCGATATTCTACCGTAAAGGTTGCTAAGCATCATAACATTCTTAACGGATGAGGATAGATGCATCATCAGCCTATATATGGCGATCGCTAGGAAAGCCGCAAAGAACGGATTTATCATCCAAGAAGCAAACACCGTCAGTGTAAATCTCCAGTTTATGATAGCCCCAAACCCCAATCCAGCGCCAACGGCGGAGCCGATCATACTCTCCGATAATGATAGTGGCACATGGAATACAGTGGCTATAACCATGACAACCAAGGCGACAACTATGATTATCCATACGACACTAATATTGCTCTCAGCCAGCACTCCATGATGTATCGCCCTTGATAGCTTCGCCCCCTCAAGAATCACTCCCAAAAACACCCCTAAAACGGCGGAGCCGGCGATCACGGAGTATCTAAAGAATCTTGCGCCTACATTAGCTCCGAAGCATGCAGAGGCATTATTCGCCCCTAGGATCATGCAGATCACAAAGCCAAGAGCCAGGAGAAGTGTCTCAAAGATCACTTAACTTCCCTTCCGTCAATAAAGACTACATCAACATCCTCATTCCTCAAGAGAAGATCCCGATCATAATAATATCTCGGGGCGCCATACTTCTCAGCGAGGCTCCTATCCTTGTCGATGCTGTGGCTCATAACGGCCACAAGCCTCGAGTTCCCAGCCTCTACTATCGCAAGGGTCTTCTTACTTACTATTGAGCCGCACCCAATCATCAAACCACCAAAACTACTAAATCGGCCATAAAAGAAAAGATTTTTCGCGTGGGAGCATGCTCCTCAAACGAAAAGGCAGAGCATCCCTCTTGATCAATAATTTTATGCTCTCAATAGCCTAAATCCCCTTTTGACGTGAGGTTCATGTTGGAGGGTCCTAGGGCAGCTAAACCCGAAGAGCTGGACGATATAGTCCATCTGGTAAACTCGGTCTTCATGCTAAGACATAATCTGCCCCCGCTGATGAGGAACAGATTTCCACATATCTTCAACGAAGAAAACCTTGAGAATCTCAGGGTGATCGTATGCGACGGGAAGCCCGTCTCCCACGTTGATATATGGGAGGGTCATCTACTCATCTGCGGTTGCTGGTTTAGGGTTGGAATGCTGGGAAGCGTCTGCACACATCCAGACTACAGGAATAGAGGATACGCCTCAGCCCTAGTTAAGGATGCACTCTCAAAGATGCGGAGGGACAATGTCGACTTCATCCTCATTTCGGGCTCAAGAGGCCTATACAAGAGGCTTGGATGCGTAGAGGCTGGCAGAATCTACAGATACAATCTAAGGCGCGAAGAACTAAACTTAGACCCGAAAGACATAGACCTAATAGGCTACGATGAGAGCCTACTAAAGGATCTTATCAGAATCTACCATCTGGAACCCGTCAGATACAAGCGCAGCCTAGAAGATTTCAGCCTCCTAGCAGGACGCGAAATATCGGTGGGGCACGTTAAGATAAAGACTTACCTTGTCATGGCCGATGGTGAGCCGATAGCATACGTGGCTGTCAAGTCGATAAGGGATCCAAGCACACTTGAGATATACGAGTATGCAGGATCCAGAAATGCAATTCTACATGCGCTAAGCGTCCTCTATGAGATATTAGATGTAAACGTGATTAGGCTGGCTGTTCCACATCAGGACATAAATATGCTGCATCTCCTGGAGAGAATAGGCTTGGAAAGGCCGCCCTCAACAGCCCAGGCGGTATTCTCAATCATAAACCCACAAAGCTTCCTCAGAAAGGTCAAGCCATACCTAGAGGAGAGGATCGGAAAAGAGAGATCAGAAGAACTAATCTCAAGCCTAACAGACGGAAGGATAAGACTATACCTAAACGGCGAGGAGGTGAACCCTCAGGATTCAAGAGCCCTCACACTCCTATTCTTCGGATCGCCGGAAAAACTGAGAGGGCCACCTCAGCCAGAAGTTGGGATGAAGCCGCATCCAGAATTCATATCGGATGCTCTACCGCTGCCGACGCCAATGCATGGGCTGAATTACATCTGAAGATAATCGACCCTCCAGTTTGGTAGCACTGCAACCAGCGGCTATTCTCAAGTTCTCAAAGAGAGCTGCACCAGTATCCTCTTTGCCCTCCTAATATTATCTATCTTCATTCTGCAGTCTGGGCATACTTCAGCGGCTCTCCTCAATTCACCGACTAGCTCATCCCTTATATCGGCTCCCTCAACTACCTTCTTTATCGCCCAATCAACCTGTCTTTGGGGCGCATAGTATGATCCGCATACGCGGCACCTAAGCATCTTAACTTCATTCTCGACGTATGCGTCCTCCCGATCCACAGTTGATAGGTGATATTCCTCTGTAAGCCTTATAGCCTCTGTTGGACATTCATCTTGGCAGAAGGCGCAGAAGGTGCATCTTCCATAGTTGACTCTTATTATTCGCTTTCCATCCTTATCATGCACCTCTATGGCCTCGGAGCTGCATATCTGAGCGCATGCACCGCATCCAATACACTTTTCCCCGTCAAACTCATGCTTCCCCCTGAAACCCTCAGGCGTATACCAATAATCCTCCCTCTCCTCCAATTCTATGCCTAAAATCTTCGCTATGGCCGAGATTATGGCCTGAGGCCTAGGCGGGCATCCGGGAATATATAGGTTCACTGGAACTATTTGGTCGGGTGGGCCTACCATTGGGTAGCCGTCGCTGAATATCCCCTTAGTGACAGCGCAGTTTCCAACTGCAATAACGATCCTAGGCGGCCTAAGCCTTTCATAGGCATTTTTTAGCTCCTTTAATCCCTTAACATTTATTCCCCCAGTTATTGCGAGGACATTTGCCTCTTCAGGTGTTGATACTATCTCCACTCCAAGAGCCTCAAGCCTATATCTTGGAACGAGACACTCGAGTATCTGCACGTCGCAGCCGTTACAGCCAGCGGACATGAACCTGTAAATTGAGATCTTCCCCTCACCCATCTAAATCAACTCCACCATTCGTCTCCTACCTGTCTTCGCATCTACAACTGTAACGCGATCCGTGCATGCGAAGCATGGATCTATACTCTCAATTATCACCCTTGCATCCTGAAGCCTATCGCCGCGAAGCATCTCGATTAATGCAAAGTCATTAGCGAAGGATGGGGTTCTCACCTTCACCCTTACAGGCATATTCGTCCCATCCGATCTAATGTAATAGACGAGTTCTCCGCGTGGAGCTTCAGCCCTCCCAATCTCCTCCCTCTCCAGAGGCTCACCAGGCTTAACGGCTATTTCTCCTCCCGGAAGATCATCAAGGGCCTGCTCGATTATGCTTATGCTCTCAAGCGTCTCCCTCGCTCTAACAGAGGTTCTAGCCCACACATCACCCTCATCCTCTGTTATCACATTGAAGTCTAGCCTGTCATAGGCAGCGTATGGATCATCCCTACGCACATCGCTTTCCACTCCTGATCCACGTAGTGTAGGACCGACTGCTCCTAGACTTAACGCCTTCTCCCTTGGCAAGACTCCTATACCCTTAATCTTCTTTGTGAATGCCCCATTCCCATCTAAAAGTGAGAGCAGATAATCTGAGAGTTTCCTAAGGCTTCTGAGGACCTTACGGATCTTCTCAGCCTTCCTCGGAGTTATATCCCTCCTGACGCCGCCTATCGTATTAATCAAATAGTTTATCCTATTCC
>QMXE01000004.1 GCA_003661975.1 Candidatus Bathyarchaeota archaeon
AAATAATTCTCCCTTTCACTAATCGGCGGCATCCTAAGGCACATCTCACATATGTTCTGGTGTATCGCCGCGTTTTTCCTCTTATTATGTTACTTTAGATTCCTTCGTCTATTAAGGATTTTAATGCCATTCAATTATCGTGGGCCATGAGAAGATAGGGGAATCACAGCAATTCCTTCTCTAATAACCATGATCATCATCAAATGATAGGTCCGTGCGTTTAACTAGATTAATTAAGGAGCATGTTCCAAGGATGTCTTCGGCTGATTCTTCCATAATCCTCTGAATGAAAGAGGCGTCACTTAAATAATTTAAGTCCTTATATGAGGAGGCTTTCGATCACCTCTCTTAACGGCTTATCGAAGAGTTCTCGGAGTTTATTCAGGACGTTTTCGCCCTTCTCTGTTATCGAGTAGTACTTGATGTTTCTACGGCCCTTCCGAATCCACTCTCCCCTTATAAGGTCTTTCTCCTCAAGCTCATATAGAAGCGGATAGATTATTCCAGATGCGAACTTTAAGTCTGTAAGCCTGCAAATCTCCTTTAATATGGCATATCCGGACATCTTCTTCTGGCTCAGAAGCCAGAGTATTATGGCTCTGCTTAAACCCTTAACGGTCTTCCGGAAAAGTTTCTCTTCTATATCAGACAAGCAGATCACCCAGCGGGCTACAAGACAAGATATTTTATTGAAAAATTTAAAAATTAACCATTGCTTATGTTTGTGTTTGTTTCAAGTTACTGAAACAGGTCCCGCTTATTTGGTGCATTTGAATACTCTATAATTCTCTGAAGCCCTTTTCAGGCCCTATACATGTGGACATAAGCGATTTTTGTTGCTTTACTTTTTGGAATGAAAATTGGCGGTGAGAAATAAGCAATTCGATTTTTCAGCATTTTGAAGGATGATCAGTAACTTCATGAAGATAGTGTAGTTAAGCATTCTAATTCGCGTAACCTATAGCAACCTAATCCTGCATGGATTAACTGATTTTCATGTGTGATGAGATTTTATAATTGGGATTATATCAAAATTTAAATGTCTTAAAAATTATAATATGGTGTGAGTTTACTATGACTAAGGTGCTATTAACTGCCGACAGAACTTTAATGAGTGATTATCATCATCATGAATTTGTCGGTTTTGGCACATGCGCTCCTCCAAATGTCATTCCGGACTGGCTCTACAGCTGGCTTTTCTTTCCGCCAATTAAAACAAAGAATGGAATTCCGGTAGCGGCGCCGTATGGACTGAGAAAAGTTGAGGCTCAGCTCATAAAGGAGGGAATCGATGTTCTAACGGTTGATCCGGATCACTTAGATAAGTATATCGATGATGCTGAGGTTTTAGGGATCCACGTTATGGATCCATTTGGGTTAGGTCCTGCCTCAAGCACCTTTGCTGCCGTACTCAAAAAGGAACCTTTCCTCGCTAAGCATTTCCGATTGTTACTGGAAAATCCGATAATTAGAAGGGCTAAAAGGCGGGGGCTTAAAATTATTGTTGGCGGGCCGGGTGTTTGGCAATTCAAATATAAACCGGAATTTGTTAAAGAGCATGGGATTGACTGCATAATTGATGGGGAAGCCGAGAAGGTTGTTGGAAAGATTTTTAAAGCTGCACTTAATAATGATGAGCTTCCCCAATATTATGAGGTAAGCCTGAAGGAGACTCCGAGTCTAGATGAGATACCAGACATTGTTGCTCCATCCATAAATGGCCTGATCGAGATTGGGCGTGGATGCCCGAGGGGATGTAAATTTTGCAGTGTGACTTTGAGGCCTTTACGTTGGTATCCCTATGAGAAGATAATGCGGGAGATAAGCGTAAATTTGGAGAGCGGCTATACCGCCCATACATGCCTCCACGCTGAGGACGTTATGCTTTACGGCTCATCAAACACAATGCCGAAAGATGAGAAGCTGATTAAGCTGCATGAATTTGTCGTTAAAAAATGTGAAGGGATGGGATGGAGCCACTGTTCACTCGCCGCCGTAGCCGCAAAGCCAAGACTCTTCGCAACCATAGCGGAGATAATTAAGCAGAAGCAACCTTGGTGGGGTGCAGAGATAGGCATAGAGACGGGCTCGCCGGAGCTGGCTAAAAAGATTATGCCAGCGAAGGCGCATCCATTCAAGCCGGAAGAGTGGCCGGATGTCGTGCGTACCGGAATGGGTTTAATGCATGATCACGGCTTGGTTCCAGCTTGCACATTAATTGTAGGCTGCCCAGAAGAGACGGAGGATGATCTTATCAAAACGATTGAACTGATGGATGATCTTAAGGATATAAAAAGCCTTATAGTTCCATTATATTTTGTGCCTATGGGAAGACTTAAAGATGAAGACTGGTTTAAATGTGAGGAGATAACTGGGCTTTACCGAGAATTGCTGGTTAAATGTCTAAAGCATGATGTGCGATGGGTATACTCTCTTATAGACGATTCCTTTGCGGGCAGATGGTACAAGCCCTTTATAACTTTACTCTACAAACTATTTGTTAGAATAATCGAATATAGATGTAAAAAAGCTGGTGTTCCCACGAGGTGAGCGTGTATGCAGATTGATGAGATCGAAAATGCTTTTTTCTCAGCATTTGTAAATCCGATCTTGAGGAGAGTTGTGGGATTTCTGGATTATGACTGCCCTGAAGATGGAAATATGCTTATAAAGTCTCTTAGGGTCTTCTTGGGGCAGAATGTTACGCTCTGCGATAGATGTAAAGCCGTTTACGAGAACTTGGCTAAGCCATTATATGAGATAGGCAGCAAGCTTCTGCGGGTCGATAAAGGCTTTATGAGGCATCAGTTTCTTGAAGATCAGTATGGCGAAGCTTGGCTTCGCGGATTCGCGCTTATGATGAGGGGAGTTAAAAAGTATGGCATTAAGATTCCATTTGTACCTGCAGCTCCATTCCTAATAGTCTGGAACTACACTTACAAGTGCAATCTTAAATGTAAACACTGCTATGAGAATGCTGGAAGAAGCAGAAAATATGAGCTATCAACGGATGAAGCAAAACAAGCGATAGATATTCTCTCGAGGCTTGCGGGAGTCGGGCTTCCCGCCTTATCCTTCAGTGGGGGAGAGCCCCTTGCAAGAGAGGACTTCTTTGATATTGTATCCTACGCTAAGAAGAGAATTCCCTACCTTAGCTTAGCAAGCAACGGGACATTAATAACGAAGGATAATGCAAAGGGGCTCAGAGATGCAGGGATTGATTATGTTGAGATAAGTCTTGACGGCGCTTCAGCCGCAACGCATGACTGGTTCCGTGGAATTCCAGGAGCATTTGAAAGGACAATGGAGGGGATAAAAAACTGCATTGAGGAGGGAATTGACACATGCATAGCAACAGTTGTTCATAGGCAGAACCTTGCTGAAATTGAAAAGATTTTGAATTTGGCTGATGAGCTCGGCGTGAGGTTCATGCACTTCAATTATATTCCGACTGGAAGGGCGAAGGCCCATCTGGAATTGGATTTAACGCCGAAGGAGAGGCTTCACGTCCTACATTTGATAGGAAATAAGATAATCGATTTGTATTTGCGATCCAAAGAGGAAGAATTGAAGTTTGGAAAGTCAAATGTGAAGGTTGACCGTTTCTTCAGCACCTGCCCACAATACGCTAGCATAACTAAGGAGCTCTCACATGAGAAGGGTGAGACATTCATGGTTGAAGCACACTACGCCGCAAAGAAGGGTGTGGAAAACGTAGCGAACTTCCTTGGCGGATGCGGTGCTGGAAGGCTCTACTGCGCGATAGAGCCGAATGGAGATATAAAGCCATGCGTATTCTTCCCAACAAACGAGGAGACAGTTCTTGGAAATATCCTAAAGGATGACTTTGAAGAGATATGGGATAATCATCCGCTACTATGGAAGCTTCGAATAAGAGAAAAACTGAAGACGTATGAGGTGAATGGCAAAATTGTCGGCTGCGGCGCATGTCCAGACAAGTACATCTGCGGAGGCTGCCGTGCAAGAGCCTACAGCTACTTCAACGGAGACGTAACAGCCCCAGACATAGGATGCATAAGAAACGAGGAACTATGGAACCTAATAATCAACGTCAAAGCTAATGAATAGTCCTTACAAGGAGACCATGAATTTTTACAAAATTTTCTCAGTAATTGAGAAAAAATTTAAATAATTTTTCTTCATAAGTGTACTTATGCAGCCATCTCTTATTAGAGACTATATTATTGAGTGGAGCAGAAAGGATCTTCCTAGGGGTATCGATAGGGAGCTCCGGGTTCCATTCAGGAAGGACAAGATTGTCTCGATTATAGGGCCTAGAAGGGCTGGTAAGACCTACTATTTCTATCAGCTAATGCAGAGGAATAGAGAAAACTCGCTTTATCTAAACTTTGAAGATACAAGACTGATCGATGTGGACTTTAGGGAGATAAGGAGCTTACTGAGGATTTACATAGAGACTTCAGGTAGGGTTCCGGAGAATATCTTTTTCGATGAGGTTCAGAATGTAAGGAGATGGGAGATAGCGTTAAGGGAGCTTTTGGATCTGCGGCAATATAATATTTTTGTAACGGGCTCCTCTTCAAGGCTCCTGAGCAGAGAGATAGCCACGCAGCTTAGGGGAAGAACCTTCTCTTATCTGCTTCTGCCATTCAGCTTCAGGGAGTTCTTGATGGCGAAAAAATTCCTTGTTAAGAAGCATCTAACATTGGATGAAGCTGCCCACATAAAGGGTCTTTTGAGGGATTATCTCGAGTTCGGAGGCTTCCCAGAAGTCGTATTTGAGGAGGTAGAGAAGGAGAGGATACTGAAGGAATATTTTGAAATGATTCTTTTTAGGGATATAGTTGAGAGGCATCATCTTAGAAACATAAGTCTCGCAAGATTTCTACTCTCATTCTTCCTACAAAACTTCTCGGGAGAGTTCAGCGTGAACAGGATTTCGAAGGCTCTTGGGCACAGAAAGTTCGGGAAAAACACGCTTTACAGCTATGTTGATAAGGTTCAGGACTCCGTGGCCGTTTTTTTCCTCAACAGGTTCTCTTTCAAAGTCTATCAGAGGGAAAGATGGCCGAAAAAGGTTTATTTATGCGATTTAGGCTTGGCTAGAATCATGAGGTTTTCTGAGGATATAGGGAAAAAGATGGAAAACGTCGTCTTTTTAGAGTTGCTGAGACAGACGAATAAGAGGCCGCTGCTTGAAATATATTACTGGAAAAATACTCGTGGTGCGGAAGTAGACTTTCTACTCAAGGAAGGGGTGAGGATTGAAGAGCTAATACAAGTAACATATGCGTCTGGAAGGGATGAAATCGCGAATAGGGAGATTAAATCTTTAATAGATGCATCAAAAGAAACTCGATGTGATAATCTTCAAGTGATCACATGGGACTACGAGGACGAACTCGAAATTAAGGGTAAAAAAGTCAAATTCACTCCAGTCTGGAAATGGCTACTATCAAAGCATCTCAGTTAAGTTAAAGACTTTAATATCGACGGTTACATGACGCCATTTACAATGCATAGACCTAAAGACCAGCCTCAACATTCTTATTTATGGGGGAGTATAAGCATCATTAAAGGGGTGTAATCTTTGAATAGGGTTGATGTAAGAGTTGATCCAAGAATTGAACTATTATCTGTAGTGCAAATGTTTACTTCATGGAAGGATGTTGTAATTGTAAAGAGAGATTATGAATATAAAAAAGAAGTATTGGAATGGTTCAGGTCCTATGAAAATCATAGAGTTGTTGAACTTTGTGAATGCTTGAGAGATCTTGAATGCGCGTGTATGCTAACAGGCTTTATGGTTCACGTGACAGAACCACCAGAACTTAAATTTGCAGAGAGATTAGACCTCAACACAATTTATACTTTTACATGGTTTATTTGTAGCAAATTAGGAAGATGGTTTAACAAGTACTTTGGCAAGAGTGAGACTATAAAACTTTACGGTATCAATCGGAACAGATATGCATTTCTTCCCGGGCTTAAAGCCCGTGCAGAGGAGGAACTTATTTTATTGGGAGAACTTATGGCCAAGAGGGTGCTTAATGAGTTCATCGAATATCTCAGAGATTTTGTATACAAGTCTAATTTTATGGAGTTCTTCAATATGCATAAAGGCTTTTATGAATCTATTGTTGAAAAGAGCAAATTGAGGTATACCGTCCCTAAGATGATAGGTTATCTTGAAGATTTCTTCAAGAAATATGAAGAAGATGCTAGCATAATCCTCTGTCCACTATATAGTTCATTCGGCTTTGGGCATAAACTCGATAATAAAGTTTTTGTATTTGTTGGATCAAGAAGGATAGATAATGATTTTCCTATATTTGAAGGCGTAGAAGATCTCATATTGGATGAGCTAAGTAGAGGTAGAATTGTGAGCATACTCTGTGAAAAATATTTTGATGAAATTATGGAGTACTCTCACTTATTTGAGCGTCTAGGAGATTACGTAAAGTCTACACACGGATCATGGATTCAAGCTCTTAATGTTCACTTAGCCACTGCAATAGAAGCTCTCATAAAGTATCACTATATGCACGCTTCTAAAGAAGAAATAGCCTCTTATCTCGATTGGAGGAATAGAATGGGCTTTATATTCATTGAAGACTTTTATAAATTGTTGAATGAATATGCTGAGAATAAAGATGAGTACAGCAGTTTTGAAGAATTCTTTCCTAAAATTATTAAATTGTTAAAAAATCTTGCCGAATCAATATGAAATTTAGCAAAGAATTTTAAATTCAGAAACTTTCATATCTACTTCCCATGATTTTTCATCTTCTACCATTGTTGCAAAATGTTTTGTTATGCTTTCAAGAAGGCTCGGACGTGAAGGAGTTTCTTGCTGGATAAACCTCATGGGTTCACATCTAAGGGGAAGGGCTTAACAGAGCAGAACAAGAGCCGCCCACTATACGGGAGAAGGCTGAAGGGCAGAAATGTCCTCAGAACTACATTCTACGGGAAGTGTCATGTGAAATTGTGCATGCCGTGCACAGGGAAGACGAGAAAAAGGCAGTTGAAGCGTACGGTCGACTGCTGAACAGGATAGAGGAGCTAAACAATATTGTCATTTAGAGATCGGCTTAAGAGATCGCCGAAGCCGCAAGCGCCACTGTAGACCAGCTCCTAAAAGCGGCGAGAAAGCTTCGCATCCTCGAAATCCTAGCCGTAAAGGGAAGGTCAGTCGCGAAAAAGCGGGAACTGACGTGTTCTCACTAGAGGAGCGTAAGAAAAAACTTCAAAATCGATATATGCAAGTGGGCTAATTCTCAGATCACATCTACTGGTTGCGAGTTGAGCATCCATAGAATTTTTTCTGCATGGTGTGTCCACGAGAAAAATTTTCTTTATAAAGTTTATTTATATAGTGGCTTGTTTGGGTCCATCTGGTCTGCGCGGTTGTTATGTAATCTTTCGTTTTGTTATAAGAAATATTATTGTGGCTGAGGCTAATCCGATGATTGCTATGGCTGCGGCCTTTGGGATGGAGTTGATCAGTCTTGAGGTTATCGTTTCGGTTCTTCTCTCTGCGGAGCTCTCTAATTCCCCCTTCAATTCTGGTTTGGGCACGCTCTTTTCCTTCTTCTCCTGTAAACTCTTCACTGACTCGCTGAATTTTCGCATCTCTCCTGTAGGCTTGACTGGATGATGATCCTGCATTATCAGCATTGGGATGATCATCATTCCAATCCCGAGCATTACGGCAAGCGCGACATATACTATTTGCTTGATCATCAACTCTCCTTCCCGCAGATCCGCACTATATTACTTGGAGAAAACTGTTAATATGTCTACGTTTTAGAACACTGCCTAGCAGAATTATTTAGGGGTATCTTTTATCTTGAGAATGCAAAGATATTTCTGTTGATGGGGAATGGAGAGGTTAGCCGTAGGAGTCGATGTTGGAGGAACGAATATCCGCGTTGCTCTTGGGGATGAAAGGGGAAGGATCATAGCGAGGATCTCGGAGAGGACGGAGAAGCATAGGGGGCCTGAGGGCATTAGCAGGCAGATTGCACGGAATATCCGTAGCCTGATTGAGAGAATTGGGGGAAAGAAGATTGAGGGGATAGGCATAGGCTCAGCTGGCCCCCTAGACCTTAAGAGGGGCGGATTAATGAAGCCAACGAATATCCCATACGACT
The DNA here is from genome assembly GCA_003661975.1 of Candidatus Bathyarchaeota archaeon. Lineage (GTDB taxonomy): Archaea > Thermoproteota > Bathyarchaeia > Bathyarchaeales > DTEX01 > B63. Next base: position 8,139 of record QMXE01000004.1, read on the forward strand.
TCGTTCCACTCGTAGAGCCGTTGAGGGAGGAGTTTGATCTCCCAGTATACCTCCTAAATGACTGTTCAGTAGCTGTTGTCGGCGAGAGGTTCTTCGGAGCCGGAAAGGAGCATGAGAATCTTGCTTACATCACATTGAGCACCGGAATAGGCGGAGGCATCTATGTTGATGGGCATCTCCTCATCGGGAAGGATGGAAACGCAACTGAGATCGGGCACTTCACAATAGACTGTGAGGGGAGACTCTTATGCGGCTGTGGGAAGAGGGGGCATTGGGAGGCATACTGCTCCGGAAATGGAATACCAAACTACGTTAAATTGCTCCTCTCAGAGGAAGATCCCGAAGAGGTCAAAGATTCCCTCCTGATGCGTAAAATTAATGGCAATCTAAATTTGCTGACCGCAAAGATATTATATGACTGCGCAAAGGCAGGAGATCCCCTATCACTAAAGCTCACAGATAGAATCGGCGTTCTAAACGCTATAGGCTTCGCGTGTGTAATCGACGCCTACGATCCATCATTAATAACCGTCGGGGGCTCAATAGCCCTAAGAAACGAAAGTCTAGTCCTATCGCCGATAAGGAAATACGTTGGAGAGCATGCTCGAAACCGAGTTCCAGAGATAAGGATCACGCCGCTCGGAGATGACGTTGTGCTCTACGGAGCCATAGCCATGGTCTTCCACCCAATAGAATAGGGAGGGGATCATAAGGACTTACGACAATCATTGGGGATAGATGAACTTGGAGGACACATCGAGAATTAAGGCTGAGACCTCAGATTTGAAGATGCGATTTATGGATCTGTTTCCATACAAGCCATACACCGAACAGTTAGAGTTCATGAAGGATATTGAATCCACGATGCTAAGGGGAGGGATCTTAGTAGCCGAGGCATGTAATGGATTCGGAAAGACCGCATGCGCCTTAGCCTCAACCCTCCCATTCGGAAGGAGAATAATCTACGCAACCAGAACGCATGAGCAGGTGCGCCAAGTATTACATGAGATCCAGAAGATAAATGAGAAGTCTGGAATGGAGTTCTCCGCTGTAGCATTGGCCAGCCGACAGAACCTCTGCCTAAATGAGATCTGCAGGAGACTACCAGTCTTCGAGGCCATAGAGACATGCAAGGTTCTACGCAAGGCTCATAGATGCCCATACAGGGCTAAATTCACATACTCAGACCTGGATCTCCCACCTGTCCTATCAATGGAGAAGCTAATCCAGTATGGCAGGAGGAAGGGTCTCTGCCCATACTTTCTCTCCAGAGAGGCTGCTAAGGATAGAATGGTCATCGTGGCGCCCTACCAGTATATCTTCAATGAGAACATCCGACTTAAGGTTGGACTTGAGATAAGCGATAGCATATTAATCTTCGATGAGGCGCATAATGCAGATAAGATAGGGCAGGAGGCATTAAGCGATACTCTCTCGGAGCGTGGATTAAAGAGCGCAAAAAGAGAACTTAAGATGCTTGATCATCCATCCGAATTCATAGATGGACTGCTCGAACTACTTGAGAGAAAAGTATCAGATGAGCCCTCAATAGCTTCCGGAGCCGAATTCTACGAGGAACTTGAAGAGTCACTGCTTGATGATATCTCTCTCATAATCGATTATTACCTGCCCTTCGTCGACGACATCAGGAGACTTAAGATCCTCAGAGGTCAGGTTCCAATATGCCACCTCAACGGCCTACTAAACTTCCTATCCCTCATAGAATCCAGCGATAGGGAGAGCTACATAGCCATATACAAAAGATCCAAGTCGGGGTTGAGGATGGTCGAGTATAGATGCTTAGATCCAAGCTTAGCGATAAAACCCGTGATCGAAGAAGCCTACGCAGCCCTAATAATGTCCGGAACGATCTCCCCCATGAATTATTTTACTGAGATACTTGGCCTCTCAGAGGCCGACTGTAAAACCTACTCTGCAATAGCCAAGCCGGAGAATGTGCGCACATACGTGGATACCTCACTATCAACGAGGTTTAAGGAGAGGAATGAGGAGACATTGAGGATATACGGTGAGAGATTATCCAAGCTCGTAAGGAATGTGCCTAACGGAGCCCTAATATTCTTTCCACAGAGGGATCTGATGGAGCAGGCCTTAAAGATCTGGATACAGAATGGCTACGTAGAGAAGAGGGGCGGGGAGCTCTTCATCGCTGGAAAGAGGATCTTCATTGAGGGGAAAACCGCGAGGGAGAACGCTCAGATAGTAAGCGAGTATAAGAGGGCGACTAAGACTGCTGAGGGAGCAGTCTTATTCGCAGTCTTCCGTGGAAGGAACTCTGAGGGATCAAACTTCCCCTATGAGGAGGCCAGGGGGATCTTCAACATCGGCCTGCCCTACGCAGATTATAACGATCCATACGTGAAGGCTCAGATTGAATATTTGAATAGGAGGAGGCCTAAGCTGGGGAATCTCTGGTATGTGATGGATGCCTTCAGAGCGGCAAATCAGGCTCTTGGAAGGGGCATAAGACATAGGGATGACTGGTGCCACTTCTACCTTATGGATCGTAGATACGCGACTTACCGGAGGTTCATCTCGAAGTGGGCATTAGTGAATGGCATGGAGAGGATCGCGTATTAGTCAGCTCCTCCTAATTATGAAGAATGTCATTCCGAGAATTGAGACTGATGCTAATGTCATGCTGTATAGGGCTGCGGCTGATGGACCGTAAAACTGCCATAACCCTCCAAAAACGGTATTGGCGATTAAGAAGCACATGCCGACGATGAGGTAGTATAGGCCGTAAGCCGTGCCCCTCCACTCACCGCTTACATATCTGGGAATTAAAGCTCTCCCAACGGTATTTACGATTCCATCATAGGCTCCGAAGAGAATAGCCATTAAAAGAGCAACAAAATAGTTTCTGGGAGAGAGGAAAAGTGAGATCGTGACTGCTAAGAAGGCTCCATAGCCCATCACGAGAACCTTCTCACGTCCAATCCTATCAGATAGGATACCGGATGGTATTGCAATTAAGGTATGGGCCAGATTGATCAGTGCATACAGGATTGGGATCATGTATTGGCCGAATCCAGCCTCGCTTGCATTGAGAAGCACAAATGAGTAGTTAAAGGCTCCGAGGGAGAAGATGCCCATGATCAAGAGTAGAAGCAGAAGATCCCCCTTCAAGATCCTGCTCATCCCATATAACAGTCTGGTCTTACGTCCAGTAGTAGCGGCCGTTCTTTCCTGAACGAATAGGATGAGGATTAGCAGCGCTATTGACCCGGGTATTAAGGAGAGCCAAAAGACGCTTCTGATGGTTAAGCCCATAACGTATAGTAGTAGCGATGCGGTAAGCGGGCCGAGGATCGCTCCCATCTGATCGAGGGTTCTATGAAGCCCAAACGCTATCCCCCTTCTCCTTTCATCTATCGATTCGCTGAGGAGGGCATCTCTGGGAGAGGTTCTAATTCCCTTCCCAACCCTATCGGTCACGCGGATGGCGAGAGCCTCAAAGACGTTGGTTGTAACTGCAAAGAAGGGCTTTGCAATATTCGATATCGCATAGCCCAAAAAGATCAATATCTTCCTCTTCCTCAATCTGTCAGAGAATACCCCAGAGACTATCCTCATGCAGTGGCTGATGGACTCGGCTATCCCCTCAATAACCCCTAATGCCGCACTTCCAGATCCTGGAAGATTAACTATGAATACTGGAAGTAAGCTGAGAACCATCTCCGTTGAGACATCCGTAAAGAAGCTCACAAAGCCTAATGCGAATATGTTTCTAAGCGAGGAACTAGGAGTTTCCCTCTCTTTCACATCATCCGACATTACAAGTTCCTCTTAAGGCTTTAACGTTCAAACTAAAAAGGTTTTCTTCTTGAAAACCTAATGAGAAAGAAACGAGGGATATATTTAACATTTGACTCGCTCTAATGGGAGCGGAGGCATGCATTGAATCGTAGAGATGTGATCATAACTCTCATTGGGAAGGGACAGGCTAGGATTGGAGAGGCATTCATTCATAGAGGGCCGGGGTCAAAATGTGAGGGATGCGAATACTCAAAGGTATGCATAGATAATGTAAAGCCTGGAAGGATCTATGAGATTGTAGGAGTCAGGGATAGAACGATCTTCTGCAGAAGGTATAAGATCGAGATGCAAGTCGTTGAGGTTGTAAATGCTAAGATCAAAGCGGCGATTCCTTCGAGGCAAGCCGTTCCAGGGGCAATAATAACCTTCAGAGCATCAACATGCGATATGGAGAGCTGCGAGTATCGCAGCCTCTGCTTTCCCGTAGGCCTGTTCCCCAATGATCGCTGCGAGGTCTTAGAGGTCACTCGGACTCTTCCTTGCCCTCTCGGCTTTTCTCTGAAGGAGGCGTTTCTTCGGCTGGTTTAGGCTTCTCAAATGTCTCGGTGAAAGTAACCGTCGTTTTCTCCGGGAAGAACTTCGTTATATCCATGAATATGCCTCTCTTTGCAATCTGGATTCCCTCAATGTAGAATGCCTCCTCCGGAACTGCTATAGTCACGCTCTCCTTCCTAATCTTTATCTTGAACTTTTCTATGTTAACCTGTGGGATTCTACGGTGGATCAGAGCGGAGATCTTCTCCCTGACGGTCTGGAGCTTTTTCTTGACTGTCACCTCGTATATCAGCGTCTTCCCTGCAAGGGGAGGATTAAAATCTAAGAGGACCCTTCCAGAACCTACAGTTCTAACAGTCGCTAATTGACCATCAACTTGAACCTGCATGCCAACCTGAGGAGTTATCCCCTGAGCCCTAAGCTTCCTTAGAGGATACAGCTTGATCTTGCTGGGATCCCTCTTCCCAAAGCCCTTCTCCGGAGGAATCTCAATCCTCTCTTTCTTCCCTAATTCCAGATTGAGTAGGCTTTCATCCAATGCCTTTAAGACCCATCCTTCTCCCACGACGACCAGTATTGGCTCGTAGAGCATTCCCTCTTTGTATATGCCCTCCTTCCTCGCGATGTCCTCTATCGTCGTATCGAAGACCTCTCCTGTCTCAGAAACTCTTGCGACGTAATCTATCAGTAGGAAGTCTCCCTTCTTAAACGGCATCGGCGAAACCTCTTATTCAAAACCTAACCGTTACTCAACCATTTAAACATTACTTTTCATCGAGAACTCCAAATTTAACGTTAATGCTATCTGCCTCTAGCTGTGCTAAGACATAATAGCCATGCCTAACAGGTCCAGGATTGACTAGAACTGTATCTCCGATCCTATCTTCGCCTCTGGCCTCATGGATGTGCCCGCAGAACACGGCGAATGGCTTCCTCTCCTCTATGAACCTCCTCACGCTCTTGCTTCCGGCATGAAGATGTAAACGGGTCTTATCAAGCCTAGTATTGTATGGTGGCGAATGAGAAATGAGTATCAGTCTTCCCCTAACATCCACATTCCGGAGCGCCCTATCCAATTCAGCCATTATCTGCTCCTCATCGATCTCGAAGAAGGTATGGAATGGTGTTGGAGGGCTTCCCCCAACGCCTACGAAAATGTAATCTCCATGCTGGTATGCTCTGCCATGAATCTGCGTTGCACCCTCTAACTCTAAATCTAGTAGGGATTGTGGATCACAGTTTCCCGGGACGAAGAGCACCGGAACTTTCGTCTCTGTAACGATTGAGAGAAGCCTCTCAGCATCCCTTACCGTGCCGAAGTTAGTTATATCCCCGCAGACAAGCACTATTTCAGCCCTCTCCTCCCTAGCCCTATCTGAAAATCTCCTCACCATCTCTTCATCTCCATGAAAGTCTGATCCGACGATGATCCTCAAGCCTGCCAACCTCCCATCATGCAAGATGAGAGAGCATCTTAAAGATTAAACCGAAAAATGCGGCTCTTGATTGGCATCTCACATCTTGAGTATAATGTCTAATGCCGCCTTGCTGTCCAGCGCAGCCTTTAACGGATGCCCCGGATATGGAGAGACCTCGACATTTAAGTATCCATCATAGCCTACATCCCTAAGGGCCTTCATCACCTCAGACCAGGGAATATCCCCCTCAAGCAGCTGCCTAAACTGCATATTGCTCCGCAGGAAATCCTTGACGTGCACGCAGACAATTAAATCTGAGAGGTGACGGATCCAATGTTGAGGATACCCCATGAAGAAGACGTTTCCAACGTCAAAGTATACCTTAACGTTTGGATGATCGATCTCCTCCACAAATCTTCTAAATTCAAGCGGGCTGTATAGGAATCTATTCCAGACATTCTCTATTCCAAGGATGACTCCATAATCCTCGGCGGTTGAGGCTGACTCTAATATGCTGCTCTTGGAGAGGCTCCACATCTCCTCATAGGAGACTTCTGGAGTGGCAACTGCCGGAACTACTAGGAGAACCTTCGATCCAATATCGGAGGCGAATTCGCATCCCTTCCTTATAATCTCTATTCCTCTCTCCCTAATCTTCTTGTCTGGGCTGGCAAGATTATACTTCCATAAGAGGCCTGTACATAGGCTTGGAAGCTCCAGCCCTAAAGATTCAGCCTTCTCCCTTACTTTTCGCCTCTTACTCCCTGGAAGTTCCAGAATTTCCTCATTTAAGTTCAATTCAACCCCGTCAAATCCTATTTCTGCGGATGCCTCAAGGATCCTGTCTATGCTGAATCCGGATGGGTATATCCACGCGTTAACTCCCTTCTTCATGTCTAAGCCTCTCCTTCAGATAGTGGTAGTCTAACGGGTTTTCCCGCTTCCATTGATCTCCTCGCCGCCAATGTGAGTTCTAAGGTCTTGGCGCCCTCCCTAATAGGTATCCTCGTCTCCTCATCGTTGATGATTGCTCGAATCAGATCCTCGGATTCAAGTAAGTAAACGTCCCTCTTATCCCATTCCCTAACAACCCTTCTCCTCTCAGTCGAATAGATGCTTAATGTATTTGCATCTTCAGCATACAGCGTATATTTCTTGGTTGCCATAAGCCATCTAAGCCACCATTGAGAGGCGGCTCCCCAAGTAGTCGCCGAGATTGATCCTATAGCGCCGGACTTGAAGCGGAAGATCGTACAATTAACATCCTCAATGTTCATGTCCGGAATGTCGGTCCAGAAGATCCTATTCATATGCCCATATACCTCTTCAACATCGCCGCAGAGATATCGGAAAACATCGTATAGGTGCGTGGACTGCTCAACTACCTGCCCGCCACTCTTGCTTCTATCTTTCCACCAATCCCTGCCTAGGAAGTGACACCAATACCATCCAACGGCCAATCCGACCTCTCCAGCCTCTCCAGCATCTATAAGATCCTTTATTCTCTCAACGGCGTACCCAAACCTAACGCAGTATCCAACCTGGCTTTTAACGTCATTCTTCTCTACGGCTCGAACCATACTCCATGCCAGCCTCATGTTTAGGGCTATGGGCTTCTCGATGAATATGTGTATTCCCTTCTCAGCTGCCACCTCAACCTCATCTGAATGTGCGAAGGGAGGCAGGCAGACGTAGAGGATATCTAGCTTCTCCTTATCAAGCATCTCACGCCAGTCAGTGTATGCTCTTCCGCCATAGTTTCTCGAGAAGGCCTCAGCCTTCTCCTTAACTACATCGGCGAACGCCGCCATCTCAACATCCTTTATGATTTTTAATCTCTCAGCGTGGATACGTGCGATTCCCCCGCATCCTATCATGCCTACCCTCAACTTCTCCATCCCAAACACCAAGGCAGCGCTAAATTGAAGATAACACTCAGACCCTTTAAGGATTTCCCAGATATGCCGCTCCCTCATAGAGTTAAAAACGCTTTTATTAATAGCCAAATTTATCTAATTCAAGGTGGAATGAATGCCCGGAATAGTTATCGTCGGCACTCAATGGGGAGACGAGGCTAAGGGTAAAATTACGGATTTTCTCGCAGGAGACGCGGACTGCGTTGTCAGATATAATGGAGGTGCAAATGCTGGACATACAGTCGTCGTCGACGGGAAGACCTACAAGTTCCGCCTTATACCATCAGGCGTCCTCCAGGGAAAGAAGGTCTATATTGGTAATGGGGTAGTCGTGGATCCAGAGGTTCTCCTGGAGGAGTTGGAGGGTTTAAGGCGTGAAGGCTTCAATCCGGATCTGCATGTAAGCGACAGAGCGCATGTAGTCTTCGACTTCCATAAGCTCGAGGATGGCCTTCAAGAGAAGTTGAAGGGTAATCTACGTGCTGGAACAACCCGCAGGGGTATAGGCCCAACATACTCAGACAAGACTGCGAGATTCGGAATAAGGATCTCGGATCTCCTTGATGAGGAGGTTCTGAGGTCAAAGCTGAGGATACTCGTTGATCTCAAGCAGAGGCTGGTCAGCCACGTTTATAATGAGGATGTTAGGCTTAACGGGGAGGAGATATTCAGGAAGGCCCTAAATTTCGGACGGTTAATATCAAGTTACGTATGTGACGTCTCAGCCGAGATAAATGAGGCATTGGATAGGGGAGAGACGGTAATATTTGAGGGGGCTCAGGGAACACTGCTCGATATCGACCATGGCATATACCCTTATGGCACATCATCAAATACGATTGCCGGCGGAGCGTGCACGGGAGTCGGCGTCAGCCCAAAGAAGATCGATAAGATCATAGGCGTAATGAAGGCGTATATCTCAAGGGTTGGAACGGGACCTGTGCCGACGGAGCTGAAGGATGAGATCGGCGATAGGATCAGGGAGGCCGGCGGGGAGTATGGAACTGTTACTGGAAGGCCTAGGAGGGTCGGATGGCTAGATCTAGTCCCAGTAAAGTATTCTATCCGCATAAATGGCATAGATGAACTTGTAGTTACGAAGCTTGATGTTCTAAGCGGCATAAGCCCGCTTAAGATCTGCATTGGATACGAGTATGATGGGAGAAGATTAGATACTATACCAGCGAATATCAGAATATTCGAGAGATGCAAGCCCATATACGAGGAGCTTGAGGGATGGGATGCGAATATCAACTGGAAAAGTGTAGCCGAGAAGGGCTGCGACGCTCTTCCAAGACAGGCTAAGGAATACCTCGAAAGAATAGAGGAGCACGTTAAGGTCCCGATAAGGATCGTCTCGGTTGGGCCTGAAAGGCGGGAAACGATCATTCTAGGCGGATAAGGCCTAAACGTACCCGTTGATCTCAAGTTTAGACTTCTGCCTCAAATATATAGTTGTTAATCCAGCCTTTCTCAGTCTTTTCCTCAGTTCGGAGTCGTTTGTTGCGACGGGCATCCCCGTATCCTTAGCCACTCTGAGGATGACATCGTCGTAGCTCTCTCCCTTTCTCCTCTCTACATTTATAACCTCGCATTTCTCAGCCAATCTTAGGGCTGTGGAGAACTGCAAGTATCTCATACCTGAACTTCTCTTCAGTATCCTCCTAATCTCCTCTATGGTTGTCGATAGGATCACCGGCTCAGCCCTACCCAGGAGGCCATTAAGTTCCTCGAATATGTCTATCCTAAATTGCAGGGGGATCAGCAGAAAGTTTAGGTCTAAAATAACCTTCACCATCTTACTCTCTCGTGGGTTCGTAACGGTAAATCTTGGATAAGTGAGCCGCCAGCTTGATCGCCTCCTTAAGGCTCTTAGGGTTCGCAATGCCCTTACCGGCAATATCATATGCTGTTCCATGATCGACGGATGTCCTTATGAATGGCAACCCTAAAGTCACGCTGACTGTTCCATAGAAATCCGCTGTCTTAGCGGCTATATGCCCCTGATCATGATATAGGCTGAGAACGGCGTCGTATCCTCCCTCAAAGGCCTTATGAAAGACGGAATCTGCAGGTATGGGTCCAACGGCGTTGACTCCCATTCTCTGAAGCTCCTTAACTGCTGGGATTATCTCCTTCTCCTCCTCATCCCCTATCAACCCTCCATCCCCCGCATGGGGATTCAAAGCTGCAATAGCTATCAACGGCCTATCAATGCCTAAACGTTGCAGTTCAGAAGATATTCTGGTCACTGCCTTTACGATGCGTTCCTTCTTCACAGCCCTTACAGCCTTAGCTAATGGAACATGCCTCGTTAAAAAGAAGATCTTAACTCCCCTAACCCAAAACATCATTAATGGATCCTTAACTCCGCATAGTGCTCCCAACATCTCAGTATGCCCAATAAATGGGATTCCAGCCAATCTTATTGCCTGCTTATTTATTGGGCAAGTCGCTATGGCATCTATCCTTCCCTGCAATGCTAGATCAACGGCTTTTCTTATATACTCGGCTGATGCTCTTCCACCCTCAGCTGAGGCAACGCCAAGCCTAAATTTGGATCGATCAATATTATCCAGATCGATAAGATCGATGGTTCCGGATCTTCCCGATGCATCCTCGGGTGAACTTATCCTCCTCAATGAGGCCTTAAAATTCAGCTTCGCCCCGAGATCCTCTAGGAGTTTATAATCGCCGATTATTATTGGCCTGCATAACTCGTAAATTCTGGAGTTCATGAGTGCCTTAAGAGATATCTCGGGGCCTATCCCAGCCGGGTCACCCATAGTCACGCCTATGATCGGCCTTTCTTCCCGTCTCATCTAATCCACCGCATTCTCGATCTTATCTAGTCTCTCAGTTCCCTTAAATGAGGGTTTTGAGCAGCAGACCTCGCATTCAACGCCTTCATCTCGGAATGCCTCTCCCATTGCCTCGGCAACATCTAATGCTGAAGCCTTAGCCGAGTCTATTATGGCAATGACCGCTGGCCCGGCTCCGCTAATAGCCGCTCCTGCCGCCCCAGCCTTCAGGGCCGCTCTCTTAACTTCCTCATATCCGGGAATCAGCCTCTTCCTGTATGGCTCAACCAGGAGATCCATCATTCCACGTCCAATCATATCTATGCTGCCCATATGAAAGCCAGCGACAAGATAGGCTGCATTCTGAGCGTTCAGAACTGCATCCCTGAATGACACTCTTTTAGGCAGTATTGCCCTTGCAGTTGCAGTCTTATCCTCAGCTGTCTCTATGCGGGGCAGGGCCAAGGCTACCTCTAGGCTCGGAGGGGGATCAAGTCGAACGGCGCTTATGGAGTCTCCGATTGTCCGAACTATTGTGAAGCCGCCGAGGATAGATGCTGCTACATTATCCGCGTGGCTCTCTCCAGCCGCCGCCTTCTCTCCAAACGCAGCCCACCTGACAATCTCATCTCTGGTTAATCCGAGATTTAGTATCTCATTTAGTCCATAGGCGCAGGCAGCCGCTGACGCCCCGCTGCTTCCAAGCCCCATCCTCAATGGTATTCCCTTATGCAGTTGTATCTTAACGCCTACATCCCTATTCTTTAGGAGGCTCTTAGCTACGAGGCCAGCCGTGTTCCTCTCCGGATCACTAGGTATCTTTTCGGCTTCCAATCCAGTAACTTCAACCTCTATTCCTTCGTCTGTAAGTTCTATTGTAAGCGTGTCATGAAAGGCTTCTAGGGCTAAGCCGAAGGAGTCGAATCCCGAGCCCAGATTCGCCGAGCTACATGGAGATCTAACGCTTATCTTCTTCATAATCCCTCACTTACATAGGGGGCTCTCCGCAAATATAATTGAGCACTCGTAAAGTTTTATTTGAGCCTCTCATTTATTGGTGGAAGCTCGGCGTCTTCACGACCGATCCACTTACGCTTCTTCCTCAAGTATTCCCTGTATGTTTTATATGAGACTTCTGGTGGGCATCTATGATCGATCATTGGTATGTATCCTCCCTCTTCGAGTAGTGGCGTAAGTCTTTCCAGCTCCTTATCGATTGATCTCCCTCCGGGGATTATTGCCAGCTTATTAACATACCCCATCAATAGAACTTTACGTCCAAATTCCTCTCGTATCTTATATGCATCCGTAAATCTCGCCTCCAGAGGGAACATGCAGTTTATTCCTCCCTTAAGCCATCCGGGGACGAGCTTGCTTATATCACCGTCGGAGTCGAGGACGTTTATTGTAACGCCATACTCCTTAAGAACTTCAGTGACCTTTCTGTATCTTGGAACCATAAACTCCTCGAATAGTCGGACTGAGATGAGCGGTCCCCTACTGTAGCACATGTCCTCCCACCAGCCCGCAAAGTCCACCTTAACATCTCTGAGAGCTCTCCTGATTATGGTGATCCATAATTCTACCAGCGTGTCCATCATCTCCGCCACCCAATCCGGATCTTTATAGAAGGCTATGGAGATGCCCTCTACGCCCATCCAGTTTCTAAGCCATCCGTAGAGGCTTCCAACGCTTATTCCCAGCGGATAATCTCTATCTCTATAGCTCTTGGCTATCTCCTCCCAATTCAATGGGAAGCGGCCGGGCGTATCCGGTTTGAGGAACTCCCTGAAGCGCTCCCAATCATCGCGGTTCTTGAGTGGATATCTGAGGTAATGTGGAACTGAGGATGAGCCTACAGTGCGGATGTATATGCCGCCCATTCCATCATCAACGATCTGCCTGTCACCCTCATCCTTAATTATTCTCTCTGGAAGAGGCGGCCAAAATCCAGTTCTAATAGGTAACCATTCGAGGCAATCCCACCCCTCAAGTCCCAAATACAACTCGACATCTCTATTAGTTCGTTTCTCAAGTGGCAAGCCTTCCCTATGCCATCTTATGATTGTCTCATTCCAAAATCCAAACTCGTAATCAGGGACTCTATCAACATCCTTGAACTGGAATGTGCGTAAGAATCGTTCCCTATGATTCATCATAAGGCCTCCTAATAATCGAGATCAAAGCTGCCCCTAAAAAGATTTATTTTCTGACGAATTTCCAGAAATTTATCTTACAATTAAAGGCTTACAGTTCCAAAAAGGAGAATCAACCCCGATTCGTTAAGCGATCTTAGAGATGTAAACTTTCATGTCCCCGCCTTCCTCGATAAGCTTCAGTTTACACTCATTTGTTAGAACCTTTATTGTATCACCCTCACGTTCAATCTGAACGTCCTCATCGATCACTGGTTCCGTATTGATGCTGAGAGTCGTGACGTTCGGGCTTCTCCATGTAATCTCATATCCAGATTCTTTCTTTTCAATTATGAATCCGCCATAAATATCATAGGTGATCTCCTGAATTTCAGGTTCCTTCTTTCTTCTCCTGAAAAGTCTCATCCTAATATCCTCCGGCTTCATCCAAAATCATCCGTACAGACTTAAAAAGCTTGTTATTCCTCGATAAGGCGGCAGATTTGAATCCTGCCCCCTTCTACTCTTCCTCGAATTTTTCTGGCGAAATGTAATCGCCGAACTTCTTCCTCGCCTCGATGAGCCTTTCGCGTTGCTGATTAAGTATCTGGAAGAATTCATCCGGCGTGTCAGATACCTTATCCCTATAGAAGTTCTCAGCCCTCTTAATCTTAGCTAGGTTTTCTGGAACCCTAATCGTAAACTGCTTGATGTAATCTTCCTTTTTATACTCCTTATCTAGAACTTTCCTGAAGAGCACTTTTAGATCATCATACTTCGGGATTAATCCGGTTGGAGCCCTCAATGCTCCAACATCTCTGTGCACACGTAGCTCCATCCACTTAACCCATACGTGCTTATCCTCCGGGGCATTTAGATACTCGCCTGTCTCCAAGTCTCGTAGGAAGTAATTGACGCCGAAGATTATCGGTTGCCTCTTGAGTTTCCTTCCAAATTCAAGGTAGTTCCTTAAGTTCTGTCCGAGAGGTATGGAGATGAAGTCCTGAGCGCTCATCATATTTATTTCCGGAACGCCCTCCTTGTCGAGAGTCGCGAATGTCGTTTCCGTCTCTAATGCCGCTCCATAGCAGATGATGCCGTGCTCCCAGCTGAAGCTCTGCTGGACTGGCACGTAGGCCTTACTATCCCTGCCTCCATACATTATTCCACGGATCTCCACGCCCATGGGATTCTCTAATTCAGGATCGCAATTCTCCAGCCTCTTCAATGATATTGTGTATCGTGCATTCTTATGGGCTGGTGGAATGGGATTTCCATGCTCATCCTTCTTGCCTTCCCACCAATACCCAGTATAGTTTATTCCATCCTTTGGAAGCTCGCATCCCATTCCAAGCCAGTAGGGCTTTCCATCCTTAACAAGAACATTTGAGAATATAACTTCGCCTGGGGATGTAAGCGCCTTATATATGACCGGATCATCCTTCGGATTTATTCCCTTAAGGATCCCGAATATGCCGCATTCAACGTTCACACCGCGGGCAACGGAGTTCACATTACGAATATAGGCGATATCATCTCCGAGTATAGTCTCCCCCGGAAGCATAGCAGTTGATGTCTTGCCGCATGCGCTTGGGAATGCCCCGGCGAAGTATGTTTTACGGCCGCCCGGTCCATGAACGCCCATGATCATCATGTGCTCAGCTAACCATCCCTCCTGATTCGCCTTGCGAATGGCGAGGCGGAAGGCTAGCTTCTTAAATCCTACGGAGTTCCCTGCATATTGGGTGTTAACGCTGTAGATCGTATCCTCGCTATAGTCTATGTATATCCGTTTCTTATCAGGCTCGGCGCTGACCATGTTCTCATCGAGCTTCCCGGCTGAATGCAAAACCTTAAGGAATGGCCTGTCGGGCTCTGAGTTGCAGAACTCCTCATATCCGGGCCTGAATAGTATCGATTCGGAATGAGCTACATACCATGAGTCCGTGCACTGTAATCCAAGTATCGTAAATATTGATCTTGGAGGGCCGAGAGAGACGAAGCGAACGATCATAGTCCGTCCATTCATGGAGTTTTTAAGCAGACTCTTAACCTCTGCCAGTCCCTCATCCCTATCTATCTGATTTAGAGCCTTGCTTAGATTATCGCCCTTCGGAACCAGATATTTTGTTGCCCTGCGATCCCTGCCTTGATCATAGGGTCCATCAAAATGAACCGTGTGTCCAGGGATTGCAAGCGGCTTCTCCTCTCCAGTCTCGATGGCCATTCTCCGGATATACTCCAACTCATCAGCCGTGTCACTGCATATGAAGATATCCCTTGGATTGCAGAGCTCAGCGCACTCGGCTATGAATTGATGTACCTTCGGATTCTTTATCCTAGAGAGCTTCAAGTAGTCATCTTTGCTTATCTTTGAACGGATCTTACTGATATACTCGTTCACCATCTTGTTTTTCACCCTTGATCGGGCACCGCTCATCATCGGCATCGATTCATCTCTGAAGTTTGAGTGTCTGCCTCATAATTCACATATACCCCTTATAACCGGTTGGGTTCATCTTTTAAATTTTTCGGTTAAGATGGATAATCCATAAAGGCGATTCTGCATTACCGTTAAGCGGAGGCAGACCATGTGAAGGTCGGTTATATCCAATTTAAACCAATATTCGGAGAGAAGAAAAGGAATATCCAGCGTGCATTGAGGTTCCTTGAGAGGAGCGTGAAGGAAGATGCAGACCTAATGGTTCTCCCGGAGCTCTTCAACACCGGATATGTTTTCAGGTCAAGAGATGAGGTTGAGCGGCTCTCTGAGGAGATCCCAAATGGCGAGACCACAAGAGTGCTCGCCAGATTTGCAGAGGAGAATTCTCTCTGTATTGTGGCTGGAATCTGCGAGAGAAATAGAGATAAATTCTATAATTCAGCCGTGCTTATCCAACAAGATGGGAAAATAAGCGTTTACAGGAAGGCTCACCTATTCTATAAGGAGAAGATCTGGTTCTCTCCAGGCGATACTCAATTCTCAGTGTATGATATTGGATGTGCAAGGATCGGCATCATGATATGCTACGACTGGTTCTTCCCAGAAGCTATCCGCGTGCTCTCCCTGAAAGGAGCCGAGATCATATGTCATCCATCTAATCTCATATTGCCTTACTGTCAAACGGCGATGCTTGGAGCAGCGATTCAGAATAGAGTCTTTATTATAACGGCTAATCGTGTGGGCTCTGAGCGTGGAGTAAATTTCACTGGCAGAAGTCAGATAGTCGCCCCCAACATGAGTATCCTCGCTCAGAGCGGAGAGAAAGTCGAGGAAATCAGGATCGTTGAGATAGATCCAAAGGATGCAGATTCAAAGAGGATCACAGAACTTAATGATTTATGGTCTGATCGCAGAATTGATCTCTATAAACCACTACTCACTTAGTTTATGCTCTCTAATTCAGCCATTAGAATGTTCGCTCAGAAGTCAAATTTACTTGCTGATACTTTCAGCCATCAGCAAATAATATCTCTAGGAGCCTCCCAGATCCATTCCAGATCAGCGCATGCCCTTAAAAATGAGATCTGAATGGCTGAAGCGGTTGGATCAGCCATTAAAGGAGGTCATCCTTGAAGGGGTTAGAGGACTGGATAATCGCCTAAATGAAGAGGATCTGCCTCTCCATGCTTTGAGTTCACTTGTATAGAGTTCATTTTGAGATCAGTGTTGATGAGAAGGTGGATATCAGCGCCATCTCAATTACGGCTCCCAACAGGAGTAGAAACGAGCATATAGCTATGTATTTCGCTGCATTCATGGCTTCAGCTCTTACGCCTCTAAATCTATACTTTACTAGGTATATGGAGAGGAGTATGCTCTCCATGATCGCTAGGCTATAGGAGATGTATTCCAGCCATGCATGTGGAAAGATCATTATGCTCATGAGTAGGATCAGTGGATTGGCACCTACCGTTCGGCTTATGGCCGCCAAGACCTTTCCGGTAGAATAGAGCACATAGAATCCGCCTATGGGCCCGATAAATGGGATGAACATGATTAGGCAGTACATTAGGTTGTTTCCGAAGATCAATCTGACCCCAACCTTCCTGATTATTTCCTCCATCTCATTGAAGTCTTTGACTATTGTCTTAGCTTCTGTGACGTTTACGTTTGATAATGCACCGGCTGAGGTCACGATTAGGCAGAGAAGTAGAACTGCGGAGAACAATAATAATCGTTTCAATCCGGATATTGGACGGATCTCCTCAGCCTCAACTCTCCTATAAACCTCTCTTATCGGCGCTCCACAGTTAGGGCAAAATCTCACTTCCTCATCTTCGGGAAGCTTCATTCCACACTTGGTACAGTAGGGCATTTAAATCATCGCTTAAAGATCCCAAAAAGACTCTGAAAAGCTTTTCTAATCTTTGCTCTGGCATTTTTCTAGGGCTATCCATAAGTGATCGGATATTGGACGAATGAGCTTCTCGACTCTCCCGTTAGCCTTGACTAGAATGCGTTGCTCGGGATCATCCAGAAATTCGCCTATAATCTCCGCATTAACTCCTTCATCCCTAAGATTCCTCAATATTCTATCGGCTAATCCTGGATCTGCCGATATGAGTAGCGCTCCGGATCCGATCAGCTGTAGCGGATCGATATTGAAGAATCTGCAGATCTCCCATGTCTCCTCGAAAATGGGTATTTTGTCCTCAAAGACCTTTACGCCGAGATTTGCTGCATCGGCCATCTCGTGTATTCCGCCCAGAACTCCTCCCTCCGTCGGGTCATGCATGGCAGTGACCCCGCCAGTATTAAATGCTAAAATCGCATCCTTCACAACGCTTATTTTATCGTAGAACTTCATGGCTGAATCTAAGATGTTATCTGCGATCTCATCTTTAACTATGTGATAGGCCTCAGATGCTAAAATTGCTGTTCCCTCTATTCCAGCTCCCTTCGTCAGAATCAGCTTGTCTCCAGGCCTTGATCCCCCGGAAGTCACGTATCTTCCATCTTTAGCGAATCCCATTGCGCATCCAACTATTATCGGCCTATCAAGATCCGGAGTGGCCTCGGTATGTCCGCCGATCACCGCTATACCCAGAGACTTCGCGGCCTCATCTATCTGTTTAGATATCTCATATACCATCTTATCGGTTGAGTCTTCTGGGAGGAGGATGCATGACGTGAAGAATGCTGGTGGAACTCCGAAGACGGCGATGTCATTCGCGTTTATGTGAACTGCCAGCCACCCGACTCTTTCGGATGAGCCAGTTATAGGATCCATCGCTGATATTAGAATTTCATCTCCAATCTTCACTACTGAGCCGTCCTCTCCTAGTGCTGGTCCGAGCAGAACCTCCCCTCTCTCGGCACCGAGATGCCTAAAGATGGAGTTCCTCAGTATCTCAGGCGGAACCTTGCCCTTTGGCAGCCTCAAGTCTCAATCCTCGCGATCCGAAGTATCGATAAGACCGAGAATAAATTAAGTTTATCCATAAACTAGGGTCTGAACCCGACTTAACGGTGATACGCATCATCTCGGTTTGGGGATAAAAGATTTAAGGGCCAGTCAAGCTCTATCTATCTTGGTGGGTGATGACAGATCTGACCCTTCTGATCAGAACCCGATGATGTAGATCTTGAGTGTGGAACCCACTTATCTATTCTCTTTAAGGATCTCATCTAAGAGGGAATGAACATCCATCATATCGACTTTTCCATTTCCATCAAGATCAGCGCTTATAACAGACTTTTCGATTCCCTCAGCGATCCTTAAAACTCTGACTAGATCGGCCACTGTTAATTGGCCGTCCCTATCTATGTCCCCGGCTCTGCATGCGGAGGCTCCGGATTTAATTGCTCCTCTCTGGATTATCCACCACCTCCTAATGTCTGAAACGTCTACTTTATAGACCTTTAATTTGCCGGTTGGAGATGCTTTAACTCCCTCTCCCATCCTCAAGTTGAGCTCCGTCCCGTTAGATTGGACAGTAACGTTCCCCTCGATTGTTACCAGATTTGTGAATTTTCCATCTGTGACATTGAGAAGGAATTGGCTGTGCGGAACCACCACTACATTGCCAGCCTTTATCGTGTATCCGCCGCCAACTCCCGGTATACAATTGACATGCACCTCTCCATTCAGAACTCTGACCCATCTACGCTCAAATCTTACTCTCCCAAGAGATCCCCTCAGAGTCATAGAGGCGCCTACTCTGCCATCATGTGAGTATATGACAATCTTGACTGGAAAGCCCAAGGAGGTTACTCCGCTACCGTCAACAGCCGTCAAGAAGATCAGATCGCCAGCAGTCAAGTAGTATGATGTGTAGCCATCATATACTCTTGCGGTTGGAGATATGATTTCCGGCGCGAGGTTATAAATTAGGATAGGCTTTCCCATTACTGTAGATCCGCTCATCTTAAATGGCCGTATTCTGAGGCTGTTTGGCATATTATATTTTGTTGGGCTCATGTAGTAAAGCGCTAATTCCCACATGTCCGTTTTCTCGTGCAGGTATTTTGCTAATGCGACGTATATGACCTCATCTACTATAAGCGGGTATCTGCCAATAACCATCCTGGCTGAGTGCACGGAACCCCAAAATATCTTGTATGCTCTAACGGCTCTCTCCGCGTCTGGATGGTATCTTGGGTCTTCATCGTTCCAGTAGAGCACGGCTAGGAGGAGACCTGCAACCCTGCCCTCAACGGTATTGCCAGTGAATCCTAGGGGCAGATTATGGAATCCATAGAAGTTGGAGCTCGTATAGAATTTGGGCTTTTCTGGAAGAGGCGTTGTGATGTTTATGTATGGCTGGCACTTCAGATAATCTATGAGTAGAGTTCTTAGGAATTCCGTGTGTCCCTCGTCGAAGGCTCCGAATGCGCTCCAACTCCATATTGGTATCGCCTTATTCAATATCGGAATGAATAATGCTGGGAATGGCTTATCTATCGCGTGGGATTTCCCGTATAGAAATGAATTTATCAGCCACTGTTTTGGATTGAATAGTCCGCCAGTATCCGTGAAGCATTGTAATCTTATGTAATGTCCGGTCTCCTCAAAGAAGTCTCCAAATGTATCGCTTGTGCTGAATCCCATTCTCGTGTATTCAAGACTGAACATGTTGGATGGATATGGTAGATAAATAAGGTCTCCTTGGGTTACGATGAATTGAGGCTGTGAATGGCCATATTCTATCTTGAAGTCGTGTATTAGCTTCTCGGCTTCTCCGACTCCGGCTTCACTCAAGAATTTTATTAGGGTCTTTCTTATGAGTTCCTCCCAGACGGCGTATGGTCGAATTCTAATCTTGAAGCCGGAGGAGACATCAGCTGGAGAGTTCTTGAGGTATGGTGATACTAAACTCCAATCACTCTTTTCTGTTTTGATTATGCAGTTCGCCGTGTATATTACGTAGATTTTTATTCCTTCCTTTGAGGCTTCAACCTCATATTTTATTCTCGCATCCTTGAATGCCTCCCTCGCCTTAAAGTAGGACTGAAGACTTGGGGGATAATTTCCAGTTATGATGAGGAAGTATGTTCCAGTGATGACTCTGCCATTCTTATCCCGAAAGATCAGATGCTCCATTTCCAAAGGGTTCTTCTTAAGTTTCCTTTGCAAGCTTCCATGCTTGACTGTGATCTCAAATGATGATATGCTGGCTGTTCCAGTCGAGAGCGGAGCGGCCTCCACACTTAAATCGTCATTTATCTTCGTCTCAACCTCTACAATCACTTGTCCACTAACAGTTACATACGGGATTATAGTTATGCGATCTGCGCTCTTCGCTCCCGCATCATCCACGACTGTAAGCTCCACAGTATAGGTCTTGCCTGCCTCAACCTCAAAGCTCACCGCCGTAACGTTTTCTTCCTCTTTGATCTCCTCTCCATCCTCATAGATTATCCACTTATACTTGACTATTCTTCCATCAGGATCCTTCGAGGCGCTGGTTACAGTTACGATCTCACCTGGCCTCGGCTTCTCAGGTGAGACCTTTATCTTAGCCTCCGGGGGGATATTCCTCACTTGAGAGAGTATTCGCTTGATCTCCTTGCTCACATCTACCATTACCTTCTTCTTGCAGACGGCCTTATCGAAGAATGCATCCCAAATGTAGAATGTGAAGTTGAGAGTGCTCAGTCTTCTCAAGTCCTCCTTGCTCCTGAAGCGCAGAATGCACCATTGGTCTCTAAACATGAATCTGCCGCTTGTCTCATTCACTTGCCTCTTTAACGGGGTGAATCTTGGGGTGAATCCATTTTTTATCTCTCCGGAGAACAGAATCTCATCTACTGTCTTTTCAGTTGCATTTTCGTCTAGTATCTTCTTCACTTCGAAACACATGTGATCTTCTTCTCCTCCTCCGGAAACATCGATTCTGAAGAATGCGGGATCACGAAAGTCCCACTCTTTCTCTTTAAGAAGCGCCCTCCTTACAGTTATGTTTCCATCAGCCGATACGAAAACAAACAGCCAGTACGGCTTCTCATTTTCCTCTCTAAACTCAAAATGCAACCGGTAGGCGAAGTTGTTAATTTTAAAGTTGCCTCCCCGGACGAGTATGAAGGGCGGCTCATATCGAAATGGAACTTCAAACTCCCCGCTCCTCGCAATCACGGCTATTGCCCGCTTAGGCAGAGTCTCCCTAGGCCCAATCGGATATGGAACGATCCATCTTGGCTCCTGCAGCTCCAACCATGTGTAAAATATCAGTTTCCTTACACGGTTTAGCCAAGCGATCTCCTCGAGAACCAATCCTGTCCTCGCCGATTTTTCACCTTGAATTACCCCACGTATAACCCTAAAGCGAAGTTTTGGAAACTCATCTCGGACAATCTCTTTCTTCTCAACGCCTTTCCACCTGCCCTCCGGAATAGTCAGATACGGAATAAAAGCATACCACGTTCTGCCTCGATACCCATATGGCGTACTCTCAGCCTCTTCGCAGAAGCCTCCTTGACAGAAGCCCGGGGAGAGAGCACGCACTCTCATATTGAACTTGCTTCTGATCTCATCGATGCATGATGTATACCTGCCCGCCTTAACGCAGGGGAAATAAAGCCTGTAATCTTCCCCCAACTCGTGGAGTATCATCTCGCGTAGTTCAACCTCGGCGGTTACGCTCCACTTATAATCGAAGTATACATTATCTTTGGATGTAACGGAGAATTTTGCATTCCTAATTGAGATTTTCCCACTAATGAGGTTGATCTTCCCCTTAAACTCATCAGTGACATTAACGAATGTAACTGGGATGATGAGAGAATCCAGAAGAACCTTCCTATATGACTTTGAGATGTAAGCTCCCCTCTCCTCATCATAACTGAAGAAGTAAATGTATTTGATGAGGCTCACGTTAATCTTATACTCGCCGGGTTTCTTCTTCGCACAGACGTATGCTTGGCGTTCCCATTTATCCTCTTTGCACCAAGATGAAAGAAGCGTCTTATTCTCATCCACAAACTTAACCGTTAATAGAGAGTTTCGGGCAGCCGAGTTCAGCTCTCCCTTAATATTCAATCTTTTTCTCTCTACGAGTATGACTGGCAGAAGCTTGTCAAGGGATGTAAGGCTCCCATAGAATAGGGTCATCTCCCTCAGGCTCAGAGACTTTGGATCGCAGGTTATTCGGCCTAAAGGCTCCCCACCATCCGTCGTAATTGGAACTTCCTTTGTGAGCACAACTCTTCCGGAGGAATCCTTAACCCTCAAGATCACGTTAAATGTCCCGGATATCCCGTCGGGGACATCAAAGTGGATATGTCTCGGCTTACTGCATTCTCCCCTAATCGTGAATCTCGTAGTATCCGCCATGAATTCATCGACGGGATGCCACACATCCATCTCGATGATCAGTTTTGGAAGGACAACTTCAACAGTATACGTCTCGCCTTCGGGGCATTTCCAAGCGACCGATATAAATGTGGTTTCCGGTGAGTGCGGAGATGCTGATGGTATGCTCTTTGGGCTGATTGAGATTATAGGGGCTTTCGAGGATTCTACTTTTAAAGGCGAAATGGAGAATTGAGGGCTGACAAGGCAGATAAGAAGTAGAAATGTAAGGGCTCTTCCGTGAATCCTCTTTACCATAATCCCATTTCTTAACATTATCTCTCACGTAGATTCCATTACTACATTTCAAGATTTTGACCTTTCAGCATTTTATAACTTTCTGAGAGACCAGTAGAAAACTTATAACTTCATTCCTTGAGATTAATATTAAGGTGATGGGCTGAACTAATAATGCATAGTAAATATTCGCGTCTACTACTGCTGCTTATACCGTTAGTTTTAATTGTGCCTGCGAATCCCTATATCTCCGCTGCATCCCCAGCTCATAAGATTTATATTGGCTCTAAGACCTTGAAGGTCGGCTCTGAGGCTACCATGGAAATAAGGATTTTGGGAGCCGAGGATGTCGCTGGAGCACTCATAGAAGTCACCTATAATAGTTCGATATTGAAGGTCGTGAGTGTTGAGCAGGGCGACTTTCAAGTATTCGGTTCAAATCATAGCAGGCCGGGATCACTTAGAATCGTAGGCGCAAGCGCCGAGGCCCTAGGTAAGTCTGAGGCGTTAATGGCGAAAGTTACGTTCAGAGGCATCTCCAGTGGGGCTTCAGCATTAAAGATCGTGAGGGCTGAGCTATGCTATGAGAATGGAACTTTCATCCGTGACATTGAATTTAAGGATGGAGCGGTTAAGGTTTTAGATTACATTTGGATCGTAGATATCGAGCCTAAGAGCGGAACTGAGCTGATAACGGAGAAGACATATACGTTTAAGCTCACCGTGAATTATTCATTTACGTCTGCGGATTATGGATATATAGGTTTGGTCGCCAAGATCAACGATCTAAAGAATCCAAGCATAGCACATAAGAAGATCCCGATCTATGGTTATAAAATCGCGGATGTAAAGGATCTCACCTTAAATGTTGACATTCCAAGCGACGCGGAAAAACTATACGTCGCTGTTCGGCTTCTAAAGGGCAACGAGACATCCACGGAGATATATGATGTGGTCGAGTATCAGGTTAAGAAGAGTGGATGCTTAATAGCGACGGCCACCTTCGGCTCCGAGCTCTCCCCAGAAGTCAACTTCCTAAGATCCTTCAGGGATCAGGAGGTTCTCTCAACATATGCCGGAAGATGCTTCATGGAAGTATTCAATAACTTCTATTATTCTTGGAGCCCCAACGTTGCTGTCTTCATAAGAAAGAATGCGATCGTCAAGACGGCCTTCAAGATTCTCTTATATCCGCTGATAATGATCCTTCACTTATCATCATTCACATACCGTTGCCTCAGCCAATTTCCAGAAGCCGCTATACTCGCAGCCGGCTACGTGGCAAGCTCCCTGATAGGATCAGTATATCTCGGATTGCCCCTATCTCAAATTAAACGTTTCAGAAGAATGGAGTGCCGCATACTGAAGGCTTGGATCTACTCAGTGCTTCTAATCCTAATTCCAATAGTCCAAGCTGAGGCTATGCATTCCGTTCAGCTGATGATGGCGACAACAGCGATATTCGTCCTACTAAACATAGGCTTCTCCTCGATCCTAACTGGAACACTTATCGCTAAGGGAGTATCTATCCTCCCTCAAATAATCAAAAAGAAATGGACACGGAGCTATCTATAAGCCTAAAGCCAATTTTGGGATGTGGAGACTGAAGGCTGGGAGGCGCTCAGCCACTGCATCGATTAGCCTTCAGTCTCCCACATCCCCTCACCCAGATGGGTGAGCGTTTAGGCTTCTTTTGGCTTTATCGCTCTATGCCGTCTCAGCTGTTTCTACGTTGCACTCAACGTTATACTGTGCATTCTTGGTGAAGACCGTTATGCCTATCGTTACTCCTATGTCGCTGATTGATATGCCATCCGGATTCTTTATGTAGATTATCATTGTATCTCCGGATGCTAAGGGCTTATCATTCGTGTCATTTGAGAATGAGGCGCTCCGTCCTGAAGTATACTCGAAGTCGCTCCATGTCGGATTTGCACTCGGGCAGTTAAGTGATGTTGAGATTGAACTGTTAAGCCTTGTATAGTAGACTTTAGACCATGAAACCTCAACTCCCCTCACTTGAATCTTATCTATTACCACATCTCTTCCGCCAACATTATCGATCGCCAATGCAACGTATGCTGTTCCATTATTATAGACCCAAACGGCCTGCTTTCCAACTTTTAAGGCTTCCTGCTGGGTTCTCGTAGACGATATGTTCGTGGCATACATGGTGACGACTCCGGCCAAGAGCACTGAGACGACCAGTATTATCAGCGTTGAGACCACATTGCTTAGCGCTGTCCTATTTCTTCTTAATCTTCTCATTCAGCACCCTCCATGCTCGAACTCATGAGGCTCAATCAGGCGATATTAGAATTTGTGTGTCTTGAATGGAAACAGACAATTCAGACTCAGGGTTCAGACGATATCTTTGAGCGGTTGATTCATACATCAGAAGCGGTCTAACACTACGGTTTCTTGTCCCCTCTGGAGGATCTGGCATGCCCATCCAGTCTGAATCGACAATAGTCTTTAACGTTCATAAATTGAATATTTTTGTTCCATAACTCTTGAGTAATTGAAGTATTTGATGGTGGAGTATATGTGCCATCTCGAGCTCATACGGATATTGCTGAGTCTCATTTTTCTTTCAGTCTCATCATGGTATGACTATAAATTCAGGGAAGTTTCGGATAGGATTTGGCTGTTATTCGCTCCAATAAGCCTCGTCTTAACATTCACGCAGTATTACCTTGAGTTCACAATCAAGGCTGACTATTCAATCTTCCTCTTTTGGCTCCTCTCCCTTGGAGTCACAATTCCCATCTCCCTACTCCTTTTTTATCTGGGCTTCTTCGGAGGGGCAGATGCAAAGGCTCTAATATGCCTATCGCTCGCGATGCCAGCATATCCCAGCATATCGAATGCACAGTTCAATTCTATGCTCCCAATATTCCCATTGGCCGTTCTAGTAAATGCAGTATTTGCAGCTTCCGCGCTCACTCTAATAATAACATGCCATAACATCTTCGAATATCTGCATGTCAGAGGAGAAATGTTCAGGGGATTTGAGCATGAACCATGCTGGAAGAAGATGCTGGTCTTCATTACTGGAGTTAGAATTAACCCGAAGAGGCTGAAGGATTCCCATTACATACCATTGGAATATGCTGTTAAAGGAAAAAGTGGCGAAGTCACTAGGTACCTAAGGGTTTCTCCTCAGATCGAAGAGGAATGTCCAGCACATATTGAGGTTCTTAATGGGCATGTATGGGCCACGCCTGGACTGCCATTCCTCATATTCATGACCATTGGCTATGTAATTGCGCTTCTCCTCGGAGACTTCGTAGACTGGATGCTCATCCTATTATTTCCTTAGCCTCGATGATCTATCTGTGTGGATGGCAGGTTAATATGCGTAATCATTTGCTTCTTATCGTTTGAGTTAGTAAGTATCATTAAGAGGGCATGTGCGGCCTCAAAGTTTTTTAGGGCGATCCTACCCTTCTCGGTAAGATGATAAGTTTTCCTCTTCCCTTTCTGGCATATCTTCAAAAGGTCATTTTCGACTAGGGATCTCATGATCTGCTTGAATGGTCTCCAGGCCAGATTACACTTATACATTATGTTGGTCGGTTTGCATGTTCCCGCCTTAATAGTTCTTAGAATGTCAAGATAAATCTCTATAATGGATCTCTTTCTCGTCATACTGATCCATATTTTTGTTCAGATATGCTCCGCTTTTATTTTTTGTGTATCTAAATTCTTTGAGATCTCGGTTACAGACTAGAAAGATTAAGTTAATTTGCCATTTCCGTTAATTTCCTGCTTTATCTCTTGAAATTCCACTCTTTCCTCGAGTATACCTCATCTTTCAATCTTTGAGCTAATTCTTCCTCAAACTCCGTTATGTCTCCGCGTATAAGCTTAATCTTGAGAGATTCCTCAAATCCCTTTATGATGGCCTCCTTCAACTCCTCGAAGCTAACGTCCCTTCCCAGTGCATCTCTGATCGACGTCACTCTCTCCTTAACCGCTCTTATCATCTTATCTCTTATCTTCTCACTTGGCACCTTCAAGACCCTAAACATCAATTCCGGATCAACTCTTCTAAGAATAGTTCCATGCTGAAGGATTACATGCATCCTACGTGTCTGAGCATTACCCGAAATCTTCTTTCCATGGACAACTATATCATTTATGGGCTTGAATTCCGCTGGAATTCCAAGCAAACGTAACCCCAAAACTAAGCCTGAACATAGTTTCCTATAGGTCTCCAGAAAGTCTTCCGAGACAAGCCTATGATCTTCATCGACGACTATGCTATATGTTAGTTCTCCATCTGTATCATGATAGACTGCTCCTCCGCCCGTTCTCCTTCTCACGTAGTCTATACCCATCTCATCGCATGCCTCAATATCGACTTCCTCCTCCATGCTCTGGAAGTATCCTATCGAAACCGCCGAGGGCATCCATCTATAGAGTCTTATGGTGTTCGGAACGAGTCTCCTTGATCTGGCAGTGGCTATTGCCTCATCCAAGGCCATATTATAAAATGCATCGTTCAAGCCAGTATCTAATAGTCTCCATTCCTCAGCCATTCTCCTCACCAGCCATCATTATGCATCTTGCAAGGTCCTCTGGTGATGCTCCTAGAAGAACAGCTCCCTTACGTGAGAGAGCATCCCTTATGAGACTGCTTATTCTCTCTTCGTTTAATATGCATCCCCTCAGTGTTCGCTCTATATCCTCGATCGTCTCCTCCGGATGAAGGAAGAAGTCCCCCATTATCTTAATCTCTTCAATTCTTCCCTCATTTAATGTCAAGTTAACCTTTATCATCTTTCCCCCCTTAACCTTGTATGTAGCCTTTCCCATGGGTCATCACCGATAAGCCTGAGAATCTCAATTCTCTATTTAGGCAGTTTGATCATCCATAAAAGTTGTGGTTGAAGTATCAATGTGAAGTTATCCGCGCCGGTTAATCTCTCCTTTTTAGGACTAGGTGGTCTATGGCTATGCGTAGAGCCTCAAAGACCTCATCTTTACTGAGGAAGTTCACATCTATTACCATGTGGAATGGCGTGAAGTCCTCCCCAAGCGTAAATCCATAAAGCCTCTTATAGATCATTTTTGTTCTGGCCTCTTTCTCCCTGAGAAATCTTAGGGCATCCTCGAATGATAGGTTATCTCTTTCTGCTATCCGCCTTGCCCTCACATCCTCGGAGGCTTCAAGCCACACTTTAAATCCGCCCTCGAGGAGCCATGGCACGGCCCAACTATCGAATATGACTCCGCCCATCCTAGCCCATTCAAGCTGCTTCTGATCAACTCTCCTATCTATCTCTAGATTCTTCTCCCTCTCCTTGAGGAATCTCATGCCCTCCTCGGTCTCCCACCATCCCTCCCCACTTACATTATAGCCCATCTCAGCCGCTACGGCCTTTAAGGCATCTCCCCCAGAAAAATACTTTAATCCGTAATGCTGAGCGAGTCTTTTAGCCGCTGTGCTCTTCCCAGACCCCGCCATCCCGCAAATGCAGATCACAATCTTCCTTCCATTATCAACTTTAGGATTCACGCCTCATCTCCCCGGTTATTTCGTTTGTGTTTGAACGCCGAACCCCATTGGGACGCCTAAAATTCGTGATACAATAGTCGTTGAGGTCATGGAGCATATTACATACCAGTAGAATAGGTTTAGGGGATATGGAGGCGATCCGGTGATGAATGGTATCGAGAATGGGAGGTAAGCCACAGTCTTATTGCCGAGATAGAAGATTAAGACCTGCCATACCCC
>QMXE01000005.1 GCA_003661975.1 Candidatus Bathyarchaeota archaeon
CCCGGGACTCATCTCTGTTACTCGAGTCAAATCATATATTATGTGATCTTTCGGGTTGATTTGAACGAAATAATCTATCTCATCAAACGTGATAAGTAAAAACATGTTCTCCAATCTTAGATACTCGATCAACTGCTGAATCATCTCTTCTGGGCTTAGACTTCTTGTCGAGATTTTCGGAGTCAACTTTCTAATGAGATTTCGGAAGAGAACATACCGTGTAGTGCCGTCAACCTTACAATTCACATAAATATACCTTAACTTAACATTTTCCTTCTTGGCATACTCCATTATCTGCTCACCGAACCTTATAGCCGTGCATGTCTTTCCGGATCCAGTTGGACCTATCATTTGTATAAATCTTGGATAGGCACTTTTGACGTTTCTTATTATGGCACCATATATTGAGAAAAGCATGCGGAGCTGCTCCTCTCTATATGGAAGTTTTTTTGGAATGTAGTGCGGCGAGAGCTTATTTCTATCCTTAAATATTGGTCTAATTGACAACCGGATCACCCTATCTTCTAGTGCTTCAGAATATTATCCCCTACTCAAGTGTAGATATCCCAAAATAAGTATCTAACCCTCATTGATCTTCAATTCGCAACCTGCCAAAAAAGGTATATCATCATTCTCCATGTCTTAAGTATCGAGGATCCCTTAGGGGAAATAATTTTGAGAAAGATTAGATACAGCGTGTTCTTTATAATTGCTTTAATAAGTGCTTGTATTCTTGTCATTCGCAAATCTTAGTATTTCAGCTCAGAATGGAAATATCCATATCTACTATGGGCATATACCCTCAAGGATATTTGTTAATGAGTTTCATGAGGATAATGGAAGATGGGAGATCCTCAAAGATACAACCGCAGATCATGGAACAATGGGGATCATCGACATCACCGACTTCACAGATGTTAAGGCATATACGCTGCCTGACAAGAGGCTTGTTAAAGAGTCTAAGATTGGAAGATATGAGAAACTCCTCGTAGATTACCTAACGGAACGCTCTTTAAGATATGCTTAACTAAGCCCATATCTGTAATGTTAATGGGTGGAAGACTATTAGGTAAGGGTCAGCTCCAGACGAGCACATTCCTTACAAGTGTTGACGGAAGCTACGTAAGAAAGGAGTTCATTTTCTTGCAGGTTGGGCACCCATACTTCTATCCGGCCTTATGGGCTGGATGGCATTATAGGCACTTTGGTTTCTCAACGAGAGTTATGGCCCTAGAGGATTCGCACATACGTTAAAGGATGAAGATGGAAGGGTAATCATGAAATTCGACCTTAAAGCGAATGAGGAGAAAACACTTAACGTAACACATTTCAGGGTTTATCATCTCATCTCCACGTGGAACGTGATGGTTCATTCTATTCCAGCGGGGGATCCATCTTTTACCCAGTCGTATTTCGAGGGATTTCTTGGAAAGGTATTCTATAGAGGCTCTAATGAGCGAGCCTACTGGAAAGACCCGGCATATGAGAATCGGACATTCATACTGACAAGCATCGAAGACAATTACATACGCGTTATTGACGTGCATAATGGAAGACTCTAAGGATAGAGGATTATCAATTCTCGGATTAAGGGCTAATCAAATAGCAGCCATATACATTCCTTCAGGGGAGAGTTACATCTTTCCCTACAAGGATACCATAGTCACAATAGACGATATTAAAATGAGACTTCACGAAGATGAACCTTATAGGCTGAGGGAGGGGGTTTATGTGACATCAACCACAGAAAACATATTAATCGAAGTGGTAAATATGCAGAGACATCAGGGCGTAGGCACATTTGCGGCCTGTCTACCCTCGATCCAATCCCTAGATATTACAAAGGCTTAAAGATTAAACCTCCGCTACAAGTTGAGACACAATGGAGAATGCCTTCTTGGGCGTATTATGTCATTCTGATGGCATTGACTATCATTTTAGCCGTTGCATTGAAGATCAGAAGATAACCGAATGAAGAATGGTAAATTGTTTTATGGTTCAAGCGGTTCTACATGCACTGCACGGGGAATCGTAAGCGTTTTAGGCCTTTTAATAGGCGCCGCCCATCTAACAGCATTCTCGATCACCAATAAGACCTTTTCATTGTGATAAATTGGATAGGTCTCATGTCCCGGTCTGAAATAGAAGATCTTCCCACGTCCACGATAAAAGCAACATCCGCTTCTGAAGACTTCTCCTCCCTTAAACCAGCTTATGAAAACCAGCTCGTCCGGATTTGGAATATCAAAGAATTCGCCGTACATTTCGGTCTTTTCGATCTCAAAGTAATCTCCAATCCCCTCAGCTATCGGATGTCCAGGTGAGACTACCCATAGGCGCTCCTTCTCTCCATCCTCCCTCCATCTGAGGCTACAACTCGTTCCCATCAATTTCCTAAAAATCTTAGAGTAATGCGCCGAATGTAGCACTATAAGGCCCATACCATCGCACATAATCCTATTATATACCCTCTCTACCACTTCATCGCTTACCTTATCATGAGCGGCATGTCCCCACCAAATCAGCACATCAGTATTTCTGAGAACTTCATCTGTTAAGCCATGCTGAGGCTCATCTAGAGTCGCCGTTTTCACTTCAATATTAGGCTTCTGACTCAAGTATTCAGCGATAGCTCCATGAATCCCCTTAGGATATATCGCTGCTACCCTTTCATCTTCTCTTTCATGAATAAATTCATTCCAAACCGTAACGCGAATCTTATCTCTGTTCATGCCAATTCCCCAGATATCTAATTGATAGGACAGATAATATTTTTATGCCTAAATGTCTTTTCTCGTCTCTTAAAAACGGAAGATATAAATTTGATGATCATTTAAATTGGAGTGCTTCGAGGCGAAAGGATCATGGCATATAAGTATCTGGCTGAGGCTTGGAAGAGGCCGGATGCATCATACATTAAAGAGTTAATGCAAAAAAGGGTGATTGAGTGGCGGAAACAGCCGGCGATAGTTAGGATTGATAAGCCAACAAGAATTGATAGGGCGAGGAGACTCGGATATAAAGATAAGCCCGGATACGTTGTTGTCAGGGTTAGGGTCAGAAGGGGAGGATTGAGTAAGCAGCGCCCAAGAGCGGGACGTCGACAGAAAAGAATGGGCGTGAAGAAATATAAACCCGCCAAGAGCCTCAGACTCATCGCTGAAGAAAGAGCCGCAAGGAAATATCCAAACCTTGAGGTTCTCAATTCCTATTGGGTCTGGGAGGATGGTCGATCAAAATGGTTTGAGGTCATACTCGTTGATAGAACATTACTGCCTGATCTTCGCCTCGGCAAAGGCAGAGGACGAGTATTCAGAGGACTAACAAGTGCCGGAAGGAAAGTCCGAGGGCTGATGGCTTAACGCTTAGAAAAGATATACGAGCGCAACGACCACGCATCCGTAGCTTCCCTTTGGAACATCCAAAGTCTCAATTTTATATTTGACGTTTCGAAGCCTTATTCCCCTCACATTCGCCATCTCATGAATCCTCTCCAGTAGGATCTTCCTCGTGACAGATTCATCCATACTTCCATATGCTTCAGCCACAATCCCGAAGCCTTCCTTCTCAGCGAAGCCCCATGCTATTCCAGCGCTTATCTTCCCATTCCTTCCATAAGCCTTCGATAAGACAGTATATGTTATGCTTCCAACGGGAATATCTCTTGGAGGGACCTCCCTGCAATTCGGCGGGATTATAGAGCTCACCTCGACTAGATTACAATTTGCTATTCCAGCATCTTTTAATGCATTATCAAATGCATTAAGTTCTGAAAATTTTCCGATAGCCTTTCCTCCGGTTACGAAGAACCCCTTGGGTATTAAAGTTCGCATTTCCATCATCACCTCTTAGAATTTAGCAAACACTAGCATTATGAAAAATCAGAATTAATAAAAGTCTCTATGCTCATAAGAAAAGAACAGGGTTAAGGACGTGAAGCGCTAGTGGTAAGGAAGAGGGTAGCCTCTATCGAGATAAGCATATTCGCACATGCAACTGAGGATCCCGAGAAAGTTAAGAGGGCATTCCATAATATTCTACCACCAAACAAAACTGAAGAAGTTATACTTCATAAAAGCGTTCTGAAGGGGGAATATGGAAATCCAATAATTTATTACAGGGCGAGAATAACAAAGCCTGAAATAACCGAGGCTCTTTTGAGGAGAATAGGCGATAATCTTCCACTGCACGATAAAAAGGCTCTGAACTCCGAATTCGGCAGGCGATTGGACAGGGGAAAACTTTACATAAGACTTGATAAGCAGGCCGCTTACATGGAGAGATATAGGCTTTGCAATACCGATCCGATACACTTGAAGATAAGATTCAAAACTTCAAAGATTAATGAGATAAAACAGATATGTAGGGAGTTAGGGATGTTGCCGTGAAGGGCTTCATTGACCTACACCTCCGCCCAAACCTCGAAGAACGCGTCGAGATCGAACGTATCATTAAGAGAGCTGCTGAGCTAGGGTATAGGGCTGTTGGAGTATCACTCCCCCAAGAGAAACTTCAAGAGAGAGCGAGGGAAATACGTAAAATTTGCAGTGATTTAGACATAGACTTCATTAGCAGGATAGATTTGGAGCCGCGGAATTCCCTGGAACTCTTGAGGAGCTTAAGGTTTTTGAGGAGGAGAGTAGAGGTGATCGCCGTTAAATGCCTGTCTAAGAGCGTCGCTAGGCAGGCGGCTAAGGATAGAAGAGTCGATATACTATCCTTCTCCCCAATAGATTTGAGGAGAAGATTCTTCGATTCGGCTGAAGCCGAGCTCGCATCAAAAACTCAAGTCTCACTTGAGTTTGATATGGCTCCGCTTTTATATTTACATGGAAATCAAAGGATCAATCTATTATGGAAGATGAGGATAGAGACTATAATAGCGAGGAAATTTGATGTGCCAATCGTCCTTTCTAGTGGTGTAAGCGAAGCATGGCTATTGAGGAAGCCAGAGGATTACGCTTCACTTGGATATCTTTTTGGATTAGATCTTGAGAATGCAAAGAAGGCAATCTCTGAGAACCCAAAGAAAATAGTTGAGCGGAACAGGAGGAAGCTCAGTCCGAATTACGTCGCTCCAGGCATTTACGTGATTAGGAGAGGGAAAGATTGCCCAAAATAGTCAGGAGACGATATATTGCCGTTAGAATTGATAGTGACCAGACAATAGAAAGAAAGGATTTCATACGTGCAGTATGGAGTAGCATCCTCAGACTTTTTGGAGAGTACGGCGCAAGCCAAACGGAATTGAAGATGATAGACTATGATCCCACAAAAGGATTAGCAGTACTCCGCTGCAGCCATAAGGCTTTACCCATGATTAAAGCTTCAATTCCATGCATCACGCATATAGGAGCATCTCCAGTCACCATTCACGTGGAAAGAGTCTCCGGAACATTAAAGGCATTAAGAAGAAAGCTTTCTATATAAACTTAGTAAAGAATTTTTTCTGCGGTGAAGTCACATCTGATCTCTGTCTCTCGAGAAGCGATTCCGTTTTTTATGGAGTTAATCTGAACCTGTCTCTTGGGAAGAGAACGACCTCCCTGATATTTTTTATTCCAGTAAGCATCATGATCAGTCTTTCCAGACCTATTGCCCATCCAGCATGCGGAGGCATACCGTAATCAAATGATTGAAGGTGATACTTGAAGGATTCTGGATGCAATCCCTGCTCCTTCAATCTCTTCATAAGAAGATCCTTCTTATGAACTCTCGTTCCACCCGAAGCTATCTCTATCCAGCTCCACATTAGATCGAATCCTTCACTTATCTCCGGATTATCATCTTTAGGTTTGATGTAAAACGGTTTGAGTCTCGTCGGCCAGTCAATTATGAAATAAAAGTATGGATGAACCTTTCCTAGGGCTCTATATCCCATTGTTGGTATATCTTCACCCCACTCTAACTTTATGCCTAACTCTCTAAGCTCATCCAAGACCTCATCATAGGTTAATCTCTTCAGCGGAAGCTTGGGAACCTCAACATTATGATTAAGAACCTCCAGTTCCTCCTTGCATTTTTCACGCACAACCCTGCATATAAACTGCATAAGTTCCTCGGCAAGTCTCATCACATCCTCAGCCGTGACAAATGCCTCTTCAATATCGATCGATATAAACTCCGTTATGTGCCGCCTAGTATGAGATTTTTCAGCCCTATATGCAGGTCCTATCTCATATACCTTCTCAAAATCTATGATGAGCTCCTCCTTATACAGTTGGGGGCTCTGCGCGAGAAAGGCTTCACGCTCAAAATAGATTACTGGAAAGAGAGCTGCTCCTCCCTCGGTAGCCGAGGCTATTATCTTTGGCGTATTCACCTCCAAAAATCCCCTCTTTGACAGAAAATTCCGAGTAGCCTCAAGCACTACATGGCGAATCTTGAATATCGCTTGGGATCTATCACTACGCAAATCTAGGACTCTAGCGTCCAATCTGACATCTATATCCGCTGGCGTCCTGCCGGTAACGTCTATTGGAAGCGGATGCTTCGCGATCCCAAGAACCTTAATCTCTTTGGGTATTATTTCAACTCCTCTCGGAGCCTTCTCCATACCCCTAACAATTCCCTTTATAGCTATACAGTCCTGTCTATGGAGGGAACTAGACTTCCTAAGAGCCTCCTCATCGACTTTAGATTCTGGAATTGTAATCTGAACCTTACCGAGCCTATCCTGGAGAACTATGAACCTTATGCCTCCGAGATCACGAATTTCACGTATCCATCCCATCACGATTACTTCTTGCCCATCTAATTCTGGCGTTATATCCGCCGTGTAATGTGTTCTCCGCCAGTCTCCTAAATCATCGATCTCCATCTGCAGGTAGCTCCGATAATCTTTTCATGCCTTATTAAGCTGCAAACTCAACTCTTAGTATCATACCCCTCGATTCCTTTGCGATCTCCTTTAACGCATCGATATACTTCATATACTTCTTTTTTCCTTTCCCCTTTAAGATAACTCTTGTCTCGATCGTTCCGTCTGGAAGCCAAATATGATTTATTGTCAAGATATCTAACGGGGCAAACAAGTCTTCCAAAAACTTTCTTTCATCTGATTTATACTCTAAAACCCTAACTGTCCTCTTCGTCTTCTCCTCTAACACCTTAATTATCTTTCCGCCGTGACTTAAAATACGTGGGATATCTCCCCGCCCAACAAAAATCGCCAAAACACCATCTGATTCTATGGATTTATGAAAGTATACATCTTGTAGTGAAGGATACATCTTTTCCAGAGAAAGGAGTATCCTCCCTATCTTTAGGTCTAGCTGACTTACCTTACCACTCTCAACCTTCTTCTTACATTTCGGACATAGGATCCCGCTTTTTAAGCAAAACTGACATAACTCCGTTCTCACCTACTCTTGATCCCTCCAAAATAAAGGAGGTGGGACGAACTTTAATGTGCACTGCACCTCCTATCGAGTCAATACTATCTCTATTGTGCTGACATTGGTTATGTTGCCGTCTTCCTCGCTCTTCAGCTCTTCCGTGCCAATCGTGATCTTTCCGACCTTAACGTCCGGTAGGAATCTCCTTCTAGTTATCTCGGCTACGTCTACTGCTCTGCTTATTGCTCTTCCTCTGGCTTTTATGCTAACTTCTTTTGCTCCGCTGTGGAATAGTGTTATGCATGCTAGGACGTAATTCATTATTGGCTTTTTACCAATAAGCACAGAGTTCGCCTCAGACATTTCTTATCGCCTCACTCCCCAATTATATGTAACTTTTGAAGTTATTGCTCTATAACCACTAATAAATATCTTGCGGTATAAAAAGACTATTATTCATTTGCATCGACCAAAACAAATATATCTGTTTTGGCGTCGAGTATATTGAGGGATGCTAAATGCCGATCACAGATCCTGTGAAGAGGAGTATAGCACAGCGTAAGAGGCTCTTCTATAAGATCTGCAGGGAATGCGGGGTTAGGAATGCTCCAACAGCGAAGAAATGCAGAAAATGCAGAAGTAAGAATTTGCGATGGAAGAAGAGGGAGAGAACGCGATAGACCCTAAAGTTTAAGTATAATCTCTATCTGGCATCCCTTTGGCACACGAATTTTTTCCTTCCATGCATCCCCAACAGATATTAGAGCAAAGATCCCTGAAACTTCAGCCTTAGCCTTCTTTACGAGATTAACTAATGCTGCTTGAACATCTCCCGTCCGTATGACATCATCAACTATTAATACGCTATCGTATATTCTTGAGATCTCCACTTCATATAAGCCGTCAGAGGGACTCTTACCTAATAGGCGAGCCTCGTATCCCTTTGCTCTCCACTTCTTTATAGATTCTAGAGCTTCCCTCTCTGTCTGATGCTTTTCTCTCATCCTCTTCTGTCTTCTAATCGCATTCTTTGGAATATACAGCGTCATCGTTCTACCTGATCCATTCAATGTATATGTCTCCTCGAGAAAGGCTGAGACTCCAGCCTCCCTCATCGGCTTCGCTATAACAACATTAACGCCTAAAGCCTTAGCAACAAGAGTTGCAAGTGGTATTCCATCCACGGCTGCCGTGAGAACCTTCGTTATTCTTCTGCCAGCAAACCTCGCAATTGCATAGTTTGCAGCTTGACTTAACAGGCTCATATCGCCGATTACTGAAGTATTATCAAAGAAGCCATTATCATCCCACTTAAGCCTCCTCTTAATCTCCCCTTCCAAATCGATTATCCTTAAGAGGGCCTTCCATATTTCCCGTGCTCTTTTCATATTAGGTAGGACATGACCTTTTACGTATCTGCTTAGGACGGTTACTGGAAGATTCGTCTCTTCCTGTAACCTCTTGTAAGTGTATTGTTTTTTAGCCATTCTTAAAAGTTCAACCGTCGCGAGACGAAATCTCAAGTCTTCTGTTCTAGTGGACATTCGATATCACTTGCCAAGTATCAAAACTCTCCCAGAGAATCACTTATACAGGAATATATCATTTTCTATCTTTTGAATTTCAGTTAAATATACATTTGCTTAGACATTCCACTATTTTAAATGAGCATTTAATATAAAAGGCGTTTATTGAGAATAGGAGTCAGCCGACCTTTCTCTACCCGTAATTACCGAGTTTTCTTCTGGTGAGGGACATAAAATAATTTTTGCCAACCAAAGAGAGCAGAAGATAGAAATAGATTTAAGCGAAAATTAATTCCTAATCAAACGATAGGGAACAGTGTCAGTAAATGGCTTGGCTTACGGAGGAGTAACTATGGGGGAGAAAGAGAAGGTTAAGATCATATATCAGCCGCCTAAAGAGATCGTAATCCTCGATTACTTCCAATTTTCGAAGGAAAATCTGAGCCAAATGTTCGCAAAGATAATTCATTCTGGACTTCCCGTAGTAGCATACTGGGCTGAGGGTGTCCTTTTCATATACTTTCCGCTTACACCAGATACGAATGACCTTATGGAGAAGTATTTAGAGGGGAGGATCTACTGGAGCTCCGTGAACTTCGCGTTAATGCCAAAATATGCCCCATCGATAAAGGTAAGTGGTCTAGAGGTTCCTGTTGTAAATGTCTCTGAACATCCAGTAATGCGTGAAACTGCGAGATGGCTAAGAGAACAGGCAGAAAAAAGAAAAAATGCGAAAAATTAAAGCAGGTTGCTTGGACTGTCCGATTCTGAAACCTCGATTCTTATTATTCGTCTTCTCTCCAGTCGTTTAAGAGCATCAAAGAACTCGCTTTTCTGTTTTCCCTCAAGCCTAAAGTGCTGAATCATATCTTTTATTCTGGACCAGCGTTGCCCATTCCTCCGTAAATGGCTCTGTAGATACTCGATAACTAACCGCTCGATCCTACCGCACTTCCAAGTCGTATTTCTTATGAGAACAGCGGCAGCACCGAACATCTTTTGGGTTTCAGCTTTAGGCCTTCTTGCCATGAATGCTCTCCCCACTTTGAGGCCTTATAGAACAATGATCCATAGCACTATTACATATTAGTGATATATATTCCTGCATATTACTTTTTTGGCTCCACAGCACTCAGGATTAAACTTTTATTATATATTTAAGCCTTATATAATCCTTATTGAGTTCAGCTTCAATGACCTTCGAATACTTTTAAGGGTAATTAGTAAGCGATCCTTTGAGGAGTGTACATGACAAGATTCATTTCCCGTAGTGCCATCATAAATGGAGTTGTAGGAGACGCAATAATTCTAGGTAAGACCGTGATTGCCGATGGAACGATCATTGAAGGGAACGTCACTGTTGGATATCCCATCGAGAAGAAGATAAAGATGATCAGGGCCGTTGGAGAGTTTAGTCTAGAGGAAAGCAGTAGAATAAGTAATGGCGCAAGGATTGGAAGCCAATGCATAATCCGTTCTGGCACCGTGATTTATGAAGATAGTGTAATAGGAAGCCATGTTAGGACGGGACATAACGTCCTAATAAGGGAGGGTAGCACCATCGGAGATAACTCACTTATTGGAACCGGAGTTATTCTTGACGGAACTGTAAGAATAGGCAATAACGTTAAGATTCAATCGAACGCCTACCTTCCTCATCTGACAGTAATCGAAGATGATGTATTCATTGCACCCAACGTCTGCTTCACCAATGATCCATATCCGCCAAGTGGAAGACTTATCGGCGTAAAGGTCGAGGAAGAAGCAATAATCTGCGCAAACGCAACTATTCTGCCAGGAATCCATATTGGAAGAAAAGCTGTTGTAGGCGCGGGATCAGTTGTAACAAAGGATGTGCCTGACAACACGGTGGTTTTCGGGAATCCTGCCCGTCCCCGCATGACCCGCGAGGAATACGATAGGAAAAGGCGAAAGTGGCAGATAGCAAAAGATTTCTAATATATTGATTTATGATATGGATTGTGATGGAAGATGATCGACCTTAAAAGATATAGGATAATCGATCTTTCGCAGGAGATCATTCCCGGAATATTGAAGGTAAATGGGGAGTATATCCATGGAGGTCAGATTAGGCAGTTTGAGATACGTCAGTTCATATATGCTCCTGATAAGGCCATAATGCATTGGGTTGAAGCCGAAACACATGTTGGAACGCATGTTGAGATGCCAGCGCACTTAAAGGATGGATGGAAATCCGCCTCAGAGATGCCTCTTGAAAAGTTCATGGGAGAAGCCGTTGTGTTAAAATTCGATTTTCTGAACCCCATTAAGGGTAGCGGGCAACCAATAAAGCCTGAATATCTAGAGAAAAAAGTTAAAAAGGACGATATAGTCCTACTTTGGAGCCCATATCATGGTGATGAACAACCATACATCTCTCCGGAATCTGCAAAGTGGCTTGCGAATAGGCCAGTGAAGATGGTAGGAGTTCAGAACGTAAGAGTTGAGGCTCCCGGATCAATGGCCACCCACAATAATCTTTTAGGGAATGACATTCCAATGATCGAGGGCTTAATAAATCTGGAGAAAATTAATAAGGAGAGGGTATTCTATATTGGACTTCCACTCCGAGTTGCTGGTTTGGACTCATCTTGGATAAGAGCGATAGTTCTAGAGCCAATATGAGCGGTGGGAGCTGATGAGCGGTAAATCTGAAGGATTAAATGTGATCCTATTCTCTCCAGATACTGTCAGGAGAGATCATCTGAGCTGTTATGGCTATCACAGAAAAACAACGCCGAACCTTGACAGATTAGCCAAAGAGGGGATCCTTTTCACGGATCATGTCGCGAATAGCGGTTGGACTTTACCTCAATACATGACCATGCATACCGGGCTTTATCCCTTAACGCATCGAATGACATTACTCAAGTATAATCCTCCACTCTCATCAAAGATATTCACGATCGCGGAAATCCTTAAGGAACATGGATATGTTACAAAGGCTTTCACGAGTAGTAACAGATACCTTCATCCCAGCCTAGGCTACGGCAGAGGATTCGATGATTACTTTTGGGGTTTAGGATACAATCAGGCTACAAAGAGGATAATCAATGCGGCAATCAAATGGTTAGATGAATATGGAAGGCAAAACAAATTCTTTATTTTCATTCATGATAATGACACTCATGAGCCATTTAACCCTCCGAAACCCTTTGATGATATGTGGGGCGAAGGATACATCGATAGATACGACGGTGAGATTAGCCATGTGGACTTTTACTTCGGCAGGTTACTCGATAAACTTGAGGAGCTCGGCATAAAAGAGAATACATTAGTCATATACACGTCTGATCACGGAACTGAATTTTGGGAACATGGATTCCTAGAGAAGAAAGTGAACTTATATAATGAGATTTTGCACGTTCCTCTCGTGATGTCATGTCCCTCCATATTGCCAGAAGGAAGAATAATTCATGGATTGATAGCTACAGTCGATATTGTTCCCACAATTTTAGATATTCTGGATATACCCGTAACATATACTCTTCAGGGAAGGAGCTACTTGCCTCTCATTAAGGGAGATCCTGGCTTTCAGCCTCGAAGCATGATCTTCAGTCATACTGAGCATAATACTAGGCTCAGAAATGTTGACCAGCCGAGCTTCGAGCATCTATCAGTTCACACGGAAGATTACAAGTTTATACGAGCTAAGATCCTTCTTCCCTTCGATGAGAGATTCTTCGAGATAAAAATGGAGGGAGGAGGAAATTGGGTTACGCGATTTAAGGCTCTCGCTAAGAGAATTGGGATGGATCCTTCTAAGATTAGGCAAGGAACGATCTTCCGTGAATTATACGATTTAAGAAATGATCCGAAAGAACAAAGGAATATCATAGATGAGAAGTGGGAGATCGCCGTTGAACTCGAGAAAAGATTAGATTTGTGGGTTGAGGAGACAAGGAAACTCGGAAATGAATTAGCATCGGCGATTCCGAAAGCCAAGAAACCAGAGAAGACTCTTATCCGTCAAAGGCCAGCAAGAGGACAAATCATC
Organism: Candidatus Bathyarchaeota archaeon; assembly: GCA_003661975.1. Lineage (GTDB taxonomy): Archaea > Thermoproteota > Bathyarchaeia > Bathyarchaeales > DTEX01 > B63. The sequence continues at coordinate 12,882 of QMXE01000005.1, forward strand.
CCGAAATGCCCAATTCCCATCCGCATAAATGTTGGTGGAGATAACTACGTTGATAGCGCGGGATGCAAATGGCTTGCAGACAGACCCTATAGCTATGGGAAATGGGGATACATAACACGCACTTACAGCGACGTACTGATCGTTAGAAGTAAAATTTGGAATACAGATGATCCAACGATCTATCAATCCCAACGTTTCGGACAAAGCTTCTCCTATGTTTTCGATGTGCCTAATGGCGAATATAAGGTGGTCTTACATTTCGCTGAGACCATTATGGATTTCGGCGGAATCGAGTTCTTTAATGTTTACATTCAGGATAAGCCCGTTTTGACGAGCTTTAATATCTTCAATGAGGCTGGCGGAAAATGCAGGGCGATAAAAAAGACCCTTACATGCAAGGTCAGCGATAATCAGTTGTCAATCCATTTTGAGTCGTTGACTGAACCTCAGCAGGAGGCGGCTAAAGTAGCTGGAATAGAAGTATTGCCTATGCGACGAAATAAAAAATTCACTTCAACTGATCATCCTAAACTTTAACGAGCATACACTAAGATTAAACAGTATATACTTATATTTTTGCTTTCATGATCTATAAATTGTTTTTAGGAGAGTGATGTTCATCTGTTAGGGTCATGCTTGGAGGGGATTAGAATTGGTCAGTCGGAAGAAATTAAAGGAATATGAAGAGAAAGTGAAGCAGGCGATGTTTATTCTTAATCAAGTCTCAGAGGATACGACCACCCCACGAAATATTAGGAGGGCAGCGAAGGAATCCATGGATGCCCTTCAATCAGAGGAATATACACTAGCCGTTAGAGCATCTAATGCCATATCCATACTGGATGAGATCCTGCAAGATCCTAATATGCCTCCATATACAAGGGTGAAGCTCTGGAACGTAATGAGTCTTCTTGAGGGAATAAAGGATTAACTCCTATCATCCTCGATGTAACCGACTAGCAGCCCCAGAATTTATTCACACTAGGAATTTAAGATAGTAAATATTATGAGACTTAAACAACATAGAATATACGGGTGTGTTTTTTGGTTAAACATGAAGCATTGCTCTATGAAAGACTTCCGGATAACACTGTTAGATGTAACCTATGTGGACGAAGATGTATAATTAAAGATGGAAAATTTGGATTTTGCCGCGTTAGAAAGAATGAGGCTGGAAAGCTATACTCGTTAAATTATGCTGAAGCTTGCGCGGTTCATGCCGATCCAATAGGTAAAAAGCCGCTCTCACATTTTCATCCAGGCTCTTACGTAATGTCAATTGCGACTGTTGGATGCAACTTTCGCTGTCAGTTCTGTGATAACTGGAGCATAAGCCAAGAAAGGGATATAATCGGCAGATATTTTCCGCCGGAGGAAGTAGTTAAAGCCGCGAAGGAATATGACTGTCAAGGCATAAGTTACACTTATACTGAACCAACCATCTTCTTTGAGTATGCATATGACACTGCTGTCTTGGCTCATAAGGAGGGACTCTTCAACACATTTGTCACTAATGGATATATGACTCCAGAAGCTGTGAAGATGATTGCCCCCTACTTAGACGCGGCGACCGTCGACTTCAAAGGAGGAGGAGACCCAGAATTCTATAGGAGATTCTCCTCTGTTCCATCAGTTGAGCCTATATATGATGCTCTTGTCGAGATGAAAAAGAATGGAATACATATTGAGATCACAAATCTTGTTGTTCCAAAGATAGGAGACTCAATGAAGCAAATCGGCGAACTTGCAGAATGGATCTGCGAAAATCTAGGCGAGAACACACCGTTTCATCTTTTGAGGTTTCATCCGGATTATAACCTTACAACCATTAGATCTACGGAGATAAAGACTCTTGAGGATGCATACGAGACTGCCCGACGTGCAGGATTGAATTATGTATACATTGGGAACGTTCCCGGCCATAAATATGAGAATACTTACTGTCCAAGATGCGGTGAGCTTCTCATTGGGAGATATGGATTTGGAATAACGAGATGGAACCTCACTGAAGATATGAGATGCCCCAAATGCTATGAGAAAATACCAATAAAGGGCAAGTTTCATCAAGAGGGATTGTCGTTTCCAATATCGCTAATATAGATATCTAGCAGCAGCATTAATAAGTGATTTCTCAGTAAAGTTCCTCTTTGAAGGTTTATGTGGAGGATAATCCGTAGGGATGCAGTTGCAGTTTTAGAGGATGAAAAAGCCCGCAGGAGCCTGTCGAGGTATTTCGATGTCATGCAGGATAGTAAGCCAGCTAAATTTCTAATCGCAAAGAAGATCCCGACGGATTTTGACGAAGATGACTCACTGAAGGATCTTTGGAGCCTACATGACGAATTACTCGAGGAATTTTATGAGCTACAGGAGCAAATAGACTCTAAAATGAGGAGGATCGAGGATCTTAAGACCCCAGAAAAGTCATTTTTGGATTTAAAGGAGAAAATAGCCGCTCGGATCATGGAAAATTGCCATTTCTGCATTAGAAGATGCGGAGTGAACCGTTTAGAGGGAGAACTTGGATACTGCAGATGTGGATCGCAGATAGTCGTCTCATCTATTTTTGAGCATCTAGGAGAGGAGCCTGAACTTGTTCCGTCAGGAACGATCTTCACCATGGGCTGCACTATAAGATGTCTGCATTGCCAGAACTGGACAATCTCACAATGGTTTGAGGAGGGAGAGATATATTCCACGAAGCGATTGGCACTGGCTGTTGAGCACCTGAGGAAGAGCGGATGTAGAAACGTTAATCTCGTCGGCGGAGAACCTACTCCATGGCTACAGCAGTGGATTCAGACATTTAAGTATGTAAATGTGAATGTCCCGATCGTCTGGAACTCAAATTCATACTATAGTGAGGAAACAGCTAAGCTCTTAGCGGGATTTGTAGATGTATACCTATTGGATTTCAAGTATGGCAATAATAAATGCGCGGAGAGAATCAGTGATGCTCCGAATTATTGGGAAGCCTGCACAAGGAATCATCTGCATGGGAAAAAGTATGGAGAATTAATCATCAGGGTTCTCGTTCTTCCGGGGCACTTAGATTGCTGCACGAAGACAATATTGAATTGGATATCCAAGAATTTAGGGGCAGACACCAGAACAAACGTTATGTTCCAGTATAGACCAGAATGGAGAGCCTATGAGATTCCGGAGCTAAGAAGAAGACTGAATGGAGAAGAAATGAAAAGAGCAATAGAATTGGCTAAGCAAGCGGGATTAACCAACTTTATAACTTAAACTGCTGGACTGGGTCATAGAAATATGGAGTGGAAGATTTCACCTCGATAATAAAGAAGATTTTCTATTCTGACAGTATCTCTGCTAATCTATATTTCTCCAAGTCTATCTTCTTTTCTGCACTCCATGAATAGTCAAGATCAACAGAGCATATCTCTCCATTCTTAATTCCAACCATCCGTTTCTTCTCTCCAGTAAGCAGGAGCTCAACAGCATGATATCCGAATTGCGATGCCAACGTCCTGCTTAGGGCCGTAGGAGTCCCTCCTCTCTGGATATATCCGAGAACCGTGAGTCTAACCTCATATCCAGTCTCATCAGCTATGTGCCTAGCGATTTCACGTGAGTCTCCAGCGCCCTCAGCCATCACTACGATTTCAGATGTCTTTCCAGCCTCACGTGCACTCTTAATCTTTTCGCATACCGAATCCATGTCAAACCTAACTTCAGGTATTAGAATTATTTCGGCTCCTCCAGCAAGGCCGACCTCTAATGCTAGGAAACCACGTCTTCTCCCCATAACCTCAACAACGAATATCCTCTCATGAGAAGTTGCGGTGTCCCTGATCTTGTCTATGGCTGAAAGAGCAGTATTGACAGCCGTATCAAATCCTATGGTCGTATCGGTTCCAGCAACGTCATTATCTATTGTTGCGGGTATTCCGATCATCGATATGCCGCTTGCCCTATAAAGCTCACTTGCACCTCTGAATGTTCCGTCTCCGCCGATCGCTACAAGCCCATCAATGCCATATTTCTTAAGAGTCTCAGCTGCCTTCTCTATTCCTTCAGGAGTCCTCATCTCTTTACATCTTCGAGTCTTCAGGATTGTCCCTCCGAGATTTATTATTCCACTTACGGATCTCGCCTTTAGTTGGCGGGCTTGACCCTCGATCAACCCGGCGTATCCTCTCTCAAATCCTATAATTTCTAGGTTGTTATGCAGGGCTGAGCGGACAACCGAGCGGATAGCGGCATTCATTCCGGGAGCGTCGCCACCAGCAGTTACAATACCGATCCTCCTTAAAGCCAAACTTTGTCACCACCAAAAAACATCGTCACTAACTCAAAGTTTAATGAAAGCTATTATGGAATTTAAGTGAAGCGGCACATGAAAATAAAGATAAAGCAGATGTGACATCTTTAAAATACTAGTACTCTCGATTACTGGGTGATCTCATGCCAGTTCTAAGTGCGGATGTTCTCGAGAAGTATGAAGAGGCAGGTCGAATAGCATCCAAAGTTAGGACGAAGATAGAAGATACCGTGAGGGAGGGCATGCGGATTATCGACATCTGCGAGATGGTTGAGGAGAACATTCGAAATCTTGGAGGAGAACCAGCTTTTCCATGCAATATCTCCGTAAATGAGATCGCCGCTCACTATACTTCTCCACCAGGAGATGAAAGAATAATTCCAGACGAATCTATAGTGAAGATCGATATAGGCGTTCATATCGATGGATATATAGTTGACACTGCAACGACCATATGCTTTAACCCGGAATATGATGAGATGGTTCAAACCTCCCGCATCGCCTTGGAAACAGCTATACGAACTATTAGACCGGGAATCTCCACTTCCGATCTTGGATCTAAGATCCAAAGAGCCATCGAGAATATGGGATTCAAGCCGATATCAAATCTTACGGGGCATCAGATAGGGCGTTATATGATCCATGCTGGGAAATCTCTTCCGAACGTCTCGCACATCTCATTTAGGAAGATCCATGAGGGAGAGGTATATGCCATTGAACCGTTCGTTACAACACCAAATGCAAGGGGCAGAGTAATTGAGGGAGAAGAAGCACATATATTCAGATTTTTAAAGAGAAAGAAATTGAAGCTCAAAGAATCTAAGAGGCTTCTGAATTTTATAGAGAGAAAATTTAGGACTTTACCTTTCGCGAAGAGATGGCTTATAAAAGATAACATCTTTAATGAATTTGCATTTACACACCTTCTCGAATCTAAATGCTTAATGGCTTATCCGGTCTTTATCGAGGAGAGCAGGCAGTGGGTCGCCCAATTCGAACATACAGTTTACATAGATAAAAATGGAGCTGTCGTTTTAACTTGAGGTATAGGATTAATCTTTCCCGCCTTCTTTTTGCCCTTTTCCTCTTCCCTAAAGATCGTATATATGAATGACGGACCATTGCATTTCGGGCAGGAGCCGATCTTCTTTAATACATAATCTCCCTCTTTAAAATTCCGAACGGATTCAAATCCGCAACGTGAACATCTGATTACCGTTAAGACTTTTTGTTGTTCAAATCCTAATTTGGGAGGCTTCACGCCTATCTGTAGAGCCATATAGATCGAGAGGGCAAATGCGCTTGCACTCAAGAGGAGAGCCAAGAAATCCATATGTCCACTCTCCATATATGTCTTAAATGCCTGAATAAGCGTTATAATCGATAGGATGAGCATGATCGCAATTATCGATATCAAGTATAGGATTGATCTTTTTGGCCCTTTTAGATCAGCGCTCATATATATCTCCTACTGTGCTATTCCAATAGTATTTCCTATTCCAGCAATTATTATGTGATCGCCTATCTTCGTATTCTCATGAATTATCCTCTTTATTCGCTTAATAACTTCATCAACACTATTTGCTATCTCCTTCTTCATGACTGAGATGACATCCTCTATACTCTCCTTTATCAGGATAGCATCTAAAGGCACCTTATACTTTGCTGCGACCTCCTCAACTTTGTACTTATCTACTCCAGGACCGCCTATTGCGACTCCAGTTCCCTCAGCGACCTCGCCGGACTTTTCACCTTCAAGCTTCTGAGCTGCATCGATGATTATTATCCTGCTGATCTTACCTTCCATCTCCTCTAATAGACGCCTTATAGCTTCGCCTGGTTTTCCCACATTTCCCCCTGGTCCCTTGGCCTTTAGCACATAGGCTATTCGCCCATCTATTGGGACTTCGCTTACGACGGTATCTTCGACAATCTCATATTCTTTTCTTCCATGCATCAGCCTTGCAGCTATGAGCGGGCCTATCCCGTCACCTATGGGCTGACCATTCTTGAAGGCCGTCAAAGCACTTGCATAGGCCTGGGATTCCTTCATTATCTGTGGGAGGAGCATTTGGAGCTGAAGAATAATATAGAAGCTAGAAGTCTTCTTTCCTATGAGATAGTAGTGTCTAACAACTTTGTATATTTGATTTAAGGCTAGTGCGGCTTCGATCATATTAGTTAGATTATTTATCTTAGTCTCATCAGCGTCCGGAACCATAAGTTTAACTTCATCTTTAAGTCTGAAATCGCGAACGTCAACGAGATGCTCAAGTCGCTTTATTATTCCGTATGGGTCAAGATCGACTGGTGGTATATAGACGTATTCAAGGAGACGATCGACACGCTCGGTTGGATCATTATCATGCTTACTAAACTTCTTAACTGTGGAGATCGCAATTTCTCTTCCGCGATCTCTGATCATCTTTAACTTAAAGAGTGAACCTTCTATCTCCTTTAGCATAATCTTAACTTGGAGCTTCTGTCCATATAGTAGATAGAAGATGAAAAAGGCTAACCATAATATTTGGATGATCATCCCGATGGCATTATCCTGAGATGGAACTCCCTGCATAATATCGGGAACTGAATGGGCACTCATCGAGATATGTAACACCGAGTAGAAAAAGACAAGAAATTATTAATAAATCTTATAGGAAAGAAGGCGAGTATGCCAAAATGACGTTTAGGCGGCATCTTTCTTAGGCATCGTCTCCTTTATAAAGAATAAGCAGATATCCGAGATTAGACGTAAAATAGCTGCCAGGATCAAGCATGTAAAGAGAGCTTGCCTCTCCCCAACTAATGCTGAAAGTCTACTTGCAACGATCCCTCCGATAATAGAGCCGAGGAAGGTTGCAACGCCCATAGTCATATTCGTTGAAGCCGCATAATTCGCCCTTAAACCTGGAGGAGCAGAATCCATTATATATGCTGAAAGACTTACAATCGCTGCCGACGAAGAGACTGATAGAAGAACATTTATAATGAGCAGGTGATGCCAGCTACTGGCAAATGCGTAGAGCAGAGGATACAAAAGGAAAGATGTTCTACTTATGATTAATGTCGGTTTTCTACCAAATCTATCAACTATTGAACCCATCTTCGGCTGGGTTATACTCGTCACAAATCCTGAAGCCGCAGATATCACGGCTATTTGCCACACAGTCGCACGCACAACCTTAATAGTAACATAGGGGAAGAGAGGCCAAGCAAAGGCCATTGCAAAACCATAAAATCCATTAATGACTAAGAAACGGCGAAAATCGCTATCAAGCAAGGGAGATGTTATGCCGCTCCATCCGCGAGTCGGCCGTTCCACCCTGACTTCCTTAACGAAGATGACCAAGACCGCGGCTAGAATTGCCGTTGCAGCGGACAATACGAATGGAACTGTGAAGGAGCTGGCTGTGATCTCTCCGTGCTGCTCATACGTCATTAAGGCTACAATAAGCGTTGCTAGAACACCTGATAATTGGCTTACAGCCCCGATCCTGCCGAGAATTTTACCTCTATTCTTTATGGTTGTATAATCCGCTAATAGTGAACTCCATGAGGGCACAGCAGCCGAGCATAAGATGGACTGAAGTATTATGAGCAATATGAGCTGATCAGGTTCACGGAAGAAGAGAAGAGCAGCTATTATACATCCACTTGAAAAGTAACCCATGGCTATAAGGGCCTTTCTACTGAATCTCTCAGAGATTTCACCCCAGCCTATCTGGAGGATGTTCTGGAATAAGTTTCTGGCGGATCTCATCATCCCCATCTGATCAAAGGATACTCCCAGAACGACGGCGTATGGAAAGAAAAAGCTCAATAGGAGACTATCAGAGAAATAGGTAGCCGCTGCGGTTCCATAAAGTAAGGAGTTCGGCTTCAGCGTTTCTTTTGAATCATCGCTGCTCAAGTCTCTGTTACCCTTCATGCTTCAAGTGAATCAAACCTATGCATGCGATGATAAATCTTTTATGTTCTGCTGAAATCATACGAGATGTAATTTATCCTCATAAGAGAATTTTAGAGTATAGTGAAAAATTGAATGCCAATTCTCCCTTAAGAAGGGACGGGATACACGGAAGAGATGACCGTGAGGACGTCATCTTTCGATTATTATAGAAGCATATCCAACTATGGCATCAGTCGATCCCTGAACGTCATAGCTTGTAGCATACTTCAACAGTCTCCCCTTACTCGCTCCAAGCCTCTTTGACGCTATTATCATCGTCGCAACGGGAAGATATCCGCACATCGTATAATTGTTTTTTTGGACGATTGTGATAAGCCTCTTCGCATCAAGGGACGTTATAGCCTCGATCATTGAATTATCGGTCTGATAAATCCACTTTAATACCTTCTCAAGGGGTTTTGTTCCAGCGGGAGTATATCCATATAGGACTCCATAATGCGTAAAGTCCGTGCTGCCGAGAACAACTATATCTCTTCCCAGATCTTCCGCCACGTCAGCTATGGCTTCTCCAACGTTCTTACACATCTCATAGTCTCCATAACCGACTATTATTGGGACTATTCTGAAATTTTCTCCATAGATATATTGAAGGAATGGAAGCTGTATCTCTATTGAATGTTCACCCTCATGGGCTTCAGGATTTATATCAACGAATCCGGAATGCTTAACTATTGACCGAGCAAGTTCTGAATCTACCTTCACATCGCCCATGGGCATCCTCCAGATAGCATCAAGCATTGTGGCGAATCCAGGATTTCCTGCATGGCTAACTCCTAAAATGACAAATGTCTCCGGCCTACCATCCCTAGCTAAGTGATAGTATGTATGAGAAGCTATGGGACCTGAGTATATGAGTCCGGCATGTGGGACAACGCCTCCGACAATCCTCCTATCACCATTCTCTGAGATCTTTGGCTTGCTGCCAACACCATGCTTTGAGAGAAAACAGCGTTCAATCTCGATTCTCTCTTGACTGGGATCAAAGGGATGAAAACCCCAAGCAGAGGGTCTTCTCACATACATGCAGATTCCTCAATATCATTTAATACGCGGTTTGGAGAATAAATATTTAATTCAGAATGGACGGAGGACTTGGCGTTATGGGAGCAAATGGATTAAAGGACATGTCTCCCTCCGAGAGGCAACTTTACGAATACATAAAGAGGGCTGAGGAGATTATGGTATCCAACATTCCCTCTCGAATGATGGGAACTCTTCCTCATCTCATCAGAAAGGGATTAGTTGAAGTTTATAAAAAACAGACTGTGCCTTGGTCATCAAAGAAGAAGAAATTCGTTAGGGCTCGGTGAGATTTTAAACTCTAATGCATACCGATAAGACATACCAACCTTGAAGGGATGATAGGATTAGACATAAAAGCGATATTTTCTGTTATTTTGATTATAGTTTTTTCATCCATAATATATATAAAAAATGCAAATATAGACAGGTAATACCGGGTTTTTACGAATTCGAGGGAAGTGAAAATTATGAGTAGGAAAAGATCAAAGTTAGAGATATATCTCGATGTTCTAGAGAAGATTAATGAAGGCATCAGTAGGCCAACTAACATAATGTATAAGTGCAATTTATCTTGGAGACCTCTCCGAGAAATTCTGGGAACCCTTATGAATAGAGGATTAATCAAGGAGGTTGAACAGCACAATTACAGGTGTTATATAATAACCGAGAAAGGAAGGGAGACGCTGATATACTTTAGAAGAATAATTAAGGCATTCAATTCAAGAGGGAACTTGGTCATCCAGTAAAAATTGGAGGGAATTAAAACATTTTTATCCGTTGTCCAAGATTCTTGGACAAAGCCTTTCTATATACAATATCTGCTGTTACAGCATCTTGGATTGCAAGTCCAGTAGAAGTAAAGATTGTGATCTCTTCAGACGATGTTCTTCCAGGCTTTAACCCTGCAATGACATCCCCGAGCTCTCCGCAGATCTTTTCCTTGGTGATTATACCCTTTGAGAATGGAACATTAACCTCTCCTGAATGTAATCCTTGTTCCCAATCATCAACGTATATCTTTGCGCGTAAAAGTATCTTCGGATCAAGCTCCTCTTTTCCAGGAGCATCAGCACCAATACATGTTATATGCGTTCCCTCGGAGATCCACTCATCAAAGACTAGAGGTTTCCTCGAAGGCGTTGTTGTAACTACGATGTCAGCGTTATCAACGGCGTCCTTTACATTTTTCACGGGAACCAGCGTGGTTTTCCCTTCGCAGATAGGCCTCATCTCCGAAATATAACTTTCTATTCTGCTTTTGCTTCTACTCCACACTCTAACCTCCTCTAAACTTCCATAGAGACTCAATAAAGCCATAAGCTGAGTTTTAGCCTGAACCCCAGCTCCAACAAGGCCTACAACCTTAGAATCCTTTCTTGCCAGATACTTTGCTGCTATTCCACCGGCCGCTCCCGTTCGCATCGCCGTGATCCATCTCCCTCCCATTATAGCTAGGGGAACGCCGCTCTTCGGATCTATAAGAACTATGACCGCCATAACCGTTGGAAGATCAAATTTCTTCGGATTATCAGGATGAACATTCACTACTTTAACGGCTGAGATCCCTAATCTCTCGAGATATGATGGCATGGCCCTTAAGTCACCATTATATTTCTCGTATATGATGTAGACCTTCGGGGGCATCTGCACATATCCCAAAGCTTTCTCTTTAAATGCCGTCTCAACGGCATTCATGACCTCATCAATCTGAAGTATGGCTTCTATATCACTCTCCGTGAGGAGTAGGATCTCCATCTATCCTCAACCACCATATATTGGAATACCATTATTTGGATCTCTAGTGTATTCCATAAATTTCTCTAGTATCTGCCTAGTTACAGGCCCCATTTTCCCTTCACCTATCTGCCTCTTATTGACCTCTCTTATTGGCATAACCTCCGCTGCAGTTCCAGTAAGAAATGCCTCATCGGCATTGTAAAGCTCCGCCACGGTGATTCCCTTTTCGATGACTTGATAGCCGAGCTTTTGAGCTATCTCCTTGATGACACTTGCAGTTATTCCAGGAAGAGCCCCGCTTGTCGACGGCGGGGTGAACAATTTGCCGTCCTTAACGATAAAAATGTTTTCTCCAGTTGCCTCACAGATAAAACCGTTTGGATCCAGAATTATTGCCTCATCAGCACCAGCATTATTTGCTTCGATCTTAGCCAATATACTGTTCAAGTAATTTAAAGATTTAATTTCATGTGTTGTCGCATCAACAGAGTCCCTTCTAACCCATGAGACTATCATGCTCATACCTCTTTCTCTAACCTTCTCATCATATAATTGAAGTAGAGGAACAGCAATTATTATAACGGATGGCTTTGGACACTTCCTTGGATCCAAGCCTAGATCTCCCTTCCCTCTGGTTACAACAAGTCTGATATAAGCATCTTTAAGACCGTTTTTTCTAAGAGTCTCTAATACAGCCTCTATCATCTCATCTTTCGTCATCGGTATATCCAGCATTATCGCTTTAGCCGAGTTATACAGTCGGTCTATATGTTCCTTAAGCTTAAAAACTACACCGTTATATGAACGGATACCCTCGAAGACTCCATCTCCATAGAGAAATCCATGATCAAAGACTGAGATTTTCGCTTCTGATTCAGGATAAAATTTTCCATCAATGTAAATAAGTAGTTCCCTCTCAGACAAACCCAACACCTCATCAGAATCAACTTAGTTTATGACTATAAAAAAGTAATGTGTGGCTTATCCGTAAAAGCGCGGTCGCCTGGAGAGCCTCATCGGAAGACTTAGGGGCTTGAAGGGCTTATCTCTAACGCGCTCCTTGATCTCGCTGATAAGATCTTTAAGGTGCATTCTTCTTATCTCTCCACCCATCTCCGCGCCTGAAATCCTACGATCTCTAACGGATAAAACTCCAGACTCCAATTCTCTCTGCCCGACAACTATTATGTATGGTATCCATTCCATTTCGGCCTCTCTGATCTTCTTTTGCATAGTCATCGGCCGATCATCCCAGTCAACTCTTATATTGTGCTTAGAGATCTCTTTGGCGATCTTTTCGGCTTCTTGGAAGAAACGGTCAGCAACAGGAATCACCCTTACTTGAGTTGGGGAGAGCCATAATGGAAGCATGGGAGGCTTTCCCCTCTTTTGGTCCATATAGGCCTTCTCGAGCATCGCATATAGATCCCGCTCAATAGCCCCGCTTGGAGAGCAGTGTAGGATTAATGGAACCCTTCTTTCTCCCTTCTCGTCAATATAGCATATCCCGTATCTACCAGCATTTTCTGTATCTATTTGATCGGTTGATAGAGCTGATGCCTTGTCCAGGTTGTCAATAAAGTTGAATTCCCACTTTAAAACAAAATAGAAGAACTGTTTGTTCCATACTTCAATAAGCGCGGGCTTTCCAAACTTTCTTACAAGAAGAGCGATGAAGCCCTTATTTTCTTCATAAAAATCCTTAGTGAACCTTATGACCAGCTCATAATCTTCTCGATTCAAACCGAATCCCTCAAGAGTTTCGATGCTCAGCTGGAATCTCCTCAGCATCTCCTCTTTAGCCTGCTCTAAATCAGCGCATATTGCATGAACATCAGGCATCGTGAAAGCTCTTAGCCTTCTAAGACCAGAGAGCTCGCCGCTCTTTTCCCTTCTAAAGCTATATCTGGTCAGCTCATATATTCTGAGCGGGAGCTGACGATAAGATATCTGAGTACCTCGGAGTATTAGGAACTGTCCAAAGCATGCACTAAACCTAAGAAAGAACTCCTTATCGTCGGATCTCAGAATATACTGTCGTGCAGGGAACCTATGCAGATAACTTGCAAGAGCTGGATGCTCAAGATCATACATGATCGGTGTTTCGACTTCCATACCGCCGTATGCGATTACCTTCTCAGTCACGAACTGCTCCATTAAAGACTTTATCAATCTTCCCTTCGGATACCACCTGAAGTTTCCGGGATCGCTTGCCGGCTCATAATCAACTAATTCAAGTCTCCGCATTAAATTAACGTGTGGGGGAGTCTGCTGAACCGCCCTCATCTTTGAGATCTCATAATGCGCAAATTTCCTCAGATTTTCATGATTGGTGAAATCATAATCTTCGACGGGAATCAATCTTCCGTCAAGATCCATTATATACCAATCGGATCTTATCTTCTCCTCTGCCTTTAGAGCCTCAGAAACTACCTCCTTCTCTTCTCTCAGCTGGATTGAACGAAACTGCTCTGCGAGCGGATGGCCTTTCACTGAGATTGTGAAAGCCTTACACCAGCCGAATGGAGCTCTATAAGTCTCTATTCCCAGACCCTTCGCATAAGACTCCATGTCCTTCAAAATCTCTAGGGCTTCATATGAAGATGCAAGATCCCCACTCAGATGCGCATAGGGATATATGAGAATCCTATTCGCCTTTATCCTATTTAAGAAGACCTTCACATCATCTATCGCTTTTCGTCCAGTTTGAATAGTATCTCCCTTTTCGACTGAAACGAAGAGAACAACCAATTCTTCTAGGCGGCAGGGCTTTCTCTCGCATTCCTCTGCTGAAGCAATCTCCCTTTCGATCGGCTGATACTCAATGAAATCTGAGTGAAGCTGAAGTATCTTCATGTATGAAGCCTCATCAACCGTAAGGATTACCTTAATTTTTTACTATCGATATTAGATAAAGATTTTGTGAGAAAAGCACATCCTATAATAGCAAACCCATCACATTATATCTTCACAATGCATTAAGTCTATGTTCCCTAGCAGCCTCTCAAACCGCTTTCATCAGTCAAAATGAAAGGATCAGCAACTCAATGAAATACAGATGATCAATTTCATTTTAGTTTACTTCACTTTACAGCATCTAAAAATTGTCTGTAGAGTTAGAGGAAAGAAAAGATTAGCTCTTTGATCTCAGCCCTTAAATCTCCATCTCTCCAGCATCTTCTCCTTCTTAATGGCTTTCTTGTATTCCTTATAATGCTCTCTACAGAGATAGGCTCTTCGCGTCCCCTCAGCATTTGAGATCTTCAAGCCAGCAGCCTCAACATTGGATATCGATAATGACCGAATAGCTTCCCTATCACAGCCATCAACGCTACATCGTATGCCCTTAGATACCCTCCCCATACAGCAACCACCAAACATTCATTATGAATGTAATATCTTATGGAATGTTCCTAAATGAATCTTTCTTCATCAGATAAGTATCAGAGACGCACATGCTTATATCAAGAGAAGTTGATAGCAATCTTCTCAGGCACTCTTCCGCGTAGAAACCTTCTCATATATGCATTCAGCCCTCTCATAGATCTCGGAACTTGATCTTAATCCTCTAGGCCCTGGCTCTTCAATAACAAAAGAGGCGGAAGCTGAGCCTACACAGGAGCACCAAAGAGGCTCTTTTCCTCTTATGTATTCGGCTAGAAATGCACCGATGAAGACATCTCCAGCTCCCGTTGTATCAACGACGATCCTAGGTTTGGCGGCTGGAACCTCATAGATCCTTCCATTAAAGCTTAAGGTTACACCTCTTCCTCCTCTCGTGACGATTACTATATCTACACCCATCTTACACAATATTCCAATAGCATCATCAACTTTTAGATTTCCCATTGCGATTTTAATTTCCTCTTCAGAAGCCTTAAAAATATCGATTATCCTCAGAACTCTTTGATCTTCAAGCTTTCCCAATGAGACTCTCCCTTCCTCATTGAATCTTCTTAGGAGGCCTTGTGGATCTAGTGAAAGAAGGGAGGCGTTTTCGCGTAGCTTATCTATCACCTCATAGGAGACTTCGCCTGCGATTGGAGATATATGCGCGACCTTTGCTGAAAGGGATTCCGGAATCAATGAAGGCGTGATGGGAGGAGCCCTACTTTTTAAGATAAGCTGTCTTCTGCCCATCTCATCATATATAAGCTCATAACTCGTGGTAGACGCGCCCTTAATTCTACGTAGCATTGAAAGATCAATGTCTTCATTCATTAACCATCTTACATAATCTTCAGGAAAATCTTCTCCTACATTTGAGATTACTGATACTTTCGCTTTAAGTCTTTTAGCGGCTAACGAGACAAAAGTCGGAGGACCTCCTAAGCTGGGCTTGCTAATCAAATCCCTTTTAGTTCTTATGAAGTCTATAGAGAAGTGTCCGACCGTAACGAGATCGAAAGATAACATTCCTATGCTCCACAAAAATTTTAGGGCGCTCATGATTTAATCTTATTGGCGGAGAAAAATTGTTTAAAGGCGGATATTTTTTTAGAAAGGTATAAGTGTATATTCATTCCTTTTCTATGTGACTTTCAAAGAATATTTGGTAAGCGTGAAGGCTATGCCGATTAAAAGGAAGAGTAGGGGAAGATCCAAGGGTCAAAAGGGTAGAAGCGGATATGTTCAGTGTAGCATGTGCGGAGAGCTCGTTCCACGAGATAAGGCTAAGAAGGCGACAAGAAGAATCTCGCTTGTAGATCCTGTCCTTGCAAGAGAGCTCCGCCAGAAGGGAGCATACTTACCTGCACGATTCGATACGAAATACTACTGTATTTCATGCGCCGTGCATTTAGGCTTAGTTAAGGTGAGGGCTAAAGAGGCTAGGAAGAGCAGGAGCAGGAGATAGGCGATCTCACTGAATAATGTCTATTGACTTGCTACTTCGAGCCTTTCCTAAAGAAGAATATTGTCCGTTGAAGCACGGTGAGGTTGGTTGCTATCGCTAGAAGGAGGATTCCCCAACGTATGATATCTATTCCGAAGACATTAAGGAGAGATGCAACAATTATTACTATGATCCTTTCAGCTCTTTCGAATAAGCCTATAGTTTCCATAGGGACGCCTTCAGCCTCAGATCTCGCCCTAGCATAGCTCGTAAGTAATGATCCTATAAGGGCAAGAAGTCCCCATAAAAGATCACACAGTCCACCGAGTATAATTCCAATATAAATTGCTGAATCCACATATCTATCTATCAGCGAGTCTAAGAATCCTCCCTTAGCCGAGGCTTTCCCATAAATTCTCGCCAATGCACCGTCTAATGCATCCATGAATCCAGAGATTAGAAGCATAATTATCGCGGCTAATAAGTAAACTCTGCTCATGGCGGGATTGAACATGTTTACTCCGGCAAGCCAGTATAGGAGGCCTGAGAAGAGACCTGAAAGCAAGCCAATTATGCTCAGGTGATTTGGAGTTAATCCGATCTCGTTGGCAATCTCAGCCTCTTTCCTAAGCATCGATTGAATTCTCTTTTTGATCCTCGTTAGCAACTTTAATTTTCCACCATAACTTATGAGGTGTTTAGCTCAAAACTTTTTGAGTATCTTCGCTACGTTTTTATGCCTTGGAACGCCAAAGTATCCTGCCACGAGTGGACATTTGGTTCTCAGCAGTAGTAGATGAGGCTTCTCTAACTTTAGCTCCGTTAGGGTTTCCGCATAGGCCATTCCTTTTGCCACAATAAAATCTGAGGATCTATACGTTTCTAGAAATTCTTCGCTGCATTCTGAGGGAATAAAGCCTAAAGCATCTGACCCCGTGGTTATGATCTCATCTGCAACCTTATCCATTCCGACAAATAATGCATCCTCTAATGTCGCATCGTTCAAGATCGGTTTCCCCTTAACTCCAACTATCACTCTTCCACCGTCAATTATACTCTTCAGCTCCTTAACGAGTAGGGTGTCAAAGGCCACTTCACCAGCATTATCAGTCAAAAAGAGGATCCTCTTTGATCTGCGGGCTATCTCAAATGCTTCTGGAAGATCATCTATCACCAATTCTTTTTCAGCTTGCTGAATAAGTCTGGCAATATCACTAAACGTAAACTCATGGCCAGGTATATCGAATTCCATTATATTACCGACAATAGATATTAGACATGCCATTCGGAAACGGGATCTCTTATCTCTCTTTGATGAAAGAATTTTCTCGGCGTAAGGCAGAAGTTTTAGAGCCTCCCTGTTGCATATACGTTTCTTCTCTATGAATGGATCTGGATTTCCCGTTATCTCCTTAATCATCCTATCCCTTTTGGTTCCAATGATTGCTGGCACACTCGTAGGCTTAAATTCCCTGCAGAGCAAGCATAAAAGCTCTTCAATGGCCTTAAATCTTATCTGTGGGTCATCAGTTGCCTCAAGAATCTCATTATATCCTCTATTAAAGAGGCATAGAGCGCAGCTGGTTGCGACCTTCAACCAGTATACCTCTTTGTAAAGCTTAAACGCTCTTAGCGGCTTCGGCGAAGCTCTTCATAACCTGATATGGATCTTTAGCCTTAACTATTCCGCTTGCGACGAGCACTCCTTTGGTTCCAAGCCTTAAAGCAGCGGCTACGTCATCTCCATTGGTTATGCCAGCTCCGCAGAGAACTATAACTTCTGGATTTATCTTCTTAACGGCCTCAACAGTGCTTGTTACAACCTCTGGTCTGGCCTTAGAAACTGGGATTCCCGTCCCGATTAGCTCAGGAGGCTCAACGGCTATCATGTCTGGATTTAGAGCAGCCGCGGCGGTGCTAACGGAAGTATTATTCGTGCATACCACCGTAATAAGACCAGTCTCCTTCGCTCTTGTGATTGCCGCGTCGATATCAGCTAATCTTAATCGATGTTCGGAGTGATTAATCAACGTGCCTATAGCCCCAGATTCCTTCACGGCCTCAGGAAGAACATGCCCTGTGTGACTTCCAGGTTTAATGGGGTCTATGTGCTGGGCAAAGACGGGTATGTCTACCATCTTTACGATTATGGGTATATCAACGAATTGGGGGGCAACGGCGAAGCATATTCCGGTCTCCTTACTTACCCTGTCTGCTGCCTTAGCTAAATCAATAGCTCTCTTTCCAGTTCCCTCGATATACGTTTTGAAATTCACAATTACAATAGGAGTTTCTATCTTTGACAATCCTCTCACTTCCGTCATCATGAACTTTATTATGTTATTAAGGCTCTCTTTTTATTCTTTCCCTAAAGAGAAGGGTAATATCAGCATCCTCTAGGCTTTGTTAGAATGACGCGATCTCCAATCTTTATATTTAAGAGGCTTGAGGCATTCCCCTGATTTATCGAGATCTCTAAGAAGCCCGTTCCGCCAACTATGGAAAGCAGGGAACCTTTCTGGACATCATCATAGGATGAGCATAACTTTACTCTCACCTCTCTATCCCTGAACTTAAATTGAAGACTCGCGCCGTCTGAGATTCCAAGGGCCTTAAGCATGCTTTCTGGAATATTCGTGATCAAATTGCCAAATCTGTCTATGTATAGAATTTCCCCTACAACTTCATTTCCCATGATTTTCGGAGATAAGAAACTGGGCATTACGGGGTTTTCCACTCTTGGACCGAACTCGGAAGGATCAACACCATTTGCTAGGTGAGCTGCTGCTGGACTGAATATATCTCTTCCATGGAATGTTCTTGAAACGCGCCTTAACATATACTTTGGATTTGCAATTTCATACACGCATTTGACCCCGTCATTTCTTGCAGCAAGCATTAATAGGCCGTTATCTGGACCAACATAGAAGGCCCTCTCTGTCTCCACTATTATCGGCTTACGTGCCGTTCCGACGCCTGGATCTACAACTGCTACATGAATCGTCCCTTTAGGAAAGTGAGGAGCTGCTTGGGCTAGAATGAATGCCCCCATTCTAACATTGAACTTTTCGATCTCGTGACTGACATCAACTATCCGCGCCTTTTGACATATAGAGATTATAACGGCTTTCATCTCTGCAACGTATGGATCCCTCAGTCCGAAATCTGAAAGAAGCGTGATTATAGGCCTATAATTAACCAATCTGAACGCCCTAACAATTGAGTATTCATTCAAAAAAATGAATTTTTAGGAAGTTATATTAGCAGAAAGGCAGAAGATGTAAAGGAGTAGGGGCGAAGTTGATGAACAGCGTTGATGCACCGCAGATTACAGATGTATTTTTGCGTAAGCTCTATAGGCGGATGAAACCGTCACTTTCATTTCAAGCAAAGACAAAGGAAGAATTCGAAGAATGGAAACGGAAACTGAAGAATAAGATCGTAGAGTTATTAGGAGAGTTTCCGGAACCCGCGCCATTAAATCCGCAGCTTCTCTCAACAGAAGAGACTGAAAAATATGTTAGGGAGAAGTGGCTGATACAGTCAGAGCAAGACTGTTACGTTCCCCTTTATCTTCTCATACCCAAAAATGTAGATGGGAAAAGACCTGCAATATTATGTGCCCATGGACATGGGCCTTATGGCAAGGATCCAGTGGCCGGAGTACATTTTAATGATCCAGAGAGAAAAGCGAATATCCTTAGACATAATTATAATTATGGAGAGCAGATGGCTGAGAGAGGCTTCGTTACGATAGTGCCCGACTGGAGGAGCTTTGGAGAGCGAATAGCATATCAAAATCCCTATCTGGGAAGAGATATATGCAATATTCATTTTATACAGCATTTAATTCTTGGTAGAACGCTTCTCGGTTCAAATATCTTTGATGGAATGCGCGTAATCGACTTTCTTTTAACAAGAGAGGAAGTCGACCCTGAGAGAATAGGATGTATGGGATTATCCTTTGGAGGCACAATGACAACGTATCTTGCATTGCTTGATGATAGAATAAAGGCCGCTGACATAATATGCTATGCAACTACAACTGAACATTATGCAATTTCAAGGCCAAACTTCTGCGGTTCCCAGCTAGTTCCATACTTATATAAATATGCGGATGTTCCCGATGTGATAGCGGCTATTGCCCCAAAGCCTCTCTTAATAGAAAGCGGAGCTTCAGATACATGCTTTTGGATCCACTCAGCAAAGAAGGCTCACGAGATAATTAAGAGAGCCTATGAAGTGAGTGGTCATCCGGAGAATCTCTGGATCGAAGTTTTTCCAGGGGAACATAGCTTCTCGGGACGAATGGCATTCAAATTCTTTGAGAAGTTCCTATGCCAAGATAAGGGACGCGATTAATCCATCAGCATATATGAATATAGATGTTCATGCATGCTATTATCAGCTCATTTATGCATTAAAAATTACATATAAATACTCCTTACAACCCAATATATTCCACCAAAAGCTATTGGGAAGCTGCTCTGAAATGATGGGAAAGAAGCTAATAATGGTTCCCGGTCCCACGAATGTTCCAGACAGCGTTATGAGAGCGATGATTAAGCCTATCATAAGTCATCGTAGTGAAGAGTTCAGGAGACTCTATGAGTCATTAACTGAGAATATGAGATATCTCTTTCAAACGGAAGGCGATGTTTTTGCCTTAACCGTTTCAGGAACAGGTGGAGTAGACTGCATGATTTATAATACTATAAGTCCAGGAGATAAAGTCGTAATACCAGTCTTTGGACTCTTCAGCGAGAGGATGAAGCAAGCGATAATTCGAAGAGGAGGGAAACCAATCGAGATACGGGCATCCTGGGGGAAATGTCCTACAGCGGAGCAAATAAGAGAGGCGATAGAAAGGGAGGGAAACATTAAGGCAATAGCAATAGTATATAATGAGACATCCACTGGAGTTACATTTCGCGATCTACCCCAGATTGGAAAGATCGCTCAAGAGAATGATCTTCTCCTACTTGTAGATGCCGTTTCAATTTTGGGAGGAGATGAACTTCCAGTCGACAGGTGGAAAGTTGACATCTGCGTCACCGCAAGTCAGAAGTGCATTGCATGTCCACCTGGACTTGCACTCTTTTCAGTGAGCGAGAGAGCTTGGGAAATAATAGAAAAAACTCAAAGACCATTCTATTTCGACATGATCATGATGCGCGAATTTGATGGGAAGAGCGAAACGCCGTTTACGCCTTCTATTCCACTCTTTTACGCTCTTGATGAAGCCTTAAAGATTATCCGAGAGGAGGGTTTAAGTAGGAGATTTACCCGCCACAAGATCTGCAGCGAAGCTTTCTATGACGCCGTCGAAACTCTCGGGTTAGAGCCTCTTCCGGAAAAAGCCGTTCGCTCCCAGACTGTTATCACCTTCAAAATACCTGAAGGAATCGATGGCGCTGCTATTCGTAGGATAATGGATGAGAAATATGGCGTTGTAATCGCTGGAGGAGCTGGAAAGCTTAAGGAGAGCACCCTTAGAATAGGATGCATGGGAATAATATCTGAAAAAGAAACTATGCTGACAATTTACGCTCTAGAGAATGCACTGCAAAGTTTAGGATACAAATTTGAATATGGCTCTGGAGTAGAAGCTGCTCGAATGAGGTTCCAGTAATATTCGCCCCCTTAACCACACCTTGGATAATATTTTAAGAAGAAGACTTTTAATTTGCTCATGCCATTTCATGTGAGCCTTCCCCTACTGAGGTGGGGGCTTCCAGCGTTCGGCTGGTGCTTTACATCTCCAGTCACACCCGCCGGTTCAGGGGCTCACGGCTCCC
>QMXE01000006.1 GCA_003661975.1 Candidatus Bathyarchaeota archaeon
TCCGAGGGAAGGAAGAAGTGATCGCCAACTGTGAAGTAATCGAATCCCAATCTGTCAATGAACATAACCATATCCAGAAATACCTTGTAATCGTATGGTCCATGAATCGGAAGGTGAACTCCAAATTGAACCTTCACTTATAGATCCTCCGATCTCAGATCTCTAAAGGAGTAGGAAAATATTTAGCATTAATCATGCCATAGATCAGCCCAAACAGGAAAGCTCTCCAGATAAATTCAGTAATTCTTAATTTACTCGTTTTCCTCTAGATCATTTAATAATCTGAATGGTTCAGGTGATGGTTAATGGCTGAGATCAGAGAGGTTCCAACTCGAGTATCAAAGTTCGAGAGGATAGGAGCTCACACTCACATAAAGGGATTGGGCCTCGATGAAAACCTAAAAGCCGTAAAGGTTAAGGATGGAATGGTCGGTCAGGAGAAGGCACGTGAAGCAGCCGGGCTAGTAGTTCAGATGATAAAGGAGGGTAAGATGAGCGGTAGAACCGTGATCTTGGCCGGTCCACCAGGAACAGGCAAGACTGCGATCGCAGTTGCGATCTCACGTGAGCTTGGACCGAACGTTCCATTCCTCCAGATCAGTGGAAGCGAGATCTACAGCAGCGAAAAGAAGAAGACTGAGATACTGATTGAGGCTATAAGGAAGTGTATCGGCGTTGAGATACATGAGATGCGTAAGGTCTATGAAGGCGAAGTAACGGCGATAGATATTCGCACGGCTCCTCATCCATACAATCCATACCAGAAGGTCCCCGAAAGCGTTCGATTAACGCTAAAGACTACGAAGCAGGAGAAGACTATAGAGGCTGGAGCCTCAATCGCACAGCAGATAATACAGCAGGGAATAACTGAGGGAAGCGTGATCCAAATAGACGCTGAGACTGGTAGGGTTGCAAATCTAGGCTTAAGCCTGGAGAGCGCCAAGGGCAAGACGTATGATGTTGACACCAGACAGAAGGTTCCGAGGCCCGACGGGGACGTATTGAAGGAGAAGGAGTTCGTATATACGCTGACTCTGCATGACCTGGATGAGATAAACGCTCAGCGTCGAATGGGAGGGCTCTTCTCGCTGCTGCTCGGCGGGGCTGAGACGAAGGAGATAGACCCTGAAGTGAGGGCTGCAGTTGACGAATCTGTTAAGAAGCTCGTTGATGAGGGGAAGGCATTCATCCATCCGGGAGTATTATTCATAGATGACAGTCACCTCCTCGACTTGGAGGCCTTCAGCTTCCTTGGAAGGGCATTGGAGAGCGAGCTTGTGCCGATAATAATCCTCGCGACTAACAGGGGGATAACGACGATAAGGGGAACGGACGTTAAGAGCCCACTTGGATTCCCACTGGATCTAATAGACAGATCAGTTATCATAGCAACCCATGAATACGACGCTGACAGCATAAGGGAGATCCTCCGTATAAGAGCGAGAGAAGAGAAGGTGACGATAGAGAATGATGCATTGGAGATGCTGACTGAGATAGGCTCCAAGTCATCTCTGAGATATGCAGTTCAGCTCCTAAGCCTTGCAGCTCAGAACGCGAAGGTTCAGAAGCATGAATCCGTAACGCTAGAGGATGTGGAGAGGGTTGACTCCCTCTTCATGGACGTTCAAGAGGCAACTGAACATCTAAGAAGATACGAGGATAAACTTCTATACCATTAAGTTCGTATCTCAGCAAAACTCGATCATCTCTTCTTTCTTCCAAGGATCAATCCCATAGCAAGTGCAGAAGCTATTATTCCAATAATATTATCGTATGGAGTCTGGTAGGTTAGGCCTAGGGAAAGAGCGATTATCGCTATAATAAGTATCAGAACAACTACGTCATCCGCCTTGATCGTCATCTCCACCCCTTTATTTTTAAGGAAATAAACATAAAAAATTAGCCCTTCTAATCTACGCTTCGACAGAAAAAGTTACATTCCGCATTATGATCACATATATACTATGCCGACATGTGGAGAATGCATATACGCTGAGGATCCGTCGCCTACGCTTATAAGATGCAGATTGAAGGGGATCTTCCGCTACCTAGATGATCCAGCATGCATGGAATTCAAGCCAGCCGAAAAACGCAAGGATTCGAGCCAAGATATCGATGCCGGAACGTCTGGGGGAGAACGGGCAATATCGGATGATCTTCTGATTCGTAAGGCTAAGCCTGAAGATGTAGATGTGATCCTTCAGATAACGGCTGAGGCATTTAAGGACTATACTGTCTACCATCTGCTCGAAAAGAGGCATGGAGTGAAATTCGGAGGTAGATCCTGGAGCGAATGGAAAAAGAGGGAGCTAAAGAACTTCTGTGAATCCTCCCTTGACCGCGTATATGTGGCAGAATTAAACGGCAGAGTCGTCGGATACATGACATACACTCTCGATCGAGAAAGAAGGATCGGGGAGGTCTGCAATAACGCTGTCTCTCCAAGATATCAACGCAGAGGGATAGCCACAAGCCTGCTGAGGAGGGTCCTCGAGACCTTCAGGCAGGAGGGCATGAAATTCGCTTACGTCAAGACTCTCGAGCATGACATGCCGGCGAGGAGACTCTACGAGAAGATCGGATTTAAGGAGCTCTGCAGATCCATACATTACTCGATGAGACTCTAAACTTAAGATGAAAAAGGAAGGTCAGCCAGCGACTTATCAAACTACAAGGGGAAAACTGTCGAGTCAGCAATTAAATCTGGAATCCCCGATATCTACTAGTCCGGGATAGAACATGCACTTCTCCCTGTGACATCTCTCATTTAAGTCTGCAATTCTACATCTTCCAACCATCTCCTTTGGCCTTGGATGTGGAACTGGATATCCAAACTCATCCAGGACCTTTACCGCGTAAATTATGGATAGTAGTGCGCTCTTATTGCAGCAGTGACCCAGAGGTCCAGATCCCATTCTACCAATCCTCTTAATCGCCTCGCCTGCGTGGATTAGGGAGTCCGCCCTCTCCCTGTCATGAAGCGGAGTTGAGCCCCTAATCATACTGACCATTATGCCAACTCCAACTGCGCATCCACATACGCCTAAGAAGCCGCATGAGGCCGCTGGAATGAGATGCCCTCTAAACATAGCCTCCATAACATCCTCATCCGTGAATGAGTAGCCATTATTTCTTAATGATGCGATTAAAACTCCGGGTAGGATTGCATGATGCCAAGGTCCATGTAATGGCATGTCCTTCCATCTTCTCCTCAGATCCTCCATTACCCTCTCGAACATGACGACTGGATTCCTCTCAGTTCGCTTAAGAACTGCATCGAAGATCATGGGCATACGCTTCTCGTATGGCCCGGGTATTGGAGGCCTGTATGGCCACTCTTTACTCATATACTTCCAATCCAAGCGTCTCCCCTTCATCCTTGCGGATTCCTCTCTGAACACGCTGTATCTCGTGCATTTCCTCAGCTTCTCAATGTCTCCCCAGAAGTCGCTCATCCCTCAGCCTCCTCCCCAAATCTTCGGATCACCCTGCTTGCATGTATAGCCTCTACAGGAACGCAGATCCGTATATATCCATCTCCAGTGGGATTCTTCACTGAGAGAATCCTAATGTCCACATCATATGCTTTCCTCAGGAAATCCTCAGTCATGACCTCCTCAGCCGTTCCAACGGCGATGAATCTCCCATCCGCCATGAGGCCAATCCGACTTGAGTGGAGAAGCGCATGCATTGGAAAGTGGGTTGTCATTATTATGATGAGTCCCTCCTCCGCCAGTTTACTCAAAATTCTAAGAACCATTATCTGATTCTTAAGGTCGAGATGAGATGTAGGCTCATCCAGAAGTAAAACTTTAGGTTGCTGAGCTAATGCCTTAGCGATCGATACGAGCTGCTTCTCCCCTCCGCTCAGCTCCGTATATGATCGATCCTTAAGATGATAGGCGTTTACTTCCTTCAGGGCTTCCTCCGCGATCTCATAATCCCTCTCAGAGGGGGTTGAGAAGATGCTTAGGTATGGAGCCCTGCCCATAGTGACGAAATCCAATACCCTATATGGAAAGACAAGCCTATACTGTTCTTGGGGGACATAACCTACGATCTTGGCGCGTTCAATCATAGAGATGGAATTTGCCTCTAAGCCGTCAAAGAATATTGATCCCCTCTCAGGCCTCAAGATGCCGCAGATACTCTTGAGAAGAGTGGTCTTTCCACATCCATTAGGTCCAAGAATACAGAAGATCTCTCCGCTCCTAACCTCAAGTGAGACTCCCCTAAGAACCTCCCTTCCCGGAGTGAAGGAGAAATGTAAATCTGAGATCTTCACCTCCAACCTGAGACTCTCCCCCTAAGCAGATAAAAGAAGAATGGAGCTCCGATCACCGATGTCAACACGCCTAGGGGCATCTCAAAGGGGGCGACCGTCCTAGCTATGCAGTCGACGATCAAGAGATAAGCCGCGCCTATAGATATCGATGCTGGAATCAAAACTTTATGATCTGGACCTACAAGCATCCTACATATATGCGGCACTACAAGCCCAACCCACCCGACGACTCCCGCCATTGAGACCGCGGCGCTCGTCATTAAAGTGCAACATCCAATTATGAGCATCCGCATCTTCTCCACATTGATCCCTAATGCCTTAGCCTCCTCCTCGCCGAGCGATAGTATATTCAATCTCCATCTCGCCGCAACGAGGATCAAGCATGGAACGATTATCGGAATAAAGCCTAAAGATATCTCCTTAAATGAGACTGCTGATAGGCTTCCCATAAGCCAGAAGACTATTGAGGGAAGCCTCTCGTAGGGGTCAGCCACATACTTCAGAAGCGAAGTTAAGGCTGAAAAGAAGGCTCCAACGGCTATTCCCGCGAGGACAAGCGTAAGCATCGAAGCCTCCCTATAAGTTCTGCTGATTCCATAAGCCATCACAACCGCTGCAACGCCGAAGATGAATGATAAGCCCTGAACGACCACTGGATCTCCAGATATAAGCAGACCCAATGCTGCTCCAAATCCGGCGCCTGATGCAACTCCAAGTATCTGAGCTGAGACAAGCGGGTTCCTGAATAGGCCCTGAAATGTCGTTCCAGAGAGGGCTAACGCCGAGCCCACGAGTATTGAGGCTAATGCTCTAGGCAGCCTAACATGGATCATTATTATCTCGGCCTCTCTTGGAACGGTCGTCTGGATAGGCAGAATCTTTGAGATGAGTATGCGAAGAGCCAAGTATGATGGGATATTATATCTGCCAATAAATAATGATGCGAGGAATGCTATGAGTGGAATAAATATGAGGAGTGAAGCCTCCAGAATCTCCCTACCCTTAAACCCCAGGTATCTTCGTGACATATTTTCCACTTAGTATCCTATTTATCTGCTCATCAGAAGGCTCGTAGCCTAAAAACTTTACATAAAATTCCTTAATATCGCTTTTGCTGAAAGAGAACTTGTCTGGATAGAGCTTCGCAGCTAGCCACTTAGCACCTAAAAATGCCTCGGCCTCAGGTATTATCCACTCTCTGACCCCTCGAGGCAAAACGTAAACCCTGCCGTCTCTAACGGCTTTAACGGCCATCCACCTCGGATCAGATAGGATAATACTCTTGACTTTCGGACTCCAAGCTATTATAACGTCTGGATTCCACTTAAGAACGGACTCCATTGAGACCGCGGCTATTGGAGGCCCACCTGAGGGGCGGCTGATATTCTCAGCCGCATCTAATCCCCCAGCCAACCATATAGCATCCTTAGAGAGGGCGGAGACATGAGTCTTCAATCCATCCCCCATAGCAATATATACTTTAGGCCTCTCATTCCTTAAGAGACCAGAAGTAACATTCAATAGTTCATCCATTATTCCCTTGCAGTAGGATACTAGCTCCTCAGCCTCTTCTTCCCTTCCAATAACCTCGCCTATAAGCCTAATAGCCTCTAAGATCTGAGAGTAGCTCAGATCTCCCATTGGGATTATGACTACCGGAATTCCAAGCTCCCCAAATCTCTCAGCAACTGTAGTGTGACTGGCTAATATGACATCGGGTCTTAAGCCAACAATAGTCTCCTCGTCGAATTCCGCTAATAACCCGACGACTGGAATCTTCTTGATCTTGGGATAGATGATTCTTAGGAACTCGGATGTAGGAGTTATTCTATCAACGCCTACGAGTAGATCTGCACTTTTCATCTCAATGATCGAGATCGTAATAACTGGAACGAGACTTACAACCCTAGAGACTTTCTCGGGAATGAAAACTGTCCTATTAAACCAGTCAACTATCACCTTGAACTTCGCTAGATGATGCTTCAGCTCCCCTGGGATTTTCCAGAAGCCCTCGGCTGGAATTAGGGGTGTGAAATTTAAGCCTCCCCATACATCCGGGTTTTCCAAGATGAACCTGATGAAGCTTAAGGATTGCTGAGGATGAACGGAACTTTCAACCACAGAAGCATAATAGTATGTTATGCTTCGATTTGCGAATTTTACAGCCCATCTTATGCATCCACCCTCATGTAGATCCCTTATCACCTCGAATTTATCCGCAATTATAATGTCTGCTCCTCTCGCCAGGAGGGTCTCCAGATCCTTAACGTCACTGTAAGACTTCAATTCTACGCTGAAAAGCCAGTTTCCACCTTCAAATTCGGCCTTTATCTTCTCTAAAACATCGGATAGATCGCGTGGGTATAACACGGAGATCCTCACAGCCCACGGCCTAAAATAGGCGAGTAAACCCGCTGTGATAAGCAGGATTATCAGCGTGATCGCTAATGTCCTTCCCTTCATAACGGCATCGATCTCCACAGCCGCCAAAAAATGATATTAATATTTTCCCAAATCTCTTCCAAATTTCACTAAAACACAAAATGTTATTTTGCGATTCCCGGAGGATTCAAGACCTACAGAATCCACAGGCTTATCAGCATGCTATACATATTAATGAGAGGGTTGCTTCAAGATGGGAATGAAACGTAAAGTCCTAATAGCCTACCATGAGAAGTTCAAGCAGTACGACTTAGGAGTTAACCATCCATTCCGCGGGGATAGATTCATCAGGGCAAAAGAATTCTTTAATGAGAAGGGCCTATTCGATCTTCCCGGAGTCTCTCTTATAAAACCGAAAGCCGCCACTAAGGAGGATCTCCTGAAGGCTCACACAGAAAGATACGTCGATTACATCTTTAAGCTTGCAGATGAGAATAGGCAATATGACATTGACACTCCAGTATCTAAGCGCATACTTGAAGGCGCACTATACATAATTGGAGGGGTTCTCGAGGTTGGGAGGAGAGTGGCGTCTGGAGAGGCTGATAGGGGAGCGGCGTTGGGTGGCGGATTCCATCATGCAGGAGTAGATTATGGCGGGGGCTTCTGCCTCTTCAATGACATCGCAATACTAATCAACGATCTACGCAGAAGATTCCACATTAAAAGATTCCTAATATTAGATTATGATGTTCACTTCGGGAATGGAACCAGCGACATATACTACTCAGATAGGGAAGTGTTATTCATCTCGATCCATCAGGATCCAAGAACAATTTATCCCGGAATAGGATTCATGCATGAGATAGGATCAGGAGAGGGGATGGGGCTGAATGTGAATCTTCCGCTTCCGATGAGGACAGGCGAAAAATCCTATTTATACGCTCTAAATGAGATATTCCCGCCGTTAGCGAGGGAATTCAAGCCGGAACTTATAATAGCGAATGGAGGAAGCGACGCCCACTTCGCCGATCACCTTGGAAGCCTAGGCTTAACCGCCCGCGGATTCTTCGAGATATCCAGAATGATAAGTTCCGTCTCCGAGGAGGTCTGCGATGGAAGGGCGATCCTACTCATTGGAAGCGGATACAACATCGATGTTCTACCCTACTGTTGGTATGCCCTGCTCTTAGGCCTGATAAGACCCGACTTTCCAGCCGATGAGATAGAGGACTTTTATCCTCCACCTCCAGATCCATGGAGGAGAATAGATGAAGTTAAGAGGATAGTCGATGAACTAAAGGGTATCCTACGCGGTTACTGGAGATGCTTTAGTCCTCCCTCACGAGCTTGAGGATCTCCTTAAACTCCGTGGTTCCAGCCCTACGCAGAACCTCATACATTAACATCTCGCTTGTGATTATGTATGCTCCATGCTGCTTCATTCTTTCAATGGCAATAGCCTTATCCTCTCTATGACGGGAGGATATGGCATCATACACCACATAGACCTTATATCCGCTTGTAATAGCCTCAATAGCCGTCTGAGCAACGCAGATATGAGCCTCAATCCCCGTCAACACCAGATTCTTCACGTTAATCTCAGAGATCCTCCTCCTAAATTCCCTAGATGCCATACAACTAAACTTGATCTTCTCAATGGGCTTAACATTCGGAATAAGCTCCCTAATCCTATGTATGGTCGGCCCTAATCCCTCAGGATACTGCTCAGTTAAGACTATTGGAATCCCAAGGATATTTGCGAATTGTATCAATCTGCAGATATTACCTGCTATCTTATCTCTATCCTCAACCTTCTTAAAGAGCCTCTCTTGGACGTCAATTATTATGAGGGCTGTCTTATCCCTAGAAAGA
Source organism: Candidatus Bathyarchaeota archaeon (assembly GCA_003661975.1). Lineage (GTDB taxonomy): Archaea > Thermoproteota > Bathyarchaeia > Bathyarchaeales > DTEX01 > B63. Next base: position 8,543 of record QMXE01000006.1, read on the forward strand.
AGAGCCTCCTCGGCTGTCCATCTGCCAGCCCTGTAAGTCAATTATCACCCCTCACAGAATCCCTCTAAAATTGGAAACTTAAGAATTTAATCATCTAAATGGAGCCTATCAAGGCTTAATTTTAAAAACCCGAAGAAGCCGGATCTTCAGGCTTCATGAATTCTCTTAGGAGTACGGTCGCGTAGGAGCCTCTATGCAACGTAAATTTGAAGTTGGCTACAGTCCCATTATCAGCATCTTCAACCATAAACTTCAGGTCTATTACGGGAACGAGCATCCTCCTTAATCCTCCATGCATACTAAGCCCAGATAAACCTTCAAACTTAAAGTCTTGAGGCTTAACCCCCTCCTGCTCTAGGATCTCCCTTTCAATCTCCCCCTGCACTCCCCCGGAGAGCTCCTGATCAAACCCTATGATCGGCAGGGCTAAGGCCATACTTCCCTCTTTAATCTTGGATGCTATCGTATTCATATTCTCCAATTTAACCCTCGTGAACCTTCTTATCGGCAGCCCCTTCGATCCAATCTCAACGGCGAAATCTCCAACCTCCGGACTATCAAGGGGAATTTCTCTCTTCATCCTTTCGCTTAGAAATCTATTGAAGAGGTATGATTGATAGGCCTGAATGAAGAGTTTCTTAAGCTTTACTGGAAGAGTGGAGAGGGCGCCTAAAAAATCTCTAGGATACTTTGATAGATACCTCAACATTAGCCTCTCGTAGATTAGTCCCCTAGGAAAGATCTTCAATGCAGACTTGAAGTCATGGGTATCCCTGAGCATTTCACGTGCCTCCCTCGCCCGCGGAGATTCATGCATGCCCGTCTCAGAAAGAAAGAGCATAACCGCATCTTCAAATCTCCCTTTAAGCATGAATTTCCCGACGAGATGAGTTATCGGCCTTATTGTGCCAAATCTTTGATGGCCAAAAAAGTTTGGGATTCCTCCGAGCTCAGAGATCTCGCCTAAAATCTCAGAGATCATCTTCTGGGTCTCCGCGGGGGTATAACGTATCTCCCTAACAGTTATGTCGAATCGGTTTCCATAGAGTATGTGCGGCGAGATCTTCTCATCCGCATATCGGATGGGAATTAAATGGGCATCTCTGATCTTAACTTTAGCCCTCTCCGGGGAGACTGCCCCTATGCTTATATGCTGAGCCGTTAAAGCCCGAGAATCCTTTATTCCAGCTATACTGATCATCTCTGGATTAATATCGATGCGCCTCGCGATCTCCTCAACAGCCTTAAGCGTATCCCATCCCCTCTTAATCAGGATGCAGATGAGATACCGTCCCCGACCTGAAACCTTACATTCATCCATACGGAGCCTAACTGAGGCTCTTGATCCATCAAGCAGGATCTCCTCAACGATGAAGTCTTCGGGTTTAGAGCGTAATCTCCCTCCAATACCCCTGCCCTTCGAGGCGTAAACCTCCATGCCGAGCTTGACGTCAAGGGAAGAAGCAGTAGGCATCAAAGCTTTATCCTCCGCAATTAATAAAGTGGGAGGTCACCAGTGATCTTATCTATCAGGCTCTCAGGGGCTGGACCTATGCCGAGCGCGGTTATCGTTCCGGGAGGAAGCTCCGTCAAGCCCATATCTGTGATCAATGCGGATGGTATGCCAGCATCCCTCGCTTCCCTCTCCCTCCTTAAAAGTTCACCCTCAGAATCGACTTTGAGGATGATCTTCCGCTGACCCTCTCTCATCCACTCCCTCCACCACGATGGATGATCCCTTCTCGTCTTCTCCGAGGCTGTGACTGAGGCATGGCATGCCTGAGCGGCTGCCTTACCGCAGCTCATGTTGAGATCAGCCCTTAAGATTATCACTTGCTTATAGCGGAACGTCACATTAGACCCTTCTTTGCCGGTCGTTTTCATAGTCATCACTACCTATCTGGGCATCTACACAAACTATTAAAGGGATCGGCGCTAAGTGAACGTGCTCTTTAACATTAACCACATATATACTGGCATATTAGAAACAGATATTTGTTTGAGCTTGAAAGATGATTCCATCCTGAAGGTATAGTGAGATGTTCGGCTCTAAATTCATATACAGAAGGCCGATTTTCCCTCCAATTTCAGATCCGCCTAAATTTTGGAGAGATCTCCAGAATTATTGAGATCTGAGGATGTGCATGAAATTGAACTATTACGCATTATGGAGGCTGATGGCCGATCTAATAAGAGACCTTAAGAGGAAGGGAGCATCCATCCCTCCCAATATAATGAGTGATCTACGCCTAATAAAATCGATGATTGAGATACTCAAGATTGACAGGTCAAACACGGACGTTATCAGGAGAATAGAGGAATGCATGAGTAGCCTCGAATCCCAATTGATTTCCATGGCTGATGAGTACTTTGGGCGGGAATATGCCGAGGCACTAATGGATAAGATCGCTGAGGCAAGGAGATCGGAGGTTTCCGAGCCTGAGGTTGAGATGAGGCTTCGAGTAGGGGCTCCTAGGAATAAGGATTGGATTAGGATCAAGCCAACGGATATAGCTCCGCCCGATATGATTAGGGAATTATGCGAGAGATTTGGGCTTAAATATGAGGCTCAAAATGATGGTTTTATGCTCATATATGGCGATAAAGAATCGATAAAGCGGCTCATAAAGGAAGCCGCGAGGAGAATTGTTAAATGACTCTATGGATGAGGTGAGCCATAATCGATTAGGATGGATGATGATATGCCATTCATAAAGAAGATCGAGGTTAACGGCTTCAAGACGTTTGGGAGAAAAACTACGCTTCTATTCGATAGGGGATTCACGGCTATAACAGGGCCTAATGGAAGCGGAAAGACGAACATAATAGATGCGGTTCTGTTCGCCCTTGGAGAGATGAGCGCGAGGAGGCTTAGGGCGACAAACTTCTCAAATCTCATCTTTCATGGAGGCCTAAACTCCAATAGAAAGAAGAAAGCGAAGGTCGTTATACAATTTGATAACTCCGACGGACGACTTCCATTAGATACTGAAACAGTCACGTTATCAAGGGAGATCGATCAGGAAGGACGTAGCGTATATAGGGTTAATGGCAGAAAGGTCTCAAGGCTATACGTGCTTGAGATGCTATCCATGGCTGGAATAGCGCCGAATGGACATAACATAATATTGCAGGGAACACTTACGAGGCTTGCAGAGATCTCCCCGCAGGAGAGGCGTAAGATAATCGAGGATGCAATTGGTATAGCCCAATACGATCAGGAGAAGGCTGAGGCTCAGAAGAAGCTTGAGGCTGCAAACATATCGATCAAGACGGTGATGGGACAGGTTGGTGAAGTCCAAAAGAGGATAGAGGCTCTGGAAAGAGAGAGAAATGATCTTCTACGCTACAATTTCATCATGGAAGAGATCAAGCGTCTAGAGGCGATTAGGTTTTCCAAGAAGATAATTGAGAGCCGCGGCGAAATAGATAAGGTCTCTAAGAGAATCTCAGATTTGAAGAGGAGACTTGAAGATTTAAGGAGGAGAAGAGAAGAGTTAAGAACGAAGCGTTACAAGATAGAATCCGACCTCCGAAAATATGGCCTTGAGCAATCCGAGGAGAAGAGAAACGAGATCCTCAATATCGAAGCGAAGATAGGGGAGCTCCGGTCGAAACTTGGAGAATTGAACAGCAAGATAGAAAATGGCAGGCTGATCTTGGAGGATCTAAGGAAGGCTAGGATGGACTTTGAGGTTAAAATCAAGAATTTAAGGAGCGAGATTGAGGGGTGCGAGGCGAGAATTAGGCAGCTCACAGCCGAACTGGCTCCAATCGACAGGGAGATCTCCGAGAAGCAATCCGTCTATGACGCTTTAAGTAGCGAGGTTAACAGTATAAGGTCTCGACTTGAAGAAAGGAATAAAGCGATAAGAGAGGCTGAAGGCTCATTAGAGCAGATACGTGCGGAAGCATTAAAGATCCAAGCGGCTAAGACCGAAAGCAGATCGAGAATCAAAGTATATTCTGAGAAGCTTAAGAGCTTAGGGCAGAAGAGGAAGGATCTAACGGCATCCTTGAAGAGACTTGAAGATGCATTTAGGGAACTGAAGAGCATCCAGAAGGAACAGGAAACCCAACTTGAAACTCTCAAAAAATCCCTGAAAAGAAAGGAGAAGAATAAGAGATATCTTGAGACGCAGATAAAAGAGGCTGGTAAAGTCGCGGAGATGGCCAGAGAAGCGATCGTAGAATTCGAGGCGAGGAGGGAACTCGTTGAGAAATTCAATACTGAAGAGAGATCCCTAAGATACATCGAGCAGATCAGCAGTGAAGGAGTGATCAGCGGAGTCCACGGGAGACTCAAAGACTTAATAAAGTTTCCGAGGAGATATGAACGGGCCGTCGAAGCCGCGGCATCCGGATGGCTGAATTCGCTCATAGTTGAGGATTTAGAGACCGCGATTATATGCACTGAGGCTCTGAAAAGAGCTAAACTTGGAAGGATAAAGATAATCCCATTGAGGGCTCTCTCCGGGAACAAAAGGATCACTACGCCCAGAGATGCGGGAGTTCTAGCCGTAATCTCAGACTTGATAAAGTGCGAGGAGAGATACTCGCCAGCCGTATCCTTCGTCTTTGGAGATACTCTCCTCGTCTCGGATGAAGATTCCGCCCTAAGGCTCTCCCATAATGGATTCAGATCAGTAACCTTGAATGGCGACCTCTTTGAGGCGGGAGGGGGAGTTGAAGGCGGCTACTATAGATCCCCATTTGACTTCTCATCATTCGTCCCGAGCGAATCCACATTAAAAGCCCTAAATAAAGCCGTTTCGGCACTAAAGAGGCTGCTTGAGGCTAGGGAAGATCACATTCAAGAGTTGGAGGATGAGATAGCTGAGGCTCAGAGGGAAATAGCGAGGCTCTCACATTCGCTCGGTAGACTTGGAAGCGAGGTTAAACGTGTCGAAGGGAACATTCAGAATGCAAGATTAAACCTGAAAAATGCTGAATCCGACTTGGAGAATATCCATGGACTTCTAGCGAAGGAGAGATCGCTACTCAAGCAGTATGAGGAGAAATGGAATGAACTCTTGAAGAGGGAGAACGAGATCCAGCGCAGGCTCTCAGAGATGAAGAGGAAGATCAACCTATCAAATCTGCGGGAGATAAGTAGTAAACGCGACGAGATAAGCGGGGAGATAGCAAAGCTAAAACAGAAGAGAAGCCAGATCACGGCTGAAATTTCATCGCTAAGGTCAAAGACCGAGATCCTCAAGAGAGAACTTAATGACTCGATTCGTCAGAGGAATGCCGCTATTAACCGTGCAGTCGCGCTTGAAAGAGAGATCAAGAATGCATCCAAGCAAAGGGAGAAGATAGTGGCTGAAATTGAAGCCCTAAAAGAGAAGAGAGATGCATTATCAAGATTCCTATTAAGCGCTAGGAAGGACATTGAGAAATTAAACTCACAAATAGATAGGGTAGATGCTGATCTTCGGGGAGTAGAAGATGAATATGAAAGAGTTGATGCCCTCTTGGATGAGGCTCAGCTAAACCTCCAAAACCTCAATATGCAGATGGAAAGATACGTCGATAGGCTCAAAGATCTGGGATATGAAGAGCCGATACTTGACGAGTCACTTAGATTTGATGAGATAGATGAGCTTCTGAGGGCGATGAGATCAGAACTCAAAAGTATAGGAGCGGTTAATCAACTCGCCTCTAGACAATATAAGGAGCAGGTCTCGAGATACAAGGAGCTCTCCATGCGCCTAAATGAGATGGAAAGGGAGAGGATGGCGATAGAGAAATTCATTGAGGAGATCGAAAGGAAGAAATATAAGGCATTCATGGAGGCATTCAATAGAATCAATGATAAGCTCGACAAGTATTTCTTCAAGCTAACCGGCGGAGGTAAGGCTGCCCTAAAACTTGAGAATCCAACTGATCCATTCTCAGGAGGGGTCGATATGATCGTTCAATTCGTAGGTAAACCTCCAATCCCAGTAAGCGGGGCTAGCAGCGGAGAGAGATCAGTCGCTGCAGTATCCTTCCTCTTCGCCCTAAGAGAATTCACGCCTGCATCATTCTATTTATTCGATGAGATAGATGCCCATCTAGATGCATTTCACGTTGAGAGGCTGGGGGAACTGCTCTCAGAAGAATCTGAAAGATCACAGTTCATAGTTGTGACGTTAAAACCCGAAATGATCAGCAAGGCAGATAGGGTGTATGGAGTCTACGGTAGAGACGGAATCTCATATGTTATATCAACGACATTTAAAGAGGCAATTCAGAGATGAGAAGGGAGGAGTCTGAGAAGCCATTCTACCTTCATCCGCCATGGAATATACTCTTTGATCCGCGGATGCTTGAGAGGATCAATCCATGGAAGATCAACATAGCCTTTATACTTCTATCCTTTCTGGAGGAGATGGAGAGGCGTGCAATAGTTGATTTCAGAGCGTCCGGAATCGCCCTAGACTCATCAGCGACAGTATACCTATTAAAGTCTAAGCTCCTGCTTAAACTTGAGGAGCCTCCATCTCCTCCGCCGCGTGAGCCGAAGCCAGATTATATTCCGCCGCCGCTGATCCTCCCGCTCAGATACGAATTGACCACAACAACAATTCAGAATCTCCTCCAAGCCCTAGAGGATGCCCTTAAAACCGAAAATCTATTAAAGGTTAAGGTGAAGCCTCAAAATGATATTCTCTTAACCCCGCAGGAAGTCGTTCCTCAAGTCAGCATCTACATGATCGAGATGGAGGAGCTCATGAAGAATCTTCTGAGGCGGATACAGGCACTTGTGGAGAGAGGCGAGATAATAACATTCTCAAAACTCACTAGGGGACTTAAAAGGCTTGAGCGGATAAGAGACTTCATAGTCCTGCTCTTCCTTGCACATAGAAAAAAGATCTCGTTATGGCAAAGGGAAGGCTCAGATGAGATCTACATAACCCTAGGCGAGGACGCTCTAAATGGAGGGTTTGAATAGAAAGAGGGGGAAGAGCGTCAAGGAGGATATGAAGGAGAAGATAGCCCTAATAGAGGCAGCCTTATATGTTGCAGGTCGCCCACTCGACCTTAAAACTCTAGGCAGAATAATAGGCTCAAGGTCGAAAAGGAAGACGTTAGAGCTGGCTAGGATGCTGATGGAAGAATATAAAAGACGAGGCTCATCACTTGAGATTCTCGAATTGGAGGATCAAAGGTTCGTCCTTCAACTGAAGAGCGATTATGCCTCGAAGGTTAGAAGACTCGCTGTTAGACCTCTCTTGACAAATGGCCCTCTCAGAACATTAGCCTACATAGCCTACAGGCAGCCTGTCTCGCAGAAGCAGGTTATTGCGGCACGTGGAACCCACGCATATAAGCATGTAAAGCAACTTATAGAGATGGATCTAGTTGAGGTTGAAAAGAGGGGAAGAAATAAAATCTTGAGGACTACAGAGTACTTCGCTGATTACTTCGGCCTAAGCCATAACCCAGCGGTGATGAAGAGGCAGATAATCAGAATACTCAATAGGATGGCTGAGGCTAAAAAGTCGGGGAAGTAAAGGGAATACATAATATTTGCGCTAAATTTATATTAATCAAAGACTTTCCAAGTTGAGGAGAAATGATGAGAGATGTCGCCTTGGCATAGCGACTTGCATAAGAGAAAGCCTACCGGAGGAAAGAGACATCCATACCGAAAGAGAAGAAGATATGAGAGGGGCTCATTCCCAACGGAGACAACGCTGGGCGAGCATAGAACTAAACTCGACAGAAGAAGGGGAGGAAACATTAAAGTTCGATTGGTAAGCACGAAGTGGGTGAACGTTTCGGATCCAAAGACCGGAGAGACGAAAAAAGCTGAGATCATAAGGGTAATCAAGAATCCCGCGAATGTCGATTATGACAGGAGAGGCGTCATAACGAAGGGCGCAATACTAGAGACTTCCCTCGGGATGGTTCGCGTAACATCTAGGCCTGGACAGGAAGGGATTCTAAACGGAATCTTAATCTCGAAGGCCGAGTAGAAAATTTATTCCTTTCAGAAAGAGGAGTCTCCATTATGCGAAGAAGAGATGAAATAGTTCTGTGGCCAGCATACTTTGACCTGACAAAGACGCGCTCTCAAGGTAGGAGGGTTCCTAAAAAGCTTGCTAAGGCAAATCCAAGCGTTGATGATATAGCCAAAGCGCTTCAAAGCCTAAATGTTCCTCATAGAATAGTTCCGGATGCCGCTTATCCGAGGATTCCCTATGAGCGGAAGGGCATGATATTAGTCAAGAAGGTAATGCCCAAAAATAAGTTCATAAAGGAAGTAGCAGCTAAGATTGAGAGCTCAAGGTCCATATCTGGAGCAAGAAAAACTTAAATATAATGCTTATTTCTTTCTCATGTTTAAGTTTCTGGAGGGCAATCCGACATTTTGAAAAAGATAGGGCGTGTTCTCCATATAAGCCCCGGCGAGAAAGCCGTCATAAAAACCTTGAAGCCCCTCAGGATCGGCGAGAAAATTTTTGATGAGAACAGAAGGTTTGTCGGGAGGGTCTCAGACGTTTTCGGCCCGATAAAGTCGCCATACATAGAGGTTGACATTACTAGTGGGGAGCCCTCAAAGCTCGTCGGTAAGATGCTGTATCAATCACTTCCAGAAAAAAGGAAGAGGAGAAGAAGATGAGTAGGAGAAATGAGAAGTCTACGTCAAGCATCCTTGATGTTAGGCAGTGTCCAGAGTGTGGGAGCACTAGGCTGATAAGAGACTATGACTCCGCAGAGATCGTATGCATGAACTGCGGCTATGTAATCGAGAGGGACATAACGGATCGCGGACCGGAATGGAGAGCATTTGATAACGAGCAGAAGGAGAAGAGGGCTCGGACGGGAGCTCCAGTGACATATACGATCCACGATAAGGGATTATCAACGATGATAGACTGGCATGATCAGGACGTTTACGGAAAGAAGTTCTCGAGCGGAAAGAAGTCTCAGATCTATCGCTTAAGAAAATGGCAGAGACGGATAAGAGTATCAGATGCTATGGAGAGAAACTTGGCTTTCGCCCTTTCAGAGATAACTAAGATCGCCAATAACCTCTCTCTTCCAAGGAATATCCTTGAGACGGCATCAGTAATCTATAGAAAGGCAGTTAAGGAGCATCTGATTAGGGGAAGATCAATCCAAAGCATAAGCGCAGCGTCAGTCTATATTGCCTGTAGACAATGCGGCCTTGCCAGAACCCTAGATGAGATCGCAAAGGCATCAAATGTAAGCAAAAGGGAGGTCGGCCGCAGCTATAGATTTCTGGTGAGGGAGCTGGGATATTTCATTCCGCCAGTCGAGGCGAACCAGTATGTCTCGAAATTCTCAAATCAACTTACAATGCAGGGTAAGGTCGAAGAGATCGCAAATAATATTCTCTCAACTGCTCGAAGGCTTAAACTCACATCTGGGAGGGGGCCAACGGGTATTGCCGCCGCGGCAAGCTATATAGCCTCAGTTCTCGTTGGGGAGAGGAGGACGCAGAGGGAGATCGCTGAGATCGCAAAGGTCACCGAAGTAACGATAAGGAATAGATACAAAGAGCTCGTTGAATGTCTGCTGTTCATAATGAGCCTCTAATCTCCCGTATTTTTTAGTTCCCTTCCAAATCAGATTCCACGGTAACATTTATGGGCTAATTTTAATTTTGTTCCATGGAAGAGGTCCATCTCTTCTTCCTTCAATATACTCCTCTAGGTCAATTTTGCATTCCCTAATGGCTCTACGCCAGGCTCCAAGTCCCCCACCGTATTTCGCTGCGAGCTCGATTGCCGATCCAACTCTTCGATCTCCAAGACTGAGCAACGCTTGGATCTGAGCGTGACGTGGATCGAGCATACTTATGGTGAATCTTCCGTCGCCTCTAAGTTCTCTCCTAATAATCCTCAAGCATTCCCTAAGATGCGATATTGGTGATAGTCCAAGCCTCTCGAATGGAGTATGCGGCTTTGGAATCAGGGGATTTATGCTGAGATGTATGGATCTCAATCCATATCCTAAATCCGCTATTCTCCTTGATAATCTAGCTATGGAGATGATGTCTTCCATGGTCTCTCCGGGCAAGCCTACCAGAAAATACATCTTCAACTGTTTTATTCCATGTTCCAGAAGGGTCTCCGCCGCATGCAATATGGATTCCTCACTCATACCCTTCCCTATAACCCTCCACATCTCAGCATTAGCCGCGTCTGGAGCTATCGAGACTGTTCTCTGACCGCCCAGCCTTATGAGCTCAGCCAATCTATCTGTGATGCTCTCCGGACTGAGAGATGAGACTGAAAGCTCCAATCCACGTGACACTATATACTCGCAGAGATCCTCCAAGTGCTTATAGGCGAATAGGCTTGCACCTATAAGCGTAACCTTATTTACAGGCGTATACTCCAAGCCCTCATCAATTATCGACTTGAGCTTTTCAAGGCTTCTATCGCGTTTAGGACGGCATGTATGACCGATCAGACAGAAACGGCAGCCTCGATCACAGCCTCTCACAACCTCAAGGGTGAAGGTCTTCCCGAAGATGGGCATGTATGGACTGTCATCATCAACGAGCGGTATCTGCTGAGCTAATGGATGTAATGCCTCATCAAGATTTCTAATCCAAACTCTCTCGGCACGTTCAGACACGTCTGGCAGGTAAACTCCCCTAATATCAGCGAGCTCCTCGACTCGACTCCTACAGCATCCAAATGATTTAATCTCGTCAAGGATACTATAAATGACTGGTTCGGCCTCGCCTATAACGAAGAGATCAATATAGTCGGCTAGTGGCTCCGGGTTCCCGGTTGCACATGGCCCTCCGGCAATTATTAATGGATCATCCTCACGGCGGTCATTCCTTCGAGGTGGAATCCCCGATTCAATGAGCATCCTAATGACGTTTGGGTAGTCCTCCTCATACTGAAGGGTAAATGCGACTACATCAAATTTCCTTAAAGGCTGATTAGACTCTAAACTTCTCAGGCTCTCCCTGCCTGTGGGAATGAAGAATCTCTCACATGCAATATCTTCACGCGCATTTATGAGGGCATATAATAGTTTAACCGTTAACCCCGACATTCCAGCCCTATAAACATTCGGATAGCATAATGCAACTTTAAGATCAACCTTTCTCCAATCCTTCTTTATGACGTTTATTTCAGGAACTACGCTCATTTCCGCTCCACTAATAATATGCAAATATCACCTAAAATGCTAAGGCCTACTTCGGAACGAATCTTCTATATGGGTCGCTCTCAAGAATCTTCCTAAGCTCATTTAGGCTTAAGCCTCTAATCACGTCGCCATATATCTCGCATATCTCATCTCTCATCCTATCCTTCGGGTCTCTCACAACAATCTCAGCCTCATCACCGGATGGAAGAATGATGTGGATATGAAACGTCGCTCTCTTATCTTCCCCCTCAGCGATGATATCCTCCTCAACTTTAATTATCTTAAAGTTTCTCTCGGTGATTCTTTTCAGAACATCTTTTGGATCATGCGAAAAAACGGTTATGTCGATGTCACTGTTTTTATGGGCTGTTCCCCTCCAGACGCTTCCTATAAGTCTCGGACTATAATCCTCCAGGCACTGCATGATCTCAAGAGCCTCCTTGCGCATTCTAAGTAGGCGTTTAAGTCTCGCTTCCCCCTCGATCTCATCGGCGATCTCATCTAGCTCATCAGCTACTTCCCTATTCGAGGGTAGAATTCGAGCGCCTAAGATCTCAGCGGCTTTTCTCTTCGCCTGCTTATACTCCTTCTCCTGAGATGTATAAATTAAGAAAGCAGCCTCACGCGCAACTCTCTTCCTCAAAGATCGAGTATCATTAAGGTTTTCCGGAATCACCATCTCTAATCATTTTTCAGCCTTAACCTGCTCTTCTTCCCCCTTGGCCTCCTCCTGCTCCTCTTCAGTCTCAACCTGAGGTCTCGATATAACCTTAGACTTTCTAACACCAACGTGACGTAAGGGCACGATCTTCTTAGCCTCATTGTAAATGTCAGATGCTATCTTCCCCAGCACTGCCTCCTGAACGAACTCCTTAAAGGATAGCGTTGAAGCTTTCTCCTCGAGTATCTTCTTCATTACAGCGCGCACTCCCCTTTCCTGTGAGGTCTTAACTCTAACGAGCGTAAATGCAACTGCTGAGACTCGAAGAGTATAACCATCCTTCGTCGTAACATTCGTTATACAATCTATCCTAGTAGTTCTTCTCCTCACGAGGCTTCTCAAATAATCCCTTGCATACTCATGTCCCTTAAATGTAGTAAAGGCCCTCCTACCCTCTACACGATAAATCTGAAAATACATCTCCAAGTATTGATGGGCAAAATCCTCAGTTATATCATACAATGTGGATTCGACGGTTCGGCCGATGAGCTTCTCCGGATCGTCGGCGACAACAGATCCGATCTCGGTTCCGCCGAAGTATTCGGGCGCAATTACGGTGAACCACTTTTTATTTCTCCACTTGTCTCTGACCCTTCCTCTTCTTGACACGGCGCTTACCCCGCTGTAACTCAAATAATTGACAGAGCACTGATATTAAAAGGTTTAGTGGCAAGATCGAAGAATTAAACTATTTATTTGAATCCGTGAATTATTTTTAGAATTCGGGAGCATCAAGGATGATCGATGTAAACTTGATCAGGAAGAACCCGGAGTTCGTCAGAGAGAACCTGAAGAGAAGAAATAAACCGGAGTATCTGGAGTTACTGGATAGATTCATAGAGTTAGATAAGTCTTGGAGATCTCTGCAGACAAAGGCAAACGAGTATAGGAGGATGCGAAACGAGCTCACCGTTAAAATAGCCATGAGGAAGAAGCGGGGATTAGATGTAACGGATTTACTTCGGGAGGCCGCTGAGATACAGAAGAAGGTTCATCAGTTAAGCAGTAGAGCTGAAGAGTATAGGCGGCGTTCAAGGGACGTTCTGATGAGGATTCCAAATCTGCTCCATGAATCCGTTCCATATGGCGTCGATGAGAACGATAATGTAGAGATCAGAAGGTGGGGATCCCCTCCGAAATTCGATTTTAAACCTAAAAATCACCTTGAGATAGCCTTGGATTTAGGGCTGGTCGATGAGGAGAGAGCAAATAAGGTATCAGGAACGGGCTTCTACTACATAAAGGATGAGCTTGTACTGCTTGATCTTGCAATTCAGAGGTTTGCGATAGATCATCTAATGAAGAAGGGATATACGCTCATCGAGCCGCCCTATATGATGCGGAGGAAGCCCTATGAGGGAGTAACGGACCTCTCAGACTTCGAGGATGTAATGTATAAGATCGAGGGTGAAGATCACTACTTGATAGCTACGAGCGAACATCCAATAGCGGCTATGTTCATGAATGAAACCCTATTGAAGGATGATCTTCCATTAAAATTCGTTGGGATAAGCACGAACTTCAGAAAGGAGATCGGAACTCACGGAAAATACACAAAGGGCTTCTTTAGAATGCATCAATTTAACAAGATTGAACAGTTCGTATTCTGTCTTCCAGAGCAGTCATGGGAGATACATGAGGAGCTCCAGCGGAATTGTGAGGAGCTCTATCAGAAACTAGGCTTGCACTATAGGGTTGTGAATGTCTGCACTGGAGATATAGGTACAGTCGCAGCTAAGAAATACGATACTGAGGTCTGGATGGCCGACGGCAAATTCAGAGAGGCAGGGTCAAACTCGAACTGCACGGATTATCAAGCTCGTAGATTGGGCATAAAGTATCGCGAGGCTGTTGGGAAGCCACCGAAGGGCTATGTGCATACATTGAACAGCACTGCCCTCGCTACGAGTAGAACTATGATTGCCATACTTGAGCAGTATCAGCAGAAGGATGGATCAGTAATCATCCCAGAAGTTTTAAGGCCCTACATGAATGGTATTAGTAGATTGCATAAGAAGGAGGATTGAGGGGGACAGTTCAGGATGCCCCTAGACGTCATCGGGGTAGGGGAGGTTCTAATAGATTTCGTTGGGACGGAGCCTGGATCATACATTGAGGTTCCGGCATTCCAGAAGTGTTTTGGAGGAGCCCCCATGAATACGATTATTGGAGTGTCAAGGCTTGGATGTAAGTCAGGGGCATTAACAGCTGTAGGTGAGGATCCATTTGGGGAGTTTCTGATACGGGAATTCGAGAGGAACGGGGTTGATACGTCCCATGTAAAGATTAAGAGGGGCATGAGGACAACTATAACCTTCGTTGCGAATGAGCCTGAAACCGGAGAGAGAACATTCATTTTCTATCGGAAACCATGGGTTGCCGGGACAGCCGATAGCTCATTAACCATTGAGGACATAGACCCCAATTATATATCAGATGCGAAGATAGTGCATGTCTCGGGATTCTCGTTATCTCAGAATCCTTCGAGAAAGGCGATCTTCACGGCGATCGATATTGCGAGGTCATCAGACGTAAGGGTATCTTTCGATCCAACTTTGAGGCTGGATGTTTGGAGTTCGCCTAGAACGATCAAGAGGATCTACGGGAAGGTTCTTAGAATGGCCGACATAGCCACCTTCTCCCGTGAAGAGGCTGAATTCATATTTGGAACCTCAGATCCGGAGAGGGCTGCAGAAAAAGCCTTTAAGTATGGAATTGAGATCGTTGGGATAAAGCTGGGAGCTGAGGGGGCACTACTACAGAAAAGGAAGGGAGAGAAGGAGAAGCTCCCCGCCTTCAAGGTTCAAGCAATCGATACGACTGGGGCTGGAGACGGCTGGAATGCAGGTCTTCTAGTCGGACTAGTGAAAGAATGGGATTTGCATACATGCCTTTTAGTGGCTAATGCTGTTGGAGCCTTGGTTGTAACTAAGCGTGGGGCAATAACAGCCCTTCCATACAAGAATGAATTAGAGAAGTTTCTAAGATCGCAAAATATAAGTGTCAGATTGTAGGGTTAGTCAAAGAAGACCTTGGCTTCCTCGTAGAGTTCCTTATCTACCATTTTTGTCTTTCCAACGACCTCGGATAGGGGAACTGGAACTATCTTCCCAGCCTTCAAGGCGACCATGTATCCAAACTTGCCCTCCCTGATTAGGTCTACCGCCGCTAAGCCCAGCCTAGTTGATATGACGCGATCCAGAGCGGTTGGAGGCCCGCCTCTAATCGTATGTGCAGGAGCGCATGATCTGGTCTCCACGTTTAAGGCCTTATTTATCTCCTTAGCCAGGAACTCTCCTATTCCTCCGAGACGGACATGCCCGAATTCATCGACGCTCGTATCCTTCGTTATCGGCCCCTTATAATCCTTTATAAGGGCTCCTTCAGCCACAACTATGACTATAGACTTCTGTCCCTTATCGATCTTTCTCTTCACGAAGTCCACGACATCCTTTATGCTGAAGGGCTCTTCCGGTATTAATATCAGATCTGCTCCAGCCGCTAACCCCGAGTATAGTGCGATCCACCCTGAATGTCTACCCATGATTTCGACTACGAACACACGCTCATGAGACTCCGCTGTATCCTGTAGGTTCTCAATTAATCGCATAGCCATATTCACTGCTGTGTCAAATCCTATTGTAAATTCGGTCTCCGGCACGTCATGATCGATCGTCTTCGGAATTCCCACCACGTTCAGTCCAGCCTCGCTTAGGGCAGCTGCGACGCTTAAAGTATCATCTCCGCCTATTGCTATGAGTGCGTCTAAGCCTAGCTTCTTAAAGTTCTGGCAAGCCCTTTCTACGCCGTTCGGAGACTTCTTAGGATTGGTTCTTGAAGTCTTGATTATGGTTCCACCGCGGTGAATGATGTCCCTTATATTTTCATACTCGAGTTTTACCGTGTCCATCTCTAGGAGTCCAGCCCATCCCCTCCTGATGCCGATGATCTCATAGCCGTATTTCTCAGCTTTTCTCACCACTGCTCTTATCGCCGAGTTTAGTCCAGGAGCATCCCCGCCTCCAGTAAGGACTCCAATCCTCAAGTCTACCATCCCTCTTAAGGCTAAGCTCCAATAGTTTAACTGGTTTTTCTTAGAAAAAAGTTTCGCTTATGTTAGGATGCGGATTCCATTTCAGCCCGTCTCCTTATGCTAGCCCTTATGAATCCATCGAATAGCGGATTAGGCTTAAGAACTCTTGATGTAAACTCGGGATGAAACTGGCTTCCAATAAAGAATGGATGCTCCGGGATCTCACCTATCTGCATTATCCTATTATCTGGGGTCATCCCGGAGAAAACGAATCCCTTAGACTCTAAAATCTCAACGTATCTCGGGTTTATTTCATATCTATGCCTAAATCTCTCGATGACTTCTGTTCGTCCATAAAGGTTGTAGGCGAGAGTTCCAGGCTTGATCTTAACGGTCTGTCCTCCAAGCCTCATAGTCGCCCCATACCTTGACCTCTTAAGTATCTCCTTCTGTTCGGGTAGAAGGTCAATCACGGGATGCGGGGTGTTCGGATCGAATTCCGTAGAGTGCGCATTCTTCAAGCCGCAGACGTTCCTTGCAAATTCGACGACGGCCAACTGTAGGCCGAGGCATAAACCCAAGAATGGGATGCCCCTTTCCCTTGCATACTGTATCGCCATTATCTTACCCTCGATCCCCGTCTTCCCAAATCCCCCTGGAACTATTATCCCGTCGATCCCGTCCAGCATAGAGAGCCTTTCCCTATCTTTCTCGAATATCTTCGAGTCGATCCATTTAATGATGGGTTTTCTATTGTTGTGCCATGATGCATGCTTCACTGCCTCAATAACCGAGATGTAAGCATCTGGAAGCTTAAACTTCCCTATATCAAAGTATTTTCCAACTATTCCTATCTTAACGGTCTCGCTTAGACTTTCAACCCTCTCAATAAATCTCTTCCACTCCTCATTTCTAGGCTTTATGGGCTGCAATCCGAATTTTGAGAGGATCTTATCGCCGAATCTCTCCTCCTCAAAGATTAAGGGAAGCTTATAGATGTTGTCTACTTCCGGATCAGATATGACGTCCTCCTCATCCACATTGCAGAAAAGCGCAATCTTCTTCTTTCTAACATCGTCAAGCGGCTTCTCGGCTCTTCCAACTATGAAGTCAGGCTGAATGCCGAATCTTCCCAGCTCGCGAACTGAGTGTTGAACAGCCTTAGTCTTCATTTCCCCCAGGCTCTTTGGAATCGGTAGGTAGGCTACATGAATGTAGAGCACATCCTCATTCTCGAGCTTCATCTGTCTCGCGGCCTCCAAGAATAGGACATTCTCGTAGTCTCCAACGGTTCCGCCTATCTCTATTAGAACAAAGTCGGCTTTGGATTCTTCAGCGATCTTTCTGATCCGTCTCTTAATCTCATCAGTTACATGCGGTATTGGCTGAACAGTCTGACCTAAATACTTACCCTCCCTCTCCCTCTTAATAACCTCATAGAATACCTGCCCGGTCGTTATGTTATGGCTCTTCGGTATGTTTATGTCGAGAAACCGCTCATAATGCCCTAGGTCCTGATCTATCTCGCCTCCATCCTCCGTTACCCAAACCTCTCCATGCTCCGTAGGCCTGAGGGTTCCAGCATCATAATTTATGTATGGATCGATCTTGCATGCCGTTACCTTAAATCCCCGAAACTGAAGCATCTTACCGATTGAGGAGGTTACTATACCCTTACCTAATCCAGAAATGACCCCGCCAGTTATGAAGATATACCTGACATGCTTCTTCTTGTGCATAATTATTATTCTCTTAGGAGGTTAATAAAAAGACTCCTGTCATGCGTCACATTTAATAGTGACAAGAGAACATCGATCATAATGGTTGATGGTAAATGAGCAGTAGGAGACGGAAAAAGAGAGAGCGGAGAGCTCCAATGCCGGCTGCCGGAGCTGGATTGCTCAGATTCTTTGAGGAAGACACTCCGGGAATTCGGGTTCCACCTCAAATCGTGGCGATCATAGCAGTAGCTTTCATAATAATATGCATAATCATTCAGATAGCGGCATAAGAATCATGATTCTGCCTCCTTGATGAGGGATCGTATCCCCTCCTCAAGGGGGATCTTAGCCTTAAATCCGAGGAGCTTCTCAGCCTTTGTGGTGTCAGCCAAAGTATGATAAACGTAATTCTTTATTGGATTTGGCTTGTATATCGGCTGTATATTCTTCCCTAAAATTCTGTTGAGGATCTCAACGATCTCATTAAAGCTATGAGCCACGCCTGTTCCGACATTGAAGATCTCACATTCAAAATCCTTCTTCCATGCAAGTAATAGGGCATCGACTACGTCATAGACATGCGTGAAATCCCTCGTCTGAGTTCCATCGCCGAAGATTACTGGCGGCTCATCTCTGAGCATAGCCCAGAGAAACTGCGAGATTATATTCGCATATTTACCCTTAAACTTCTCTTTTGGGCCGTATATGCTAAAGAATCTCAATCCGACGCTCTTAACGCCGTGGAGAATATTATATAGCTTGGCGAGCCTCTCAATAGCGTATCTGCACTCCGTATAATAATCGGTTACGTAGATGGGCATATCCTCCCTAAATGGAACATTATTCCCATTATAGATGCTGCTGCTACTTGCATAGACAACCTTACAACCATATTTCTTTGCAGACTCAAATATCTCTATGGCATCGTTAATAGCATCCCCGACGAGTCTGGGGTTCTCCTTATACATTGGACTTGAGGATGGAATCCCCAAATGGAAGATTACCTCAGCCTCTGGAATGATCTCCACCATCTTACTATACGGCTCATTATAGAATTCGACATCTAAGCCCTCGATGTTCCTCAGGCTTCCAGTATGCAGATTATCAAAGACGACGACCGAGTATCCATCCTTAACAAGCCTCTCGACTAGATTACTCCCGATGAAGCCGCATCCGCCGGTCACAATAATCTTCAAGATCGCACACCTCGATAAATCCACATATCGCCAGATAAAAAAGGCTTACTGAATTAATCTTTAAGGTTAGGTGATGTGGCGGGCCCGGAGGGAATTGAACCCTCGACCTTCCCGAGATCATGCGTAGATCATGACCTTTACGGGTTTCTCCCATTCGGATGTTAAGAGCCTCAGCCTCGTCTTTCTTACGAGTCCGCCGCTCTACCTTGCTAAGCTACGGGCCCGCCTCCGCTGAAATAGGTTACCTACAATTTATCTAATAACTTTTTCTTTTTTAGGCTATATTGATATCATGCGGGTATGCTTAGTTGGGGGCATGAAGGCTTGGGTGAGCTCATCTTTGTCGGATTGGGATTGTTCGATGAGAATGATGTCTCCCTCCGCGGTGTTGAGGAGGCTAAGAATGCGGATGTAATCTTCGCTGAGTTTTACACAGGCCTCTTAGCGGGCCTCTCGCTTCGTAGGTTGGAAAAGATTGTTGGGAAGAGAATTATAGTATTGCGGAGGCGCGATCTTGAGGATGAGTGCGGCGAGTCTATTTTGAGGGCGGCTGAGAATGGAAGGGCTGTTCTCTTGGTTCCGGGCGATCCATTAATCGCCACTACGCATATAGACTTGAGGATTAGGGCTGAAAAGCGTGGTATAAAGACTAGGATCGTTCATTCCGCTTCTATAGTCTCGGCTGCAATGGGGCTCTCTGGACTGCAAAATTACAGGTTTGGAAAGAGCGTGACGATACCTTTCCCAGTGAATGGTAGGGTCTCAAGAACCCCATATGATGTCATAGCCGAAAATAAGAGGAGAGACCTCCATACTTTATGCTTCTTGGATTTAGATGTTGAGGGTGGAAGATACATGAGGATCAGGGAGGCATTAAAGATACTCCTGTCTCTTGAGGATGATATTGGAGGGGGAATTCTCGGTTTAGAGAGTCTTGCAGTCGGCATATCTAGGGCTGGAGCTAAAGATGGAATTGTTAAAGCCGGGAGCATAAGGGAATTATTAGGCTTCAATTTTGGAGATCCACCTCATACGCTTATAATTCCATCTGAAAATCTCCACTTCATGGAGGCTGAAGCTCTAAGCGTTCTTGCCGATGCGCCTAAATGGGTTAGGGAGATGATCAAATGACCGTAAAGGAGATGGCTGAGAGATACATCAAAAAGATGAGTAAGGCTCTCGAAGACGTAGAGATCATTGGATGTGCATCTCTGGATACAAGAAGGGTAGATGAGGTTATAGATGAGGCTAAGAGATATTTTGAGGATGCAAAGTATTACTTGGGTAGGGGGCATTTCGAGACGAGTCTCGCCTCAATTGCATACTCCGAGGGGCTGCTGGATGCCCTTAGAATGCTCGGGCTTGTAAAGTTTAAGTGGGGATGATCACATGAGTAAGGAAGAGAAGAAACGTGTAGTCCTAGCGTCGGGAGCATTCGATCTCCTCCATTACGGCCATGTCCATTACTTAACTAATGCCAAAAAGGCTGGAGGTGAGAATGCGAAGCTTGTGGTGGTGATTGCTAGAGATAAGACTATAGAGAAGTTTAAGGGTCACAAGCCAGTGATACCTGAGGATGAGCGTAGGGCGCTTGTGGAGTCCTTGAAGGTCGTTGATGAGGCTATTCTGGGCTATGAGGATATGGATATGCTGAGGATTATAGAGGAAGTTAAGCCTGACATTATCGCTCTCGGCTACGATGAGGATAGGATCGAGGGGGAATTGAGGAGGCTCATAGCGGAGAGAAACCTGAACATCAAAATTGTTAGGGTAAGCAAGTTTGAGGGTAAGGGAATGATCAGCTCCTCGAAGATAAAGGAGAAGATAATCGAGGATTACCATAGAAGCAAGTCTACGTGAAGTTTGGGATAATCTTTTCAGCGAATAATCTCGCCCCCTCAGTCCGCGGAAAGTCTAAGAATCTAAGTATGAAGTGCTCGATGCCTAAATCCACATACCTAGAGATTTTATCCGTAACGGCATCTACATCTCCAACGATGAAATCTTCTGGGTTTCCGATCTTGCTAAATGGGCTTTTAGACAGGATTCTCTTAGCCTCACCCATGGACTTAGATATCGCAACGATATTCGCTAGGGTCTTCTTTATCTCCTCTGGTCTTCTATTTACTCTCTCGCAATGCTTCTCTAGAATCTCAAGTTTTCGTCGAAACGTCTCTATGGAGACGTTCGGTAGGTTCCACCAGTCAGCGTATTTGGCGACGATCCTTAACATTAGTTTTTCTCCTCCTCCGCCGATCATTATCGGCGGAACCGGCTCGGGTTTAGGAAAGCATATTGCATCCTCAACCCTGTAGTATCTGCCCTTAAATGTCGCTTTACCCTCATTCCACATCTTTCTAATTATCTGAATTGCCTCTTCTAACTGTTGAATTCTAATCTTCGCAGATGGAAACTCATATCCATACGATATGTATTCATCTCTCTTCCATCCGGCGCCTATTCCTAATATGAATCTGCCTCCGCTGAGTAGCTGAAGAGTCGCGCCCATCTTTGCTAGTAGAGCCGGGTTTCTATATGAATTGCAGAGAACTATATTTCCAAACTTTAATCTCCTGAAGATCGCCAAGAGATAACTGATCGCCGTGAATCCCTCAATTGTCGGTGTAGTCTTCTGCACGAAGTCCGCCCATGGATAAAAGTGATCACATACCCATGCTGAGCTGAAGTTCTCCTCTAGGTCGCTGACAAACCTGACTATCTGCTTTATGAACTCCTTTCCTTCACTTCCATCAACTGGGAAGCTCGGAATTCTTAAGCCAAACTCTACATTGCCCAATTGAATCATCTCCGAAAGGCCAAATAATAATTTCAAAGCTTCACTATTAAGTCTCTTGGAGAATAATGCTTAAGGATGAGGGGGCATAATCTCATTTTATGGCCGAGTTAAAGATTGGATTCCACGTTTCTATCATCGGAAGGATAGATGAGGCCGTTGATAGAGCAGTTGAGATCGGATGTAACACGTTTCAGATCTTCACTAGAAATCCGAGATCCTGGAAGGTTGAGGAATTAAAGCCCGATGAGATAAGGGATTTCACAGAGAAGGTTGAGAAGTATGATATGCAGCCGATCTTTGCGCACATGCCTTATCTCGTCAATCTTGCATCTCCAAGGCCGAAGATTTACATGCTCTCGAAAAAGACATTGAAGACTGAACTGGAGAGATGTAGAATCCTGAAGATTCCATATCTAGTCACTCATCTTGGAAGCCACTTGGGAGCTGGCAGGGAGAAAGGCCTAAAAAGGATTATTCAGGCGATAAATGAGGCATACGATTCCACGAACTCTGAGGTCATGCTTCTCCTAGAGAATACTGCGGGGATGAAAAATAGCATTGGAAGCACATTCGAGGAGATCAAATATATAATTGACAACTTAAAATCTCCGGATCTCGTTGGGGTATGCTTCGATACAGCCCATGCATACGCAGCCGGGTACGACTTAAGAACTAGAAGGGCCGTTGAAGAGACTATCCATAGACTTGATGGGATAATAGGATTCGAGAGGCTTAAACTCGTTCATTTAAATGATTCACGCGGAGGCTTAGGCTCCCATATAGACCGCCATGAGCATATAGGTCTTGGAAATATAGGCGAGGATGGATTCAGGGCTATTTTAAAGAGCAGACTAGGCCGCCTACCATTAATATTGGAGACTCCGATAGATGAGAGGAGAAGTGACGTAGAGAATCTCCTTAAGGTTCTTGAGCTCGCCGAGGCTGAAGACTAACAGAGAAGAGTCTCATTTATCAATGTATCTCCCTTTTCTGTCCATACTGCCTCGGCCGACTCATATTCTTCCTCCACTTCTCAAGAAATAAGCGGTCAACATCGATCTTTACTCCCTGAGTCTTCTCAACAAGCCCTATAAAGTCGAGTATATAGAAGATGGCATCTATCAGCTCCTCACTTATCGTATCCCAATCCTTCCCTTTCTTATAAGCGTCAGCCGCCTCACCCAACTCGACAAACGCCCACAAAAGTTTCTGACCTAATGCTGACTCGTCATCCGGAAACCCCTTTTCAGCCACTAACTGTCTCACAAGCCTCTTCGCCTCATTAAATGTGCATGTCTCCATATCATTTGATCCCCGCATGGAAAATAACCCAAAACATGATTGGTGTTACCTTTAAATTATCTTTTACATATTTGAGTTTTAGGTGTAAAGGTTGGTTCTTCCAGCTAAGATCTTCGAGATAAAAGAGAAGGTTGACATGGGCTTCATAATACAGAAACTTAAGGATTTCCATGAGGAAGAACCCTATGAGACGGAATTCGGAGAGACAATAAATCTAGTCACGGAAATCCTAGACTTAAAACTTGAAGATGAGACTCTGTATGGGGTCTTCAGTAGAGACTTTGTCAGATCGAGATTCTATAGGCGGAAAGTCGTTGAGACTCTAGTAACTGAGGAAGCGCCCTTCTGGATCAGTCCATATGGGGAAAGGGTTTTCCTGATAGTTCTTGCACCTTCAGTTGCGCGTGGAGTTAAAAAGCTGCTGACGGGAACTGTGGCAAACACTCTTAGTAGAGTCCTCTTTATAA
>QMXE01000007.1 GCA_003661975.1 Candidatus Bathyarchaeota archaeon
AGGCTGGGACAGGGCATGCTTCATTCCACTTGTTATCTCGCTCTTCCCCTCAACATCAACATTCCATGAGGGAAGCCCAATAGTGCCGATAATTCAGCTCAGAAGCTTCATACAGGACATGCCGGCTTATATAGACCAAATCAGGCATTACTGGATATCGATCAATCGAATTGAACCAGCAAAAAATAGGTCCAAAATGCGAGATGAGAAAATTTGAGTTTCTTTTGAGCGTTCATGGACAATTTATATATCCAAATTGTTTCATCATAACTTGAATTAGCAAAGGCATTTGGCATTTCTGAAATGATCTACGATTCAAAAAGGAGGATTCTGAGAGAAAAATTCTGTGAATTAATATGTTAATAAATATGTGGATGATAGTAGATCTTATTAGTCTCTTCTGGGCATATTTTTGAACCAAAATGGGGCTTAAAAAATGGTTAAAATAGCGAAGGAGCTGATTGAGATAGTAAATATGTCCATGCCATTTCCAGCGAATGTCTTGAGGGCATATGCGAGGCTGGATACCGTCTTTACAAGCGGGGATCTGGCTAGGGAAGCGAATATTCCGCGTTCTACAGCGAAATACTACATTAAAAAGATGGTTGACTTACATATGATCTCGAAGGTTCCATATAGGAAAAGATATCAGAAGTATGCTAATGCACAGAAGTTTTCAGATTGGCTTCAAGATCTACTAAGACTTGCATTAAAGCCTCTTGAGGAAGAGTGATATCGATGTCGCTTAGGGAGCTCGCCCTCAAAAGTAAGGGTAGGAGGAGACGTAGATTATCTTCGAAGGAGAGTAAGAGCAGGAGGAGAAAAGGATATGATGCTGAAAGAAGCCTTGTGAAGAAGCTCCGATCTCTTGGATTTAAGGCTGTTAGGATTCCGAGCAGTGCTCCGGGCTCTGAGCCATTACCAGACGTCTTCGCAACCTCCGGAAATACGCTTATAGCATTGGAAGTTAAGGCATCAGCCGAAGATAGAATATACTTCAGCCCAGAACAGATTAAGAAGCTCTTCGATTTCCTTGATATGTTCAGTCCATACGAGAGGAAGATAGCATTGCTCGCTGGAAAGTTCCCATACAAGTGGATCTTTAAGCGTGTAGATAAGATCGACAGTTATGTCATTCACAGAGATGAGGAGAGCGAAATTAAATTGGAAATGATAAGAGAATAGGGCTATTCTGAGGTCTGTTCGTCTTCTTCAGAGTCTCTCTTTCTCTCCTCCTCTCTTAATATCTCAATTATCTTTGCGACTTTCTCAGGCGAGACTCTTTCGGTGTTTATTGCAACGTCGAACGGCGGCATATTCGATAGGTCAGCATGATACAGACGCCTTGCAATCCTATTCACTCTTCTATCCTCATCCTCAATCTCCTTTAAGGCAACGAACTCAGGCTTCTTGTCCTTCTGAGCTCTCCTCCTAGTTCTCTCCTCCCTCGAAGCGACTAATAGAACCCTAACAGAATCCTGCTCATCATTAGCGACGTATAGAGCAGGAGTCCCCTCAATTATCACGGGCTTCTTCTCATTCCTCAAAATCCTACTTAAGCGCCTAACATCCATGTGAGATACATTTATGATTTCAGCCTTCATCGTTCTCTGGATTAGCCTTGCAGTAGATGTTAATCCAGCCTCTGAGAGGCCGTAGATTAAGATGTGAGGTCCAATCCTCGCGGGTCTTCTCGTTGGAACCAAAGTCTCCGGCACAAGTCTCATTAATATTGGGTAGCGTAATCCAGCATCGACGGCTAACGCGAAGAGGAATGGAAGCCTCGGATCAATATTCCACATAAGCCCTCCAAGAAAGCTTGCTGGGATAGAGCTGAGGTACCAGATGAAGTTGAGCAGCGCATTCCATGTGCTCTGATATTTTTTAGGCATAACCTCCGTTCTCAAAGACCAAAAGGAGGAGCTCACAGATGTCCCCGCAGCATCAAGCATCCACGTTATCAGGGGAATATAGGGGGTTATTGGAATTTGATAGCTACCTCCAATTATGAATGCTATCAGACCGGCATATCTGAGCGGCCATACCGTGAGTATAATCTTCTTTCTTCCACTTCTGTCAGCAATTCTTGCAAGCGGTATTTGAAGGGTTAATCTGGTGATGCCATCGATTGCCGGAAGCAATCCTATTATGAGAAGTGGAGCCATACAAACCTCCGCTGCATATATAGACCAGAATGGCGATATCAGTTGCCAAGCGAATGGCCCGAGTATATACATAGCGATCCAGGATGATGCTTTTCTCTCCCTTGCCATCTGATAGACGCGTCTCATCTGAGAAAACATGTCCCTCACGGCCTCCGCGGCTCCTTTTATCCTTCTCCTCTCATGGAACGGAACTGCCTCCAATCTTTTTAGCGTATAAATCCAGACGAGAAGCGAGATAAGGAATTGTGCAAAGAACATCTTCCTAATCTCTTCTAATCCGCCCATTAGCTGTATGATGTATGCGGCAAGCGGAGGAGTGACTATATTTGCAATACTAGCCATGACGACGAGTGTTGCTACAAACTGGCTTCTCTTCTTCTGCTCAATTGAAGAGTAGACGATCGCATTATACGCTGGAGTTGAGATCGCCGAACCCACAGCTCCAATAAAGTTTACTAAGATTATGACATGCCAATTCGGGGCAAGAGCATAAATTATCGGATTAATCAATACGATGCCTGTTCCCGCCAAGAGAACCTTCTTTCGATCATATCGATCTCCAATCCATCCTCCCAAGAGGATGAAGAACACAAAGACCATTGACCATATGGAGCCGAGGGAACCAAGAATGATGGCGTCTGCACCCAATACTT
Source organism: Candidatus Bathyarchaeota archaeon (assembly GCA_003661975.1). GTDB lineage: Archaea > Thermoproteota > Bathyarchaeia > Bathyarchaeales > DTEX01 > B63. Next base: position 2,819 of record QMXE01000007.1, read on the forward strand.
CCTTTACATATAATGTTGATAGACCTGCAGTCAAGCCGCCGCTAATAGCCAAAAGAACTCTCCGTATAAGCAGAACACGGAGGTTCCCCTCAAATGCAAACCTCATTCTTAAATGCGAGATTACTCTCAATAGGCCCCCATCAACCTTTCAATTATCCCTAAATAAGAATCTAGATTGCTAAGATATCTACTTAATAAAGCTTCTGTTGCCATTCCCGCATTAAGCATGTCTATGCTTTTGTATCCAATCAATCAGCCGCATAATATGCTGGGATACATCTACGTAAGAGAATAGCTTATATCCTCAGAGCATTCCTCATGAATGTAACATTACATACATAATGTTACATTCATTTAGAGGCGAATTTGAGAATTGAAGAAACCAAAAAGAAGTGTTGAAATCGTTGAAAGCTTCTGTGGATGGGATTATCTAATAAATTTAGTCAAAAAATGCAGGCGTGATGTTGAAAAAGCATTAATTTCAGCCCTGTTTGAAACTGGAGGCAGGGTGAGCGAGGTTCTCCAATTAAGGAAAGACAACTTTATTGTCCAAGAGCCCTTTCTCATCGTGAAGGCCATGCCTGTTTTGAAACGTTATAGCAAGGTCGGGGAGTATAGGGATAAAAACGGCCGGATGAAGTGGATAACTAAGAGGAAGATCGCGTATCGAACATTCCCGATACATATGAAGGAGCCTCTGTGCGATCCGCTTCTAAGATACATAGAGGGTATAGCCGAGGGGAAGCTCTTCCACATGAGTAGGATTCAGGCATATAGGATCGTCAGAAGATTGGATAAAAATATATTTCCACACTGGTTTAGGGCTCAAAGAGCATCTCAGCTAGCATTGGAATATGGCTTTGATGTTCATGATCTTATCGACTTTTTCAGCTGGAAGAGCCTTCAGACTGCAATTCATTATAGCAGAATGGGCTGGAAGGGATTAGCTAGTAAGATGAAACGTTGACAATAATCTTCAACCATGAATGGTGAGGATTGGTGATATTGAAAATACATTTATAACTATATTCACCAAATATTGCAATGGAAATGCTCCTAAAGCGATAAAATTAATGTTAAAATGGGGGGGTTGAGATGCAAAATTCCTATTTGATGAGCAGAATAGTCATGAACGGATACAAAAGCATAGACATTATACCATCGAAAGCCATGATCATTCATTGATGGCGACTGGTTAGGAAGCATGAATACAATTAGACCTTTATAAGAATTGTTATGTCGCAGACATTCGTTCTTGTCGGCCCGGTGATTATGAGATCATTCAACTTAGAGAAGTATGTGTATGAATCATTGTTATTGAGGTAATCCATTGGGTTTAATCCAAGCTCTCTAGAGCGGCGAACGGTATTTCCATCTACTATGGCTCCAGCCGCATCTGTTGGGCCGTCGATTCCATCGGTGCTTGCCGACGCTAAAACCATTCCATTCGCACCTGCAATCTTTAAGGCTGCGCTTAATGCGATCTCTTGATTTCTACCGCCAATTCCGTTGCCAGTTACAGTCACGGTTGTCTCGCCTCCGGCTACTATTCCAGCAGGAGAGGGAATGGGCTTGTCAGATGCGATCAGTTCTCTACCTAAAGCCCCAAAGAATGTGCCGATATGTCTAGATTCGCCCTCCATGAATGACGTCAAGAAAAGCACGTTCAATCCTTCCTCTTTGATTCTCCTTAGTGCAGCCGTGCATGCCAGTCTGTTATTACCAATAACTATGTTTTTCACCTTCTCAAATATTGGATTATCTCTTTTCGGAGTCTCAGGTATTCTTCCAGCCGCTCCATTAAGCAGAATCCTCTTTATGGATTTAGGAGCCTTTTCCCATAGGCCATATCTCCGCAGTATCGAGATGGCATCTCCAAATGTTGATGAGTCAGGAACCGTCGGTCCGGATGCAATGACATCTAACGGATCCCCTAGAACATCCGAGAGTAATAATCCTATGAGATCTGCTGGATGGATTGCCTCTGCGAGCTGTCCCCCCTTAAAGCTCGATATGTGCTTCCGAACGGCATTTATCTCATTAATTGTGGCTCCCGACTTTAGAAGCATATTAGTCATTCTTTGCTTATCCTCAAGTGAGATGCCTTCTTTTGGAAGCGCCATTAGACTTGATCCTCCACCGGATATTAAGCAGATGACGAGATCTCCCTCTTCAGCCTCCTTAGCTAATTCAAGAATCTTCATCGCTCCTGAGACGCTGCTCTCATCCGGGATCGGATGGCTTGATTCATGAAGTTTTATGTGATTTAGTCTGTGATCATTCGCTGTTCCCTTCGGAATGACGATCACTCCATCATCTATACGATCATTAAGGATCAATTCAAGAGCTTCCGCCATCGCTCCGCTCGCTTTCCCACCGCCCAACACAAATATTCTTTTATAGCTGGAAAGATCGATTTTGTAATCATCAATCTTTAGAGATTCTCCTTCTAGACTAACTCTTGAAAATATGATCCTTTTTGGATCCACTGCCTTTAATGCTTCTTCAATAGCGTTTAGGGCTATCCTTCTGGCAATTTTATCCCTTTCAGATTGAGCATTTGATAATAGAGCCTCTTTATTCTTAATTATAGACATGACGGCATCGCCCATCTAAAACTTCACATCATCTACTATCTTTATAATCCGTTGTAAGAATTTATCATTTTGCTAAGTATCACGGAAAATTTTGAAATGGATAGAAAAAATGTCTAAGATCGTCAAATTACGTTTACGGCTCTATTCTTCCTCCTTTTCGGCTATCTTTTTAATCCAAATTCTAATAGAGAACTCTCATTAAGCCGTAGAGCCTCTTCAAACTAAGACAAAACGCTCATCAGAGGAGTTTTGACGATATTTTGAACTTCTCTCTTAATCTTTTGGAGTTTTATAGATGGGAAAATTGTCCTTTCTCCAAAGGAAAATTGCCACTTTTCTCTTTCTTAACAATGGGTTTAAAAGTGAGCCATATCTATTTTATCGGCACCGTTACTACTTGGTTGTAATCGATAATAACATCCATCCTTCCCCTAATTCTTTCATCTAATTCAGAATCTCCAGTATCAACTCGGAGTGCTTGGATGCTTTGAAGCTTACTTTTCGTGCATATAACGATAATATTTTCTATTCCAACCCTTCTTATCACCTTTGGGCTTATCTGCTGATTTCCCCTCCCGAATATGAAGCCCTGCCCGCCTATTGGAGTAACTATGATTCTCGCCTCTTTACCGTCGATTAATCTTAGGATGTCGCTCTCATTTACATCCCTCGCGATGATCTTTCCATTGAGAAGTATATCAACTCCAAGTAGAGTCTTTTTCTGATCAAGCAAGTCTGCTATTACGCGGGTTGTAGTTCCCGGACCTAAAATGTATATGACATCTGGTTTGAATATCTTCTCGATTACATAAAGTGCTATTGCCGCCTGATTCTTAAGCTCGGTCATGCTCCTCGGACTTGCCATCTTCACCCCTTGAATATAATTTGGCTCAAAGGGGACAAGCATATAGCCATACAGCTTCGCTGAAAGCCTTCCCTGCCTGAATGCATCTTCATCTACATCCATAACCTCAGCCTCTCTCAACGGAAGTCCATACATTAGGAATCTCATCGTGATCTCAGCCGCTGCTTTCGGATTTAATGCGAATACTGCACTATGCATCTTAACCCCCGTTGGAACGCCTAAGACTGGAAGCTTGAGGCCTATCACATCCATTATGTCTCTTGCAGTCCCATCTCCCCCGCAGAATACCAAGAGATCAATTCCACTCTTCTTCATCAGCTCAGCAGCCCTCTTTGTGTCTGAAGAATCCGTCTCCTCTTTTGGCTCTCCGATCGGCGTATACTCGAGTCCTAAGTCCCTCGCCTCGTTCTCCCCCATCTCCCCGGCGGCCGCTAGAATATGAAAGTTACACTGTAACTTCTTCAGATGTGAAAGAAAGATCTTCGCCCTTAAGGGCGCTATGGGCTTAGCTCCTAAAGCAATAGCCCTTTTCAACGTCTCTTTTCCATCGGTTCCCTTAAGCCCTACGGCGCCGCCCATTCCAGCTATAGGATTAACGATAAAGCCTATCCTCTTCATACAAACCCCCTTTCAAGATGCTTATAGAAGTATTAGAGCAGATATTACATTTTTTGGTTTTAATTGTGCTATATAGTATAAGTAGCTACCATAAAAATTTATGAAGGCGGTATTGGAGGTGGCCGATCGCCTACCTCTGGCTCATCTATATTCCTACTGGGAAACATCCAACAGCTCTTGAAGGTAACCCCCTCATGTGAGATCACCTCCAAGAGCTCTTGGATGTTTCCCAAAAAGGTATATCGACATGGCGATATATAAGTTTTTTTGTTGATTAATAATCAACAAGATGATTTTTATTAGAAAAAGGAAATTTCCTTAAGTTTATTGGGAAGAAGCCTAAAATAACTCAGTTTAAATCTTCATGAGGATCAACGATATGAGAATCGTGGATTTTAGACCTTCGTATGCAGATCTCCTCAGAAAAGATGAAAGCTTAGTCTAGAAAATAAGGATCAAAGGGAGACCATATTGAGGATTATTCTCCTTACTGCTCCAGCTCCTTTAGGATCGCCTTAACAGCTTCCCTTACAGGTATCCCCGACTCTACTTTAACCTTCTTTATGTTATTTTGGTCTAAGAGAATTGAAGCTCCCACGCCCATCTCATTGAATGCAACTGCTGAGATTCCCATATCAGTAAGCATTTTGATCACTATAGGTCCAACTCCATGCTGGTAGGAGATGGCTGGATTCTCTATTATATCTATGTTACCTATCGAGCCGTCGGATATCTCTATTATCGTGAATGTCTTCGCTCTCCCGAAGATATCAGACACTCTATCATCTAGGCCCTTACACCCCATAGTCGGAATCGCAATTTTAAACTTTCCCATCTTACTTTCAACTCTTACATCATATATTTCGGAACTTTATTAGCCCCATCTTGATCTGAATTCTGGCATCGCCAGCATTTTCTTCCGCCTATCCTGTATGGCCGTGGCCAGAATCCAAATCCGGGGCAAATTAGACAGTCTTAGTAAGGCAGGTATGAATATGGGATGCGCCAGTATCCCATATAGGGCATCATCCATGGTATTCCATAGTATAGTGGGCTGATGAAGGCTGGGTATGCCCACCACCATCGTGGTAGCCATGGGAACCATCTGCAGAATAGGAAGGGATTCCCGAATCCCCTGCCCCAGCCGAACCATCCTCTCGGCATGCTGATTTCACCTACTTGCTTAGTTCCTCAAGTCTCTTCCTTAGGGCTTCTAGCTGGGACTCCAGCATCTTCACCTGCTGCTCTAGGAATTGCTTCTCCTGCTCCTTACTATAGGTTGGTGCAAGTGGTACTGGAGCTTGAGGCGTTACGGGCGGCAACATTGGCGTTACAGGAGCCTGCGTCTGAAGGTATTGCAGGAATTGTGGAAGAAGACCACTCTGTATTAGCCATTGCGCCGTTGGAGGTAGTCCTGTTGGGCTTCTGCCTATCCATCCTGGTGAGAAGCCGAATCTAAGCCATCCAGGAAGCCCCGTCAGATAGAACATCCACCTATACCTATAACCCATATTGATCACCATTTATGTGATTATGCACGAAAAATATATAAACCTTTTGCTTTCAAATGTTAAGCAAGGGACGGAATCTAGTTGTATAGGCGTGGATGGAGAAGAGGTAGAAGGGGTAGACCGCCAAAGCCTGTCAGAATAGGGGTTATACCGCCCGTTGGAGGGTTCTATCCCATAAATCCGAGGGTTCAGAGGGACCCCATATACTTAGAGCTCGCCGAGTTTGAGGTTTTGAGACTCGTCGATCAAGAGGGGCTATCTCAGGAGGAGGCTGGGGAAAGGATGGGCATCTCAAGGGGAACAGTGTGGAGACTACTGCAGTCAGCGAGGAAGAAGGTTGCAACGGCCATCGCAGAGGGCAGACCAATATACTTGAGGTAAAACAGATTTTGTTCATGTAGACCCCCATATAACTGATCGCCCATTCTCGTTGAGAGTCTCCGCTCAAATTGATCTGACATTTATTTGCGATCTAGAAGGGGCACCATAGCTAAATTTGAGTAAGTAAGATCGATATGTAGTTCATGGATCAGTGCCAGCGCCTGCCGATGAAAAATTTCTTTAATAAAGTTTAAATATGCTGAATTTGAGCGGTGGCGATCATTTTCCATTTTGGTGCGGCCGCCGGGATTTGAACCCGGGATCGCAAGCTTGGAAGGCTTGCGTCCTAACCAGGCTAGACGACGGCCGCAAATTGAGATGCAAGCTTTTACTCAAAAGAAATGCAGAGATAATGGGTTATTAAATTTTATGGGTTTTAATGGTAGAGACGTGAAATCTTGAATCTTGGATGTGATGCGTCTATTCGTTTCCCCTCCTCCATTAAGACCTGGCCGTAAGCCGCATTTACTATGCAGATCGCTGGGAATACGTATTCTGCATCTTGAATTGGACCGTAGAGAAGGAAATCTGCCCCCACGGCCACTGTTAACCCATTAATTATGGATGAGCATGCCGTCATGAGCAATCTGTCCTTCTTCCTCCTCAGAGCCTTCCATGAGGAGACGGCATTATGCGCTCCACACCCAGCAGGGTAACCATAGCGATTCTTTACTTCATAGATAGCCTTACATGCCAGTCCTAAAGTCGATATGTCAATAACGACGGTATCTATTAGGATCTTTTCTATGCCAGCCTCCTTGACCCTTGGTATAAGAGAATCCAATAGTTTAATCCTCTCGCTGGATGAGATTATAGCTCTTGTGCTATAGGTTAGGATTACGGCATTCTTCAAGCCTACCTCCCTAACCTTCTTATAGACATGATCCCTCGTCTCGGGATTGATGGAATTCAAGATGGTCCTATCGATTATTCCTATCTCATCGGCTACCTCCAAGCCTCTTATTGATGCTTCATCAGAGACGGCATCTATGAGTATTGGCATCTCCGTCGCATCGGCAGCGAATCTCAGATATCTCTCGGCATTCTTTGAGTTCGTGCATATTACATCAAGCATTACTGGCAGACCAGTTCTATCCGATAACTCTTCAGTTTTAGCTATTATGTCCCTCGCGGCCTTCTCATCGAAGATCCCTTCGGCCTCATTCTTAACGATCTTATCTCCGCTGTAGAATATACTTCCGATCATAACTGTTGGGTTCTCGCCGACCTCGCCTCCGACCTTTACACCTGCGATCTTAAATGTTAACTGTTTGCTTTCAAACTTAAATATGCCCATATAATCCCTCGCCGCACAAATTTAACGTATCTATAATTCATCCTCCAAATAAATTATTTACGAGAGATAAACACTTTATTCCAACGACCAAAGGATAACAGGGGGATAAATAAGAGATGGGAAGGGGCCTCTTTATATGCATTGAGGGTCTGGATAAGTGTGGAAAGACCACTCATTCAACCATCCTTGTCGAATCCCTTAGAAAAGGTGGATATGACGCAGTTTATACTTCTGAGCCGAGCAATAGTGAGATAGGAAGATTCATACGAGAGTATGTTCTCAACAGAAAAAGAAGAATATACGCTGCCGTTGAGGCTTTACTATTCGCTGCGGACAGAGCTGAACATACAGAGATGTTCATAAAGCCCAATTTAGAGAGGGGGAGGATAGTCGTTTCCGACAGATACGTATTCTCTTCACTGGCCTATCAGGGAGCGGCTGGAATGGATCTTGAATGGATCAGGGAGATTAATAGAGCAGCGATCTATCCAGACTTGGCAATATACATTGACGTTCCAATCGATGTGATCATGCGTCGATTCAGAGGCAGGGGATCAGTAATGGAGAGAAGGGAGATTCAGGAGAAGGTGCGGAGGATATACATGCATCTTGTCAGACGGGGCGAATTAGTAATGGTTAATGGGAATAGACCGATTGTTGAGACTGCAAGGGAGATCAGAAGAATAGTCTCTGAAAGACTTAATTTAAAATGTCCCTAAAGGCTCTAAGCGCATAGATAACTCTTCCCCGATTCTCTTGCTCAATCCCTTATAGAGCAGATCTACGAGATCCTCAATTGAGAGGCGTCTCGTTCCCCTCTCATGATATATCCTTAACTCGACACTTCTATGTCCAAAAAGAAACCTCAGCATGTAATAATCAAACCTCAAGGGCCGTTCTCTCCCATCTTTTGAGACATAATATCTAGCGACCAGAAGGAAATCCAGAATCTCGAATTCTCTTTTATTCAAGATGCTGAGCCACTTTTTCCTCTCCTCGTCATCAATGAAGTTGAATGTTAGCTCATCGGCAATCCCGATATCAAAGGCAATCTTAATACCGTGACTCGTAATTGACTGAACATCGAAGCTCTCTACTCCCATATTCATCTCATAGAAGAGGCTGATTAATGACTTCTGAAACTTTCTCCTTGAGGCCTTATGGAGGAAGAGAGCCGCGCAGTGATATGTATCTGGAAAATGCGTATATATGCCTTCCATCTCTAATCAGCGAGATCCCTAATGATTATGACTTCCTAAAGCTCCTTATTCTCTTCAGATTATCTAGGAGCGACGAGAGCGTCATGCTTAACTTCTGAAGATCATCAGGATCGCTTACTGCTCTAATTTCCTCATTCACCTCCAATATTTTGTCCAGCAAGGTCTGCTCAACAGTGCTGAGCATCGTTATGCTTCTTGCCTCATCGTATTCCTCTCCCTCCTTAACTACAATAACCTTCTTCTGACATTGACCGCACCAGAGATCCCCATTCTTCAATCTGAAAAGCGGAGATGAGCAGACTGGACAGGAGAGACTGGTCATTGTAGCGCCGCTTCTCAGAAGATCAGCCATCGACTTAACCCTATCTTCATTCTCACCGGACAAAGCGCAACCCACAGATATCCATTATGCTTCAGCCAAAAATAAATCTTAAATGATTCAGCGGAGCTTCATTCCCCTACGAATTAAAATTTTAGCCTTATACTTCTCAACCATCTCCCTCGCAGCCCTGCTATCCTCAACCCTACACAGAATACGAATCTTATCAAGTCTGATCTGAAAGTTGCAGTAAGGACACTTTGCGGTTCTTTGTCCCTCCCGAGCATACCTCGGCATGCCGCACCGAGAACAGAGAAACACTATGTATCGCCCCATTAACGATCATCTCCGTTCAATTGGAGGTAAGACAAAGGATCTTCTCTATAGCCCTCTCATAGACTTGAATGCTCATCAAATACTCTGAAACATCAATATATTCGTATTCAGTATGACTTAGACGTCCATTTCCAGGGCCATAAGTCGCAACTGGAATGTTCATCTTACTTCCAAAGATGTTCATGTCTCCAGTTCCGGTCTTCCTAATAAATCTAGCCTCACGTCCAGTTACCTCTAAAATTGCCTTGCTAAGCGACTTCATGAGCAGTGTATCTCTCCTAGCAACGAAAGGCTCTACTCTATCCAAGACTCGTAATGACACCTCAGCATTTAAGTCATCAGCTGCCTTCTCCACGGCTCCCTTAACAAGCATAATTACATCTTTAGAAGTGAATTTTGGGGGAACCCTCAAATCCACGTTTATCCTGCACCTGTCCGGAAGCCCTCCCATACTTCTCCAACTCTTAATTCCAATGATTGATGACGTTAAAGAATAGAATATTCCATTTGGCGATCTATGCTGATCACATAAATCCCTTATGTACATCCATAGGTTGAACGCTGCCTCAATGGCATTATTGTATATGTGCTGAGCCCCGACATGCCCGGATTTCGTTCTACATTTCACGGTGAGGAGGATGCGTCCTTTATAGGCGAATGTTATATTCCCCACTCCGCTTGGTTCACCGAATATTGCACAATTCACACTTAAGCCCTCACGTATCAATTGGCGGATGCCTCTAGCTCTGCCTTCCTCATCAACCACTCCAGCAACAATGATCTTGCCCTTATTATGGATTTTTGACTTCAACTGTTTAGCTGCTGAGATCATAGCTGCTAATGAAGACTTTGCATCAACGGCTCCCCTACCATAGATCTTGTCATCTTCCCACTTGACTGGTAGATATCCCGGAACAGTATCCATGTGTCCGCACAGTAGGATCGTATATTCGCCTGATCCAACCTCGCCATAGACGTTCCCTGCCTTATCTCTTCGAACATTCACGAAGTCTAAATCGTATAGCCTTTCCTCCAAGTAGGATGCTATCTCATCCTCCTTTCCACTTGGACTATAAATCTGAAGCATCTCATAAAGCATATTTAAGGCTTCATCGGCCTTCATGGCTTCACCTGCAGATGTTACTTCTCCGCTAAACGTCTCTCCTCCTCGGCGAAGATCCCACATAATATTTCATAGGCCTTCTCGAGATGATGCTTACTTATGATTAGGGGAGGGAGGAAACGTATCACGTTCCTGCCTGAATAAAGAAGTATCAGCCCCCTTTCAAGGGCCTTCATTAGGACATCGCGAATAAAGAGTCTTGATTCAAGACCAAGCATAAGCCCCAGTCCTCGAACCTCCCTTAAAATGCGGAATTCATCAACCATCTTCTGAAGAAGCCCCTTGAAGTATTCGCCGAGAACTCTAGCTCTTTCAGGGAGATCCTCCTCAACAATGACATCTATCACTGCTGAGGCGGCGGCGCATGCAAGAGGATTCCCCCCAAACGTACTTGAATGCTCCCCGACTCTAAGGGAATCCATGATCTCAGCCTTTCCAATGGTCGCTCCTATTGGAACGCCGCCGCCCAAAGCCTTAGCAACGCACATAACATCCGGAGTTACATTCCAATGCTGAGATGCCCACATCCGCCCGGTTCTTCCAAAACCCGTCTGAACTTCATCGAAGATCAGGACTGCATCATGTTCATTGCATATCTCGCGTAGTGCCTTCAAGTATCCGGGGGGAGCCACGTGTATTCCCCCCTCGCCCTGGATAGGCTCAACTATAACAGCGGCGGTATTTTCATCGATCAGCCTTTCAGCCTCATCGATCCTTCCGAAGGGCATGAACCTGAAGTTTTCGGAGATAAATGCTCTAAATGGATTCCTATATTTTGGATTCCAAGTTGCGGATAAAGCGCCTAAAGTCTTCCCATGGAATCCTCTAACAGCACTTATGATCCTTCTTTTGCCAGTATATTTTATCGCGGCTTTCAAGGCGCACTCAACGGATTCTGCTCCGCTATTGCATAGGAATATCCTCTCCAAGCCCTTAGGCGCTATCTTAATGAGCTTCTCGAGAAGCTCGGCTCTCTTATCATTATAGAACGAGCCGTGACAGGTTATTAGGGTCTGAGCTTGCCTCTTTATGGCTTCGACTACCCTCGGATGGCAATGTCCAACAAGGCTTACTCCATACCCGCCCATACAGTCAATATATTCTCTTCCCTTAGCATCATACACTAATGCTCCATTTCCCCTAACGATGCTTATTGGGAATTTCTGGTAAACGCGAGCCAGATATGAATCTTCAATCTCGATTATTCTCTTCTCATCCAACAGTTATCACTGTCCCAGCCGAGTGATCCAGTGCGCTTATTAGGGGATTATCAATGAACCCGGAGGAGATTATTGCTTCCTTAACTCCGCCCTTCAAAGCCTCAATCGAGGCAAGCATCTTCTTGTCCATGCCAGCCCCCATCTTCGGAAGCAGTTCCTCAGCTTCATTCAAGGACAAGCTCTGCACATACTCCTCATCAACGATAACTCCCCTAACATCCGTAAGGAATATGAGTCTCTCGGCCTTCAATGCTCCGGCGATGCTTGCAGCCGCCCTATCGGAGTCAACATTGAGAGGCTCATTCTCCTCACCTAAGGCGACGGGGGCGATAACGGGTAAATATCCATTCTCAGTTAGGAGAAGAAGCAACTTCGTATTCACCTTCGTTATCTTCCCAGTATAACCTCCTTCAATAATCCTCTTTCTGCCTCTCTCATCGACTATGATGAGCCTCTTCTTACGTTTAGCCCTTAATATTCCGCTGTCAATCCCTGAGAGCCCAACGGCTGGAAGGTCATGCTCCAGAAGATGCTGAACAATAGCCTTATTGACCCTGCCAGCCATAACCATAAGGTATATCTCAACAGTCTCCCTATCTGTGTATCTGCTTCTGATGCCGCTTGGGGAGGTTATGAATATCTGCTTCTTCCCAAGTCTCTCAGCTATCTCAGTAACTTCATCTCCTCCCCCATGAACAATCACCATTCCCTCTCTGGGAAGGATCTCCCTAATATCATCTAGGAGAGAATCATTCATGCCCCTCTTATAGATGTCCCCGCCTATCTTTAGGACGATCATCGCCAGCACCCTCCCAAATCATATCGGATGGAGACCGAGATCCCAAAGTCCCTCCTTCTCATCCCACCCAAATATTATATTCATGTCTTGAACGGCTGTTCCAGCAGCTCCCTTCATTAGATTGTCGAGTGCGGATAAAAGAACAAGGCGGCTGTAGTCCATGTCTAATTCGAAGCCTATATCGCAGTAGTTCGAGCCGACAACAACCTTTGGATCTGGATACCTGTAGATCCCTTTCATCTCCCTAACAAGTCTAATGAAGGGTTCATCTCCGTAGAATTGACGATAAATCCTCCAGACATCAATCACAGAGATCTGCTCAGTGAGGAATAAGTGGCATGTGGCCAGTATGCCCCTAACAATATTGACTGCGTGAGCTGACATTGCAACACTGAACTTCTCGCCTGATAGTATGCTTAATTCCTGCTCTATTTCAGCCGTATGCCTATGGCCAACCGGCTTATACGGCCTGATAACGCCGAAGTGCTCTGGGTGATGAGAAGCCAATGAAGGCTTAGCTCCACCCCCGGATGATCCAACCTTAAAATCGACTATCACCCTATTCTTTTCTATCCCTCCACGCTTAGCTATTGGGGCTAATGCGAGTATAGCGGCCGCCGCCATGCATCCTGGACATGCAATAAGCTGTCCCCTCCTAATCTCGTCTCTATGTAACTCTGGAAGTCCATATACGGCCTTCTCGAGGAGCTCGGGGCAACTATGCTCCCACCCATACCATTTAATGTAGGCCTTTGGATCCTTCAGTCTGAAGTCCGCGCTCAAATCAATAACTCGAATTCCAGTCTCGATTATTTCAGGCATAAATGTCGAGGAGACTCCATGAGGAGTTGCTATGAATAGCAAGTCGCATGCATCTGTTGCCTTTGACGGATTGAATGCCATGAACTTCAATTTTGTCCAGCCTCTGAGGTTCGGGTGGATTCTATATACGAATTCGCCAGCGTATCTCCTTGAAGTTGCAAGATTGATGTCTACCCTCGGATGTTTAATGAGTAGCCTTAGAAGTTCCCCGCCTACGTATCCAGATGCCCCTATTACGCCTACGTTCATCTCTTAGCCATCCTAACTGCATACTCAATTATCTTTCTTGGAATATCAACTTGAGTGGCTGAACATAATCCCCTAAACTCCACGGTGCCATTAACCTCATGAACTAGGATTCCACTTGGGGATTCCATGCAATCAACTGCTAATACTCCTCCTCCAACCGCCTTCGCGGCTCGTAATGCTAAATCCGCAAGATCATCCGTTAGGCGGCAGGGCTTACTCACACCTCCCCTAGCGACGTTTGTTCGCCAATCATCCTTTGGCGAGTAACGGTATGATGCCGCCACAGCCTCATCGCCGATAACTAAGATGCGAATATCCCTAGGCGGGCGATTAACGTACTCCTGCACATAATAGATCTGCAACAGTGCATTGTGGATCTGCTCTCTAGACTCGATTATCGCCTGGGCTGAATCCTTATCCTTAACAAGCGCTATTAGCCGTCCCCAGCTACCAATGACTGGCTTCATTACTGCCGGGAACCCTATCTCATCCAGCGCTTTAAGGGCTCCGTCTCCTGTAAAGGCCAGAAGCGTCTTTGGTATTGGAACCCCAGCCTCCATTAATGCAAGATTCGTAAACACCTTATTTCCGCATATAAGCGAGACATCAAATGGATTTATGACCTCTAAACCGGCCTTCTCAAGTATGGCTGTTATATGTAATCCTCTGAAATAGCTAATGCAACGGTTTATGGCTACGTCTCCAAAGGAATCCTTAATCTCATCTAGACCTCCTGAGACATTTATGAAGATGCCTTTTGGATCGATCAGTTTGAGGTCTACCCTCATGCGTGACGCAGCATTTATCAGAGCCTTTTCGTCCCATCTGATCCTATCGCTTATTAGGCTTATAGTGGTCATTCGAGCCTATTCTCCCCAATCTTCACCCTCTATCTCGGCTGGCTTGAGCCTAATCTCTCCCTCCTGGGTAACCTCTACTTCGTAGTCCATTCCACAGTCTGGGCAGCTGACGATCTCACCTGAGATCACATCATCTGGAATCTCAATTTCACCGTCACATTCTGGGCATTTCAGCAGGAAGGCCGATTCCTCCCCTTCATGCTTAAATAGCATGGCGAGTGTTTTCTTATAAATTTTTCGGAAAATTAAAGATTCATTAAATTTTTCCGAAAAAAATATTATTTTCTTAATGCAAATATGATATGGATTCTCCGCAATGTTGGTGGAGGATGATGAAGGTAAAGATCGACGATATCGATAGGGAAATTCTCAGGATGCTTCAGGATAATTCTAGGGTGGCCTTCAAGAGGATAGCCGAGAAGGTCGGTGTGAGCGAGGCAACGATATTCGTTCGAGTAAAGAATCTTAGGAAGAAGGGCGTAATAAAAAGATTCACCGTGATAGTCTCACCTGAGCTTTTAGGCAAGTCTCTCACGGCATTCGTCCTCATAAATAGTGAACCTAAGAAACTCGAGAGTGTCCTGGAGACTCTGAGCAATATGGATGATGTATATGAGGTATACGATGTAACTGGGACATATTATATTATCGCGAAGATTAGAACCGAGAATAAGGAGTCTCTTACCAAGATAATAGACCGGATTGGAATGATAGATGGCATTACAAGAACCGAGACGGCGATTGTCCTCAAGAGCGTTAAGGAGGAAACGAGGATAAAAATATGAAAGCCATCTCAACTGATGAGATTCATAGTTTTAACGGTGACCCTTCCATTCTCGATCCTTCCAGTTAACATCTCTCCATTTTTTATGATTCTCCAATTTTCTTCTCGATTTGTCTTCTCGGATGCTACGATAAGTTCATCATCGAGGAGCCTATAGGACATCTGATAGACAGGCTGATCCCTAAAACATAGCGATCTTACAGGTTTAGCATTCTCATCATATTCGCAGTATGCGTAAAGAGCTTCGCCGTCGCTGAATACAATATTCAACATATGATATGGCTTATCCTTCTCTGGATGAGCAGATCTAACCCTAACCCAAAGGTTCCTCATTGTCTCCCTAAACTCCCTTAGGGCCTCCGCTAAGTTGAGACCCTCACTCATCTTCTTCATTAAGAACCAAAAGTAGACTTCACTGTCATTTAATCCTCTAATCTTTGTCTTCCATCCTCCCAGAGTATCGGCGAGCTCATCAGGTATCATTATCGTTCCATTATGGGCGAAGATATACCTGTCATAATTGAAGGGCTGAGAGTTCTCGACTGATATGAGCGCCTCTTTCTTCAAGCCCCTTGGATTGCTTGCACGCCTGATATGTGCAATTATGATGTTGGATCTCACCTTCTGAACGGCGGAGGAGAAACCCCTATAATCCCTATAGACTGGCCTATAATCCTTGATGATTACTGGTGTTCCATTCCTGTAGTAGCCTATTCCCCAACCATCTCCCTGTAGCCTCCTAGGATCAGCCATGCTCTGAATATAAAGTGAGCATGGATCATCAAGTAGGTATCTTCGGGCATTCGTCGGCTTAACTGAGAGCACCCCTAAAAGCCTACACATATACCTCACTTCGAATAATCTGCTAATATCTCTTGATGCTCATTCGGCTTTAAGGCTTCCGAAGATCCAGAGATTCATGAGAGCAGATGTATATTACCTATCCATACATTCTCCAAGTATCTCTTTGCAACCCTGAAGCATTCGAGCGCTTGCCTTCTACTGGTAGTCGGCAGATCATTAAGTCTAAATTGGGGATAGAATGCGAGCAGACTGTATGGGATTTTAGGGCTGATATCCGCGATGAACTTGGCTATCATCTCAACTTCCTTCGCGTCTACATAGCCAGGAACTAGAAGGGTGCTTGCAGTTAAGAGAGGAACTTCACTTCTCTCCTCGAAGTATCTCTCACCTATCATTCTAAAGTTTCGTAGGGTAGCCTCATTGGATACTCCGCATAGGGCTCTGTGGATGTTATCATCCCATGCTTTAATGTCAAACTTCACTATTCCGCCGCTTTGAAGAGATAGTTCAGCAGCCCCCCTTGCGAAGTTCCATTTCAGATTACCGTTTGTCTCCCAGCATATCCTTAAAATTCTATTCTCATCCCTTGCATTCTCCAAGGCTATTCGACTTGTTCCTATAGCATGAGGCATCTGAACTGACGGATCTCCTCCGAAGAAGCAAATGCACGAGACCTTCTCATCGGCCTTACTGGCTAGCTCCTGAGCCGAAATTCTAGGCCTAAGCTTAACCGTCAATTCTTTGTAATGCCAGTTTTGACAGAAGAGACAGTCGAAGCTACATGCTCCATAGAATACAGCTAAGTTCACATATCCATGCTCAGCGCCTGGCATATAAGCATATTTTGGATATCCACCCCCAGTACATCCCGGACAGAACCATTCAGCAACGCAATTTGTCGGAAGCGGATCATAATACCATTCTAATATTCCCTTATCTACTGTTCCTCCAAGACGGATTAATTTGCCATTCTTATTAACGACTAAACCGCAGAAGCCTTTTCTCCCAGCTTCAATCCTACAATTATTCGCGCACATACCGCATTCAATTCCATTCTCATCACGTGGGGGATTCTCCGGGAGGCCGAAGGATCTCCTAGCCTCAGCATGGGCTTCAGCGGCTACATTAAGGGCATCTTCGGGATTCTCCCTTAAGCACCGAATACAGACGCCTAGATTACTTGAGATTACGGGGGAGTAATCCCCGCATATCCGGCATTTACCCATCTTCTCTCACTACACAAAATAAGATATTGCCCAAGAAAGATTAATCTTATCTATAATGAACTTGAAGGATGGATCTTGACACGATAAATTTGATATAGTGGCCTGTGAGAGTTAAAGAGAACGGGGCGGATGGTAATTTGAATAAGACTGACCGGAGGATACTTGATCTCTTAAGCCAGAACGGCCCGCTTACACTTTATGAGATCGCTGAGAGGCTAAATATGAAGCCTAAAGCAGTCTTCAGATCCCTACGCAGACTATTTGAGAATGACATGATCTCATGCAATCCCAGAACACGTAAATACTTCATAGAGAAGGGAAATGCTGATTCTCCGAAATAACAGCGCTTAACATCGTGAATAAATTATGAAGCCTATAATTTTGCCAATGATAACTAATTTTATGCAATATCTCAGTCCACCGGCGATTCCCTGCAAAAATAAAGCCAGCAATAGATCTATCTTAGAAGATAGTAATTCTGCGGAGTTGCTCCGCCATACAGGCGTTGTTAATGCCCGACCAAACGAGGATAAACAGTTTGAGAAGTCCTGAAATGAGATGATTTTGTCAACTTATAGCCATTGGCCTTTTTGTTTCGTTCTGTCCGTGTAATGAGCCGAACTGAGAAGATTCCTGCTTGTGATAAATCTTTTAAGGATTGAGATCTATCTTTATAATTAAATTGTAGGGGAGATAAAAATTGAAGATAGGGATCTTCACAATTTTATATAATGATCTAAAGCTGGAGAAGGTTCTTAAGTATGTTTCAGAGCTGGGCTACGAGGCAGTTGAGATAACCGCATGGAAGGGAAGCAATCACATAGATATTGACAAAATACTCTCAGGCGGAGCAACGGAATATAAGAAGACAATAGAAAAGTATGGACTGTTCATTTCGGCCTTAAGTAATCACTTGGAGGGACAGCTAGTATTAGGGCCTCATGACGAGTCTACTGACGAATGGTTCAAAGGGACCCCCGAGGAAAAGATTAAGTATGGCATGGAGCGGATGAAGAAAACAGCGATGGCCGCCGCAGCATTAGATGTGCCAGTCGTGAATGGATTTATCGGGGCTCCAAATTGGGGGTCATGGTATATATTCCCGCCAGCTAACGAGAAGATATTCGAGAAGGGATTTGAAATATTCGCTGAGAGATGGAATGAAATTTTAGATGTCTTTGCGGCTCATGGAATAAAGTTTGCCCATGAGGTTCACCCGCAAGAGCAGGCCTATAACATAGAGACTGCCGAGCAGGCGTTAAAGGCAATAAATGAGAGAAAGGAGTTTGGGTTCAATTTTGATCCCAGCCATTTGATATGGCAGGGAATCGATCCAGTCGTATTCATCAAAAAGTTTGGCGATAGAATATACCATGCTCATGCGAAGGATGCAGAGATAGTTAAGGAGAATGTATCTACCTCCGGAGTTATACCAACGGGAGCATGGATGAGACCCGACAGGGGATTTAGATTTAGAGTTGTAGGCTGGGGAGACGTTAATTGGAAGAGGATTCTAACGGCCTTCGTCGAGGTTGGATACGACTATGTGCTCAGCTATGAGCATGAGGATCCCGTGATGAGCAGGGAGGATGGATGCGAGAAGTGCATAGCATTCCTTAAGCCTCTGATCATAAAGGCTCCATTAAAGCAGGTGTGGTGGTAGGGATGCCAGAGAAGGAAGTTGGATTTGTCAGAATGGGCAAGGTTGAAAGGGCAGAGAAGATAGGAGAGATAGGCGTTGGGATTTTAGGATATGCCTTCATGGGGAAGGCTCATACAAACGGATATAAGAAGATGCCAATATTCTTCTATCCTCCACCCGCAATTCCAAGGCTAATAGCGATATGCGGAAGAACAGAGGAGGCTGTGGCGGAGGCGGCGAGAAGATATGGATTCGAAACATACTACACAGACTGGAAGAAGCTAATAGCAGATGAGAGAATAGAGATCGTCGATAACTGCCTACCAAATAATATGCATGCCAAACCATGCATAGCAGCCGCTGAAGCCGGGAAGAACGTTCTATGCGAAAAACCATTAGCGGCAACATTAGAAGATGCGAGGGCGGCATACGAGGCTGTTGAGAAGGCCGGAGTCAAGAATATGGTTGCCTTCAATTACCGCTTTGTTCCAGCAATAAGATTGGCTAAAAAGCTGATAGATGAGGGTTTCATAGGAAAGATCCTACAGTATAGAGCCGTATACCTTCAGGAGTGGATTATGGATCCAAACTTCCCATTAGTGTGGAGGCTGAGAAAGAGCGTCGCTGGCTCTGGAGCACTTGGGGATCTCGGCGCTCACATAATAGACTTGGCAAGATTCCTCGTTGGAGAGATAAAGGCGGTCTGCGGCATGATGGAGACATTCATTAAGGAGAGACCTTTACCCGAGAATCCACAGAAGAAAGGAAAGGTAGATGTTGACGACGCCTTCATTGCGATGGTCAGATTCAAGAATGGAGCGATAGGAAGCCTCGAAGCCTCAAGGTTCTGCGCTGGAAGAAAGAATTATCAGAGGATAGAGATTCACGGAACAGAAGGCTCAATAATCTTTAATCTAGAGAGGCTTAATGAGTTAGAAGTTTACTCTAGAAGAGACCCTGAGGATCGCATGGGATTCAGGAATATACTCGTAACGGAGACTGTTCATCCATTCATGGAACACTGGTGGCCGCACGGCCATATAATAGGATGGGAACACACATTCGTCCACGAAATCTACCACTTCATAGACTGCATAGTTAATGATAAACCAGTTGCCCCGATGGCAGCCACATTCTATGATGGACTGAAATGTCAAGAAGTATTAAATGCAATAGAAGAATCCTCGCAGAAAGGAAGATGGATAGAACTTCAATAAACCCTATTTTTTAAAAAGAAATGATTTTGGCGTTTTATATCCAGTTCTGACCAGGCCTACGCTGTAAAATAATCCTCTTCTCATAGGCCCTTCTAACTCGGACTCTCGGAGGCTTCCTAGTCTTTGGAATAGGCTCTATCTTAGGAGTCTGCGACCTGACTTTCCCAGCCTTTGATAGGCTTCCATGCGTAGGCATCTCTTCTCACCGTTCTATTTTCTTCTCGATCGTCTTATTTATCCTTTACCTTAATCACAACTATGAAGTCCTTAGATCCCGGAGCCTCAAAAAAGGTATGATCCCTCCAGATGCGGCATACCAGCTCATCAAACTCCTTCTTTGTAAAGTTCTTCTTTAAACCAGTAATTACTATTTGAGATTTTTCTTTAGCTACCCTAAGGATCTCCACTAATGTCCTACTTGGCTCAGGCATATTCTGTAGAAGAGTTAAAGCAAAAATAATGCTGAAGGAGCCAGACCGAAAGGGGAGATGATCAGCGTCAGCACGTATCAATGATACCTTAGATTTAACTTTCAAACGTCTTGATCTTTCAGCTGCAACTTTGAGTGTCTTCTTAGCTAGGTCTAAGCCAACATAATGCTTGATTATGGGCATGACAAACTCCATAAGTATTCCAGTGCCGCATCCAATATCTAATAATAAGTCGCCATTTTTAACCTTCAAGTTTCTAAGGGCTAATCCTATCTTAATGCTCTGTTCTTCTCCATAAAGAGAATCATATATCAAGGCTAGCCTATCATAATGTTCAAGGGTCTCCCTCTTCCTCTCCCACTCGCCCTCCACGTTTCCCTCCCAAAGATTGGATGTGCCAGTGAAAAATAAAAGGCTGATGATCCCCTGCTCCAAAGAGTGATAAGGAGGGACATTCAATTATGATCTGAGCTGAGATGAAAGTTGAGATCCTTAAAGACCCCGACGTTAAGAGCCTAACTGAAATTCTGGAGAGAACAATTAAGCGTAGAACAATTCTGATCTCCGGAAACTGCTGGATAAGCTATTGGGGAAGAGCAAGCTCAAAATTGAAACCTGGAGAGAGAATAGTCATCATCAAGAAGGATGGAGCCCTACTCGTACACCGTCCAATCGGATATGAACCAGTAAACTGGATGCCAGGAGACGAAATAATATACCACGTAGAATCTGAGCCTCAACAGAGCGTAGATGAACAAAGTACAGGGGGACATATCAATTTCGAAGAGCCCGTCTTATCGATAAGAGCTGTCAGGTTAAAGCCTAGAGAGACCATAAAGATATTCTTCGATAAAGTATATCTTTTCGCAGCACTAAATCTGGTGGATAAGGGAGAATTCTCCCTCTATGCAAGTGAAGAGGACATGCAAGAGGCCATATTGGCCAATCCATCATTAATCGAGCCTGGATTTCAACCAATCACTTATGAAAAGAGGGTTGAGCCTGGATTCGTAGATGTGTTTGGAATAGACAGAGATGGCAGGCTTGTTGTAATTGAGATAAAAAGGAGAACGGCTGGAAGAGAAGCCGTGCTTCAACTCTCAAGATATGTAAGCTCCCTAAAAGGCAAGGTTAATAGGGATGTAAGAGGAATACTAGCGGCCCCGAGAATCGCGAGGGGAGTTCAAAAGTTACTTGTGAGCTTAGGCCTAGAATTTAAGTCGCTAGATCCCAAAAGATGCGCTGAAATCCTAAATAAAAAACGTGCAAGAAGCCTCGAAGAATTCTACTGAGACTCTTCTTCAGATGGCTTATTAACCATAGAAGCAACTACAAGGCTTGTCACATATCCGGCAATCATATTCCTCAGCTTTTTAGATGGCAGATTAACCAGCCCTATGAGAACCTTCTTATTCTCTTCATAATCCGCAGTAAACCTATCGGGATATCTCCTCACGAGCTCTCGGGCAATCCTCTTAACCTTCTCTGTGCGTACATTACCCAAAGCGTCATTCATCCTTTAACGCTTTTACGGCGACAACCTTCCAATACTTTCTGAATCAATGAAATTATGGATATATAAGGATTAAGGCGAACCATTTATAAAGGATTCCTAAACCTCTTCTATTTGTTAGAAAAAACGTTAAATAAGACATGGATGAGAGATACAAGATAGAAGCGTGATTGTTATGGGAGAATTAGCGATAGCCGCTATGCATAGGATAATAAAGAAGGCTGGAGCTGAGAGAGTAAGCGAGTCAGCCGCGATAGAGATGGGGAAGGTCCTAGAAGACATAGGCCTAAAGATCGGCAGGGAAGCAATAGATTGGGCTATGCACGCAAGTAGAAAGACCGTAAAGGCTGAAGACATAAGAAAGGCCGCAGAAAAGATCCTAGGTCGATAAAAGCCTGAAATCCCACTATTTCTCAACGCCGCCCAAAGTCAAAAGATGCTTCGCGCTCCGGTAGTATAGTCCGGTCAAGTATGGCGGCCTCTCGATCAGAAGAAGGAGAAAGCCGCAGACCCGGGTTCAAATCCCGGCCGGAGCACCAAACCATCCCAACCATACCGACTCATTTTTTCATAGGAAAAACTCTAAATATGAAATCTGGATACCC
This sequence comes from Candidatus Bathyarchaeota archaeon, assembly GCA_003661975.1. Classification (GTDB taxonomy): domain Archaea; phylum Thermoproteota; class Bathyarchaeia; order Bathyarchaeales; family DTEX01; genus B63. Next base: position 25,258 of record QMXE01000007.1, read on the forward strand.
TAAACCAATTCCAATTACCTTACTGTCACTCAACGTCGAAATTTTCTCTGAGATATTCCAAGGCTATTTTAATACTCTCGAATGAATCCACACTTGGCCTATCATTCTCGAATATATACCAGTCAGCCCCGGCTCTCTCCCCCGCCTCAATTATAGCCTTAAAGTCTATTATTCCCCGCCCTAGCTCGGCAAAGACCTTGGATTTTGAATCCTTAATGTCCTTCAGGTGGATCAGATGACATCTGCCCCTTAGCCTATTAATGATTTCAACTGGATCATAACCAGCATACTTAATCCAGTAAACATCCGGTTGGAAGAAGACCAATGCTGGATCAGTATTCTCAACAAGTATATCATAAACGATTCTACCCTCAAATTTCCTCTCGAACTCTATGGCATGATTATGCATGCCAAACAGCATTCCAGCATCCTTAATTTTCTTTCCAATATTATTCATGCTCCTAGCGGCTTCTAGGGAGTCATCTAGGCTCTTCATCTCCCTTACGTTAGGCTCAGACACGATATATTTTAGGCCAAGCTTCATGGCGTAACCTATTATATTATTAGGTTTCTCAATTAGATCCTTAAAGCCGACATGTGCTGAAACTGGTATTAGACCAAGTTTTCCAAGAAGTTTTTTGAGTTCTTCAGCCGAGACTGTTCCGAATGGATGTCCAGCGAATTCAATACCCTTATAGCCCACCTGGGAGACTACTTTAAGGGCATTAACGTAGTCCCTGGAGGTCTTATCTCTTATAGTGTAGAGTTGAACCGCAACCTTCACCGCTCAATCACCATCAATCATAAGTATCTAATTCTCTTGATAAGATTTTGCAGGACATCAACAGCAAACAGGCCACGTAACATTATATAGACTTCGTGATAAGTGTTAGGTGAATATTAAAAATTGCCGAGAGTATGGGCATAGCAGATTAATATGGAGGGAAGAAATCTCAGAACGCCCGATTGCGAAGAGAGGATTCGGAATGGCTGAGGCCATCGAAGTCAAGGATCTTACTAAGAGATATACTAGCTCACTCAAGAAAGGTTGGTTTAGACGAGAGAAGATTATAGTTAAGGCACTTAAGAAAATATCATTCAACGTGAAATACGGTGAGGTCTTCGGTCTTCTTGGGCCGAACGGCGCTGGTAAGACCACAACAGTGAAGATCCTGGCGACTCTCCTGCTTCCTGACGGCGGCTCAGCTAAGGTTGCTGGATATGATGTTGTTGAGTTCTCGAGCATAGTTAGGAATAATATTGGAGTGACTCTAACTGTAGAGAAGGGCTTCTTTTGGAAGTTGACTGGCAGGGAGAATCTAAAGTATTTTGGGATGTTAATGGGAATAAGGGGAGATAAGCTTAACAGAAGAGTAAATGAGTTGCTTAATATCTTGGGGCTTGAGAGGCTTGGAGTCTCAGATAAATTCTATGAGGAATACTCATTGGGGATGAAAGCCAGACTCTCATTGGCGAGGGCTCTACTCAAGGATCCGCCAATATTAATCCTAGATGAGCCTACCCTTGGGCTTGACCCACCCTCGGCTAGAGCCATGAGGGAGCTCCTCATAAAACTTGCCAAAGAAGATGGGAAGGCAATACTATTAACCACTCATAACATGTTCGAGGCCGAGATGATATGCGACAGAGTTGCAATAATAGATGAAGGAAGAATAATATCTCTCGGAAAAGTTGATGAGCTCAAGAGGATGGTAGCAAGGAGAGTGATTATTGATATAGTCGCTTCGGGAACGCCCATTGGAATTGACGCAATAAAAGATAGGATCTCAGAGATGATTGATGGAAATGTCGGGCTTAGCATGGATGATAAAGGAAGGCTAAGAATCAGAATACTCTCAAGAGCTGGTAGTGAAGAGTCTAATCTGGCCGAGGCTATAAAGATTCTGTCTAACCTCTCAATCAGGGTTAATAGGGTTAGGCTGGAGGAGCCGACATTAGAGGATGTCTTTATAGCCTTAACGGGTAAAAGTGGAATTTAGCCATGACAGGATGTTTCGATATATTTAGAGCCTACCTCTTTGCTGATATGTGCTGGTATAAAAATAACAGATGGCTCCTATTTTACCATTTCATCTGGCCATATCTAATGGTGGCTCTAATTCTTGGTTTCGGCTCGTTGTTCGGCTCAATAGAATCATATAGTGAGAGGCTTGGAGTCTCAAGTCCAATCCTCTTCCTTCTTTCCTCCACGGTCGTAGCCATGTCGAGCATCAGCATAGTCTCCTCACTAGCCGAATTTGTAATAGAGAATAGATGGAGTGGAACTCTTCCATACATTATGCTGACGCCAGCTGAGACGCCCATAATCTTCATAGCGGCTGGCCTGCCAGACGCCATAATCTCCCCATTAATAACGGTAGCCGCCATACTCCCCGCAGCCCTATATCTAGAGGGAATATCTGGGGGAATTCGAATATTGACGATTCTAATCTTCATATTTCTTGGTATGCTTCCTTTACTTGGACTCTCAGCTCTAATCGCCTCGCTTACTCTCATAGCGAAGGAGGAAAGCAATATAGGTCAAATCATAATTCCATTCTTACTACTTGTCTCTGGAGTCTACTATCCCCTCGAAATCCTACCATCCATCCTTCAATTTATAGGCAGAATTATGCCCGTGGCTTATGTAGTTGAGGCCACCCGGCTTTTCTCAAAATATACGATCCCAGAGATTCGCCTTGTGCTGATTTTGATATACACTTTAACGGTCATGACTATCGCATATAATCTCCTAGCATCCCTAACCTTAAAGAGAGCCGACAGAGCCTTAAGAGGAAAGGGAGTAATCTAACTTGAAACTTTATAAGATAAAAGCTGTGGTTTGGCTGCACATATTGAGGCTCTGGAGATACAAGATATCCTTCCTAAATATGGCCCTCTCGATTACTCTATGGATACTCTTATTCCTGCTGGGAGCCCTAATGTTCACTCCGAAAGGAGAACTCTTTAAGGCGATACCGATAGTCTTCTGGGGAATAATCATGTGGAACATAATGTCCAATACTATCAGCCTAATAAGCGGGTGGACATGGTATTATCTTTCCCAAGGATTCGTTGAGGAACATATATTAACTGATACATCACCATTCCTCGTTCTCGTTGGAAGACCCATCACAGGACTTTTCTTATCAGCCCTAGCGACAATCTTCATCTACATAACCCTCAGCGGATTCGAAGGTTCACCAATCATAACTATTACGGATCCATTCATTTTGATGCTGGGAATCTTAACGTTAACTTTAATGTCCATATCAATTGGTCTGATATTAGCCGCTCTCTCCTTCAAAACTGGCATTCAACAGATGTTTATAGAGATACTTAATTTCATCATCCTAATAGCTGGGGGAATAATGGCTCCGCTCTCTAAACTGCCGAGATTCCTCGCTTACATAGCGATTCTAATTCCATTCAGCCACTCAGCCGAGCTCGTCAGGTTCGGTGCCGCTGGAATTAAACCTTGGACATCTCCAACCGTAATTGTGCCTTTATCGCTGATCCTAACAGCATCCTTCCTGGCCATATCGATATTGACAATAAAACGAATAGAGATGCATATCAGAATTTCTGGATTAAAAGCCATGGGTAGAATGTGAATATTTCAGCATCATTTTTAAAAATCGAAAGAGCCAGATAGCTATGATTATAAATGCATGGGCGCTGCGAAGATTGTGGCCATCAAAGATAGAGACGGAATCAGTCCTCGAAGAGATAATCTCGAGGCCATCACCCGAGACTGTAAGGGTAATCCAAAAGATAGATGGAGATATCATAATCTTGGGTGCTGGAGGAAAGATAGGGCCTTCCCTGGCTATCCTTGCAAAAAGAGCGATCGAGGAAGCCGGAGCCGACAAGAAGGTCATAGCTGTCTCACGTTTCTCGACATCCGAGATAAGACAGAAGCTAAATAAGGCTAGGGTTGAAACGATACTATGTGATCTACTTGAGAGAGATGAAGTTGATAAGCTCCCCGAAGTATCGAATGTAATATACATGGTCGGCAGGAAATTTGGAACTAAAGGAGATGAACCCTTAACTTGGGCGACTAACACGTACATACCAGCGCTTATAGCACAAAAGTTCAGAAATTCGCGAATAGTAGTCTTCTCGACGGGAAATGTATATCCATTAGTTCCAATAAGTTCAGGCGGATCAACCGAATCTGATCCTCCAAATCCAATAGGCGAGTATGCTCAATCATGCCTCGGAAGGGAAAGAATTTTTGAGTATTTCTGCAGAAAATTCGGAACAAAAGCCATCTTTCTAAGGCTGAATTATGCCATTGAGTTGCGATATGGAGTTCTTTTGGATGTTGCCAGCAAAGTCTTTCGGGGAGAACCCATAGATCTAAAAATGGGATACGTAAACGTCATTTGGCAGGGAGACGTTAATAATGCAGCAATTCAGTCATTAACTCTATGTCAAAATCCACCCAAAATACTTAATTTAACTGGCCCAGAGATCATCTCGATAAGATGGCTTGCCACTCGATTCGGAGAGATCTTCGGTAAGAAACCCATATTTCAGAATGAGGAGATGGATACGGCCCTATTAAGCAATGCTTCGGAGTATCATCGCATCTTCGGCTATCCGAAGGTTACGCTTAAACAGATGATAGAATGGGTTGCACACTGGATCCTCATTGGAGGGCCAACATGGAATAAGCCTACTCACTATGATGTTAGGAATGGGAGGTTCTAAGCGTGACTAAGTATCCCATGCCGCCAAAGGAGGTCCTTGAAACATTAAGGAAGGGCATAGTCATACCGGCCCATCCATTAGCCCTAACAAAGGATAGAAGACTCGATGAAGAAAGACAAGGGGGATTAACGAGATATTACCTTTCAGCCGGAGCTGGAGGATTAGCAGTTGGAGTTCACACAACCCAATTTGAGATTCACAACCCAAAAGTCGGACTTTATAGACCCGTCTTAAAACTCGCCGCTGAAACAGTTGAGGAATATAAGAGTCACGCTTTAAGAAAGCCAATAGTGATGATCGCTGGGATCTGCGGATCAACGAGGCAGGCGATCTCCGAGGCAGAATTCGCAGTGGAGCAGGGATATCACGCTGGTCTCTTAAGCCTTGATGCATTTAAAGACGCAACGATCGATAAGATAATCTCTCATTGTAGGGCAGTTGCGGAGGTAATCCCAATATTCGGATTTTACCTCCAGCCAGCCGTCGGCGGAAGATTACTAAGCTACGAATTTTGGAGAAGATTCGTCGAGATCGAGAATGTCGTAGCCATAAAGATAGCGCCATTCAACCGATACTATACAATAGATGTCATCCGCGCGGTTGCAGAGGCCGGCCGGACAGATGAGATCGCATTATACACGGGCAACGACGACAATATAGTTAACGATTTAATCACAACCTTCTCGTTTAACGTAAATAATGAGACTGTTAAAGTCAGGATTGTCAGTGGGCTATTAGGACAATGGGCATTTTGGACGAGAAAGGCTGTTGAGCTCCTAGAGAGGATACATGCAATCATGGAGTCAAATGAGCCCATACCAAGGGACCTATTGACCTTAGGTGCTCAAATAACCGATGCTAACGGAGCGATCTTCGACGCAAAACACAACTTTAGAGGTTGCATACCGGGCATACATGAGATTCTCAGGAGACAGGGGCTTCTCAGAGGAAGATGGTGCATTAATCCAAATCTTGATCTATCAGAGGGACAGATGGAGGAGATAGATCGAGTTTACAAGGCCTATCCGCATCTTAATGATGATGAGTTTATTGCTGAGCATTTAGATGAATGGATAGGTTAGGGTGGGCTGTTTAGGATCTATAATGAAAACGATTTTAACCCTTCAATTATTTGCCTATACACTTTCACGGCTTTCGTCGGAATCCTCCTCTTAGTCTCATAATCTACTCTGAATAGGCCGAATCTCATCTTAAACCCCTTAGCCCATTCGAAATTATCAATTAATGACCAATAGAAGTATCCCTCA
>QMXE01000008.1 GCA_003661975.1 Candidatus Bathyarchaeota archaeon
ATTTATCTGCTCTTCCAGAGCTCCCGTCTTAATAGGTCTCTGACGGCGGCTCTTATCGCCGCGCTTCGGCTCGGATACATATTCTGCCTCACTAGCTCATCTAACCCTTCAAGGTATGCTTCGGGCAGTAGAACTGTTACGAGCTTCATCGCCTTGCTCTCCACATATATCCATACATGATAATATACAATTATGTCGCGATACTTGCCTATAAGGCTTTAAGTTGGAAGAGTATGACATAAACGATAAAAATGTAGAGTGGACGTTATAATTTTGAACTGCCACAAGGAAATGTTCAAATGTTTCATTGTCCATTTATGATGTAACGTTTAAATCTTAGGCGATCTGGAATAAGGTTTCGGGGAGAGAGAAAGTGAGAGTTATAGTTCATAGGATTGAATCCATGAAGGATGCCTCGGGAAACTTGGGTAAGAGGATAGAGCTCATAGAGGAGAGTGTAGTTCCAAGCTTCGCGATTAGGCCGCAGAGTGAGGAGGCACGAATGGTCCAAGAGATGGTTAAGGCGATTCAGCAGCAGATACCGATCTTCGGAGCCAGAATGCAGCTCTACCAGCCGAAGATAATACTCTTCCTGACGGAGGAGGAGTATGAGCAGCTTGACGTAAAATTCGATGTAAATCAAGTTTATGACGTAATACTCTCAAATCAAACCATAACCTTCAAGAGGGTCTCGTGAAAGAATACCTTTGATGCTGATTGATTGTTAGTTGGGTGGCTCGCCGTGAAGGTGAGGGCTCATGTCCTCATCAGCGGCCGCGTTCAGGGAGTATTCTTTAGGTACGAGACTAAATGTTTAGCCGTTAAGCTTGGGGTTGCAGGATGGGTGAGAAATCTTCCGGATGGTAGGGTTGAGGCTGTATTTGAGGGTGAGAAGGAGGATGTTGAGAGGATGATCGCGTTCTGTCACAGGGGGCCTCCCGGAGCCATTGTGAGGAAGGTTGAGGTTTCATGGGAGGAGCCAACTGGGAGGTTTCAGGGCTTTAGGATACTCTATTAGTGGCGGATCCGAAAACCAAAAGGAATAATAGGCGCTTGAGGAGAAATTATAATGAATCGTGATGAGGTGTAATTATTTTGGGTCAAGGATGGATTGAGACTTGCCAGAAGATCCTTGAGCAGATAGAGCGGATGTCACAGAAGAAGGATAAGGACAGGCTGGATCTTATTCAATCAATGAGATTTTCGCTTTATGCATTGCATAGAAGCATTCTCGGATGGCTAAATTGGATTAATAATCCAGATATAATGGTGACGTTCAGTCAGAAGGAACTTGAGGAGATGAATAAGAAGCTAACGGAGTTCATAACTGAATTCATAAAGTATGATATGGAAGTTACTGAGAAGGGAGTGAGTAAGGGCATGGCAGCCCAGCAGATAAGCGAGTCTGCTGAGAGGACTAGGAGAACTCCTGAGGATATGTTCTACATTTAAGCATCTATATAGTTTAAGCCTATGTTTTAGGCACTCTGAAGTGGCTGTCCTTTCCAGCGCTGATGTATTCTCCGCTCAGCTTATCGCGTATTATAGATGCGACACGGCGGAAATTATCGGAGCCCAAGTATTGTCTGGGCTTAACGATTATATGCTCTCCTGCATCCTCAAAGTAGAGGAGATTAGCGAGATCTGGTGGAAACAGATCTTGAATATTCTCGATTGTTATTGCCCTCTCAGGAGCAGCACTTGTGGCCAATGTCTCCTCTGGAATTAAAGTCTGCTGGGTGGTGATTGGGGGCTTCAGCTCTTCAGGCGGGTTGGCCTCCTGAGCTTGAAGAGGCATTCCAACCGAGGCTTTCAGCGCATCGGAGATCTCCGTTAGATCATCGATTAAGAATTTGAGCATTCTTATTAACTCGTCTATTCTTCCAAGCAGATCTTCAATCTTCTTATCCGATCCCATCAATAATGCCTTCCGGTATGGAATGCTCATGAATAATTATTTAGGCTTGATGATTTAAGGATTAATGTATAAGCGATTTGTATGATGAGCTGCCTTTTTGGGCGATTAATCTTCGCTGATTAACTCTCTTATCTTATCTGATAATTCATCCATCTTCACGGTTACTTGTTTCCTCTTGGCCATACATCTAAGAGCCACCATGCCCTCTCGCATCTCTTTAGGTCCGAGAATAACCGCGAAAGATATTCCCCTCCTATCGGCATCTGAGAGCGCACGTGCTATTGAGCGGCCCATAGATTCGATCTCAGCTGAGAATCCTCCTTCTCTGAGGGCTGATGCAACCCTGAATGCTTCTCCAAGCATGGATCTCTCTATGGGGATCACGATGATCCTTTCGGGCTTTTCATACTGTAGTTCTACACCCTGCTTTTCAAGTGCTAATGAGATACGATCAATCCCAGCGGCCATTCCAACCCCTGGAATTCTCTCCCCTCCGAAGAGTTCAACTAGCTTATCGTATCTTCCCCCTCCCCCCAAGGCAATATCCATCTCCGAAACGTAAACCTCAAAGATCAATCCGGTATAGTATTCTAGTCCCCTCGCAAATCCAGCCTCTACCGTAAAGTCGGTGTTTAATCCCCCAGCCTTTAAAAGGCTGATTATCTCATTTAGATTCTCGACTGCATTGATAGCTCTGGGATAATCTTCAATTACCTCCCTGATCTCATCGAGTACAGATGTACTCCTCCCAGAGATCTCTATGAGCCCTCTTATCGAATCTAAGCATTTCTGGGAGGTAGCAGACTGCTTGATGAACCTTAAAGCCTCATCCCATTCCTTCTTATCCATCAACTGCATTATGCCGTTCTGTTTCTCCTCTCCGATTCCCTCCTCCTCGAAGATCCCCCTTAAGATTCCTACATGGCCGATCTTAAAGCAGTAATTCTTTAAGCCAATCTTAGAGAAGAGATCGTCGGTTAAAAGTATGATCTCGGCGTCGGCCTCCGGCATCTCAGAGCCGAAGAGCTCAAAGTTTGCCTGCCAGAACTCCCTGTATCTCCCGAATTGAGGCTCATCGTATCTGTATAGACTTCCAGTTGAGAACAGCCTTATGGGCTTTGGTTTCATCCGCATCTTCGTGGCTATTAGCCTCGCGATTGAAGCGGTGAATTCAGGCCTTAAGGCCACCTTTCTGCCTCCGAGATCCTCAAAGACATACATTCTCTTCCTGTTTTCTTCGCCTATCTTCGCTGCTAAGAGCTCATAGTATTCGATGAGGGGGGTTATCACTTCTTCATATCCATAGAGCCTCGCGATCTCCCTTGCCTTCTCCTCTATTAACCTAAGTCTCAAAGCCTCTTCTGGAAGTAGATCCCTCATCCCCCTAACTGGCTGATTTGGAATGGGCGTAGGCGGGTCCTCCCTGAAGATTATTCCCTAAGAGGCTCATATTCTCTTTGACTATCTGGCATTAAACTCTTTCTCACGTGAAGCTTAAACGTGAGAGCGAATAGTAGACTATCTCCCCCCTCCTGCTGATGACGGATAATATGAGTGTCTTCTTCATGCTCTGAACACGAGACAAGATCATCGCGAGATCCTCAATCTTAATAGGTTTTCCCTCTTTTATTCCGAGGACAATATATGCCGCGGCTGATTTTCCATACTCTCCCCTCTCATAAACTCTGAAGTCAACTCCGAATCCGAATCCCTCCCTGACGAAGTAGCCCCTGCTTCTGAGATCCCTATAAACGAGATATTTGACCCATGCATCCTCATTGACGCTTTTAGCCTTCTCAAGTAGATCCTCAAATGACAATTTCTTACCTGTCTCTTCATCCTTGACTTCAAGTATCCCTTTGCTCAGCAGATATAAAGCCTCATAGTATGCGAGTATGAGATCATCATTCTTCGGCGTTCCATACCCACGTGACTTAAGTCCCTCAATATCCTCTGAGGCTGGGATGAGAACTCCATCTTCCCTTAGGATCCCGTGGATTGGAAGGTTCTCCCTTCGATTAGATTCTCTCTCTTCTTCGCCGCTCATTTAATCGTCCCCCAGCCATGCCGTTTTATGTCTTCTCCACGAGCTTTAGGAATTCCCTCCGCGTGTAAACCCCCTTCTCGCATATAATTGCATCAACATATCTGATTGGTGTGATGTCGAAGGCTGGATTTATAACCTTCACTCCCTCAGGGGCTATCCTTGTCGAACCGACGTATACGACCTCATCTGGGCTTCTCTCCTCTATTATCACATCCTCGGATGCCCTTGAGAGATCAAATGTGGATGTGGGAGCAGCAACGTAGAATGGTATTTTATGCTCCTTAGCTAGGACTGCAACTGTGTATGTGCCTATCTTATTTGCCACTCCATCCCTCACTATCCTATCGGCGCCTACAATCACCTTATCAACCATGCCCTTAGCCATCACATACCCAGCCATGTTATCCGTGATCAACGTTACCGGTATCCCGTCCCGCATGAGCTCATATACTGTTAGCCTTGCCCCCTGAAGCTTCGGCCTTGTCTCGTCAGCTATGACCCGTATCTTCTTACCCTCCTCCCATGCCGCTCGAATAACAGCTAATGCGGTTCCATAATCCACGGTGGCTAAGCTGCCAGCATTACAATGGGTTAGGATGGTGTCGCCATCCGATATTAACCTTGCACCATACATCCCAATCCTCCTGTTTGTCTCTACATCTTCATCGGCCATTGCAATAGCCTCCGAAATAACCGCATCCCTCAGCTCCTCCACTCCTCCCGATGTCCTTCTAGCCCTATCCAAGACTCTATCGATCGCCCAGAAGAGGTTAACAGCCGTCGGCCTTGTCCTCCTTAATCTCTCAGCGCACCTCTCAAGTTCACGCATCAATTCATCTCTGCTCCTAGCTCTCGAATGATAGGCCGTTAATGCCAAGCCGTAGGCCGCCGTAACTCCTATTAGCGGCGCTCCTCTAACCTTCATCTCTTTTATTGCTGACGCCGCATCCATACAGTTCCTTATCTCAATCCACTCCTCCCTAAGCGGCAGAAATCGCTGATCGATAGTTAATACGATGCCTTCACGCCACTCAATCGTCCTCATACCAATCAACTCTGATAATAACTGGAGATCTGAGATATTAATCTCGAGACTAATATAATTTAAATGCAGATTAAGTTCTGAGCCTAATAATTCATCATCCAGAAGATTATAGACTCGATTATGCCGAATGAAATTAACAGAAAGCCCGCTCCTATCCCTATGAGAAACAAGGCCGTCCTCTGGTTATGCACGTATCTAGCGCTATGATAGATAATTAGTAATCCTAGGGCTCCAAGCGCGTAGAGGATGATGACTCCTATGCTTCCAATGAGCAGCTGCCTATTAACGTCATATGGTATGAACGGCAGGAATCTTCCCTCTCCAACCGGCAGTATTATTGGCGGATTCATGAAGATATCATATATTCCTCCTCCTAAGAGGAAGATCGAGGTCGCCATAATCAATGCGGCTATGATTGGACGTGAAAGGCGATAAGATAATATTTTCTCGTAGATCTTCCTGAGATGAAACCCCAACAGATTTACCTCCAACAATCACTTCTGTTACACTTCGATCATTTAAAACTTTCATTAAGGCAGCTTCACCGTTTCTCCTCTGCCGCCGATTTGGCAAGCAGATATGATGCTACATCCTTTACCCATTTGCCAGAATACGGGTTCTTCGCTATCTCCTCCAGATATTCCCTCCACGAGATGCTCATTGCCTCCCGCCATTCACGATACCCTTCAAGTATAGACTTGTAGGCTTCCTCATGCCTCTTACAGAATTCGCTCTTCGCTCTTCTGCCGCATATCCTACAGCTCATTTAGCCATTCCATCCTTTCCGGGGCATTTCGGATTTACACAGAGGGTTAATGGCCGCTTACCCTTCAATTTAAGTCTGATCATGGGGAAGCCGCATTTGCTGCAGATCTTATTGGCGGATGACACCGTTCCCTTCTGTGGAAGCGGAAATGAGACGTTGCACTGGTGCTTAAAGAAGTTTGTGCATCCAATGAAGCGCTTGCCAGTCCTTCTTGAACGTATTATTATAAGTTTTCCTGATCCGCATACTGGACAGTCGCCTATTATCCTCCGGTTCAACAGTGTCTTCCTTATTGCCTCGCTCAGCTCCTCTCCTATGAGCCTCTCGCTCTCCTTCAGTCTCAGCAGTATGGGCTTTAGATGTCTCACGGCTCTGTCGATTACATCTTCCCTTCTCTCGCTTCCGCTCTTTATATTCTCCATGCTCCTCTCGAGGTCCCTAGTGAACTCAACTGAGATCACCTCGGGGCAGTATTTGCTTAGGACTTCAATTATGTCTAATCCGAGTTCTGAGACTGTCGCCCTATCCCCGCTTACGTATCCACGAGTATACAGCGTATCGATTATGTCGGCTCTCGTCGCCTTTGTGCCTATTCCCTCATCCTCCATCTTCTTTAATAGGCTACTTGGATTGTATCTGGATGGAGGCTTAGTGAAGTCCTGTTTCCAAGAGACATTCTTGATCTTGACTGTCTGCCCCACCTTGAGCGGCGGCAATATCACGTCCTCCGCTCGGAGGAATGGCCTGTAGAAGATCATCCAGCCCTCCCTCAGTATTCGTCTCCCTCTGAGATAGAAGGTATGTCCATTAACGTCGATCAAGACTTTAATGCTCTGCTTAACGGCTGGCTCGCCGAAGGCAACCATAAACCTTCTAACGATTAGATCCCATAATCTCCTTTCAGGCTGACTCAGCTCCCTCTCGGGGAGATTTCCAGTTGGGTATATTGCAGGATGCGCTGGATCATAACCTTTACCCTCAACTGGTGTTAGGCTCTCCCTTCCAAGTAGCAGTTCAGTAAGCCTCTTATATTTGGCATCCCTCCCCAAAGATTCCAGTATTGCCCGATAATTGATCGATTTGGGGAGCTTCTGACTTGAAGTCCTCGGATAGGAGATTAACGCTTCGAGGTATAGTCTCTCAGCTATCTCCGCTGTTCGACGTGGCGTATACTTGAATAGGCTGTAGGCTTCCCTCTGTAGGGTTCCGAGATCAAATGGGGCCGGAGGGGATTGATGTAGCTCTCTAACATTTACATCTACGATCCTACCGTTCCTTCCGCTGCAATCCTCAACTATTGACCGTGCTTCCCTCAAGCTCTTTATTACGCTTCTCTCATACTCGATCTTGAATGTCTCACCGTTAATCTCGACTTCCGCATCTATCCTCCAGAAGGGGACTGGAACAAAGCAGTTTATCTCTATTTCACGCTCAACGAGGAATTTAAGCGTTGGACCCTGCACCCTCCCCGTGCTCAATGTCTTGTATTTTCCGCTCCATCTCTTTGCGGCTACCGTCATCGCCCTAGAAAGGTTTATGCCGTAGATCGCGTCGAGCATGTGACGGCAGATTCCGGCTTCAACCATCGGAAACTCTATATGGTCCAGAAGCTCCTTATAGGATTGCTTTAGCTCCGAATCTGTGAGGGTCGAGAACTTCATTCTTTTTGCTTCTTCTTCCTTACCTCCACATGCATACTTGAGTATCGTGTAGCCTAATGTCGCTCCTTCAATGTCATAGTCCGTTGCTAGGATGAATTCGTCTGCCTCTCTTGAGAGCTTCGAGATAGCATCGATCCACTCCTTAATGTTCCCGGCATTCCTCTCAGCCTCATATCTTGGAACCCACTCGAAATCAAAGACTGGATATACATTGCGGTTCCTTATCTTCGGTGCGACTGTATATAAGTGTCCAAGAGCCGGGACAACTATTAGGAGCCTATCCCCATTCTTGGATTCATAGTATGGAACTGAGCCTATTCTCTTCTCTATTGGATCTCCATTATCATCAAGAGCCTTGGCGATCCTCTTGGCGGCGCTGGGCTTCTCGCACAATAATAGAATCTTCAATCCGTCCTTTCTCCAGAATATAACGTATATTACTCTTTGCTACCAATTTAAATTTGTCCTTGCGAATCCTTTATTTAGGAAAGCCTCAGTTATTGTTATGGAGGATGATAGCTTGCCTCAGCGAGTGAACTGTGACGGATGCGGCGCGATCTTATATGAGGGGGACGAGTTGAAGTCCCCAGAGGAGATACTTCAGATGTATAATGGGAAGTGCCCCAAGTGTGGGAGAAGCCTCTCATTAACCCCAAAGAAGATCGAGATTAGGGCTGCCTCAGACGGAGGCGTCAAGAAAACCCGATAGTGAATGAAGGGATATGACCTTCAGGATCGGCCTTGCATTATGGTCTCTTGGGAGGACGTATTCCTTTGAAGACTTGAAGAGGCAACTCGGATTAGCCAGGGATATTGGCGTTGAGGGCGTACAGTTATGGGCTGTAGACTATAGCGCCGATGCTCCATGCCTCTTAGATCCGGATAGATGCGACGAAAAGTGCAGAAGAGAAGTAAAGGAGATCATTGATTCCTATGGGTTGGAGATCTCTGGGTTCTGTGCGCAGTTATCTGGAACTAAGGGGATCGGAGGGCTTGATGATCCTGAGGGTTTAAAGTGGAGGATCGAGAAGACAAAGAAGGTTCTGGAGCTCGCATCTGAATTTGGAGCGCCTATCGTAACTGCTCATCCCGGATTGATACCAGATGATCCAAAGAGTTTGGGTTACCGCATCATTAGGGGCAGCATATCTGAGATTGCCAGATACGCCGAGGACTTGAACGCATGCTTCGCGATAGAGACTGGCATGGAGCCGACTGGAACGCTTAGGACTTTCTTGGAGGATATAGGCAGTGAGGGGCTTGGTGTGAACTTCGACCCAGCAAATCTCTTACGCTATGGCGTCGAGGAGATAATTCGAGGAGTGAGGGAGCTTGGGGAGTGGATAGTTCACACTCACGCTAAGGATCATAATCCAAAAACTGGCAAGGCGACTGTGGGAGAGGGGTTGGTGCCGTGGAGCAGATACCTAGAGGAACTGCGGAGTCAGGGCTATGATGGATGGCTTGCCCTCGAGGATGAGACTGGAGTTGACGTTTTGAATTCCCTTAGAAGAGGCAGGGACTTCCTGCACTCCCTGATCTCGAGTCTATGATCGAATGGGGACTCTACATGACGTATATCCTTAAGGGCGGATACATAGTCTCTCCGAGGGGAGTCTATAAGGGAAGCTTGATCATTGAGGATGGTATCATACGCGATTTGGGGCCGAACGTGGATGGGAAGGGACAGGTTTACAACGTTGAGGGATTATATCTGCTTCCTGGATTCCGCGAGCAACACATGCATGACATGCCTGGGCTCATGCATCATGCGGATAGCCCAGAGAGGATCGGTGAGGTTGCACGTAAACTTCTGAGACATGGGGTTACCAGCTTCAAATTAGCATCTGTTGCAATGCCGCTTGAGGATCACCTGACATATTTAAACTCATGCAGGGAGTATTTAAAGTCGAAGAATGATGCTGAGGGAGCTAGATTTGAGGGGGTATTTGTTGAGGGGACATTCATAAATAGAGATTGCGCTGGCGCTCAACCTCCAGAGTATATCGTTCATCCGGATGAGCCTGAGGCGAGGAGGGTTCTGGATCTCCTCTTAGATACTGGGGTTGTCCGGCTGATAAATATAGTTCCTGATTTCGGCGTTGATCTAATACGGTACGCCTCTTCACGTGGAGTTATCGTTGGATGCGGACATTGCAGGGCCTTTGCCGAGCAACTGAGAAAGGCAGTTGAGGCGGGGCTTAAATTCATAGTTCACATAACGAATGGCTCTATGGGGCAATCCTTCAAGCCATTTGAGGGTGGGGGAACCTATGAGGGAGCCTTGACTCTGCCTCTTTTCATCGAGATGATCACTGATGGCTACCACATAGACTTCAGGTACATCTCCGATATAATTGAGCGTCTAGTACAGAAGGGTAGAATGCATAATATCATAGTTGTCACTGATAGGCTCTTTCCATCACCCGAGGATGCCCCTGAAGGATCGTTTAGGATGTTCAGCGTCGTATGTAGGAAGGCTGAATGTGAGGATGTACTCTACGCTGATGGATACATATCCGCTGATGGAAGATTCGTGAAGTCCCCGCCCTACACGCTTTGCGGAAGCCTATTAACTATGGATAGGGCATTCCAGAATCTGCTCAATCTCCTAACGACTGATCATTCGGGCTATATGATAGATGTGAAGGCTAGAAGCCTTGAGGAGTCACTGCTCCTCTTGTCAAACTTCACATCTGGAAATTCGGCTAGGCTTGAGGGTTTAAGCGACCTGGGCGTCTTGGATAGGGGGATGAGAGCCGACATAACCGTCTTGGAGATAGATGGGGAGCCCGGAGAATATGAAGTTAAGGTCAGGTATGTAATAGTGGATGGAAGGCTATTTGAGGCTGGATGAGACTACATCTCAGCCTAATCTGCTAGTGGGAACTCAACTACTTCTCTGCTTCTACCCGACTTGTAGATCGCCATTATAACCTCTAGGGATCTTCTACCCTCCTGTCCATTAACGAATGGCTCTCTATCATCCCTAACTGCCTCAGCGAAGTCCCTGATCAGCGATGCATGATTAGTCGCTGGGACGAGTTCAGGCCTCGCCCAGGACTTAAGTCCCTCCTTAGATTTCTCGGCGATTATCTCCTCCTCGCCCATTATCGACCATCTCTTGAGCACCTCTCCCTCGATTATCGCCGTTCCCTTCGTCCCGTGAATCTCCAGTCTCGTCGGCAACCCTGGATATGTCGCTGTGCTCCCCTGAATTACCCCTAAGGCTCCATTCTCGAATCTTATGGCTGCAACGGCTATGTCCTCAACTTCTATTTTATGGGCGACCGTGTCTATTTGAGCCCAGAGATACTTCGGCGAACCCATAATCCAGATTAGCAGGTCTATCGTGTGGATCGCCTGGTTTATCAGTGCTCCTCCACCCTCAGTTGCCCATCTCCCCCTCCATGAGCTGCTATCATAGTATTCCTGGGTTCTGAACCATTCTACTATGGCCTCTCCGAGTATCATCCGACCGAATCTACCCTCATCAACGGCGCTCTTAACCTTCCTGAATGTCGGATCAAATCTGGATTGTAGTATAACTCCTAACTTCACGTTTCTTCTCTTGGATTCCTCTATCATCTCATCAGCCTCTTTCAGGCTTATCGCCATCGGCTTATCCACGAGCACATGCTTACCGGCTTTCATGGCGTCGATAGATATTGGATGATGCATATAGTGGGGGATACTCACTATCACCGCGTCTATGGGTGCCTTCTCGATCATCTCATTATGATCAGTAAACCAATACTTCAATTTCCATTTTGATGCGAACTCCTTCGCCCTCTCCTCCCTTCTGCTGGTGACAGCAACAAGCTCAGCCACTCCTGAATCCCTTATCATTGATAGTCCATTTGCGCAGAAGTTCGCTCCGACACCCGTTCCTACGATTCCGAACTTTACGGTTTCAGCCATCATCTTCCCCTCATGCCATGCACAATTACAGTTCCTTCTTATTGAAGATTAAATTTGCGGTTTCTCACGCGTTTTGGCTTAGAAATCAGAGTAGAACTTGAGGGAGACCACAAACTAAATATTGATCAGTCTTTCTAAAAGAGAGGTGATGCCAAGGAAGGATATGAAGCCATGAGAGCACGCAGATTTACCCGACTATTAAGAAGGATCTCTTCTATCCGACCTGAGGTCTCCCCGAATAGGATGCTGAAGTTCACAATTCTCGCCCTAATATTCATTTTGGCGTTCTCAGTTAGGCTTCTCCCGATTCGATGGGGCTACTACCTGAACGAGTTCGATCCATACTATCAGTATAGGCAGACAAAGTATATTGTTGAGCATGGATTTGCAGGATGGGCTTCATGGCATGATTATCTGAGCTGGTATCCATGGGGTAATGAGATACGCTACCGTGCATATCCAGGCCTGCCGATGCTGGCCGCTACATTATACATGCTGATAAACGCATTGCACATCCCGATAGTAATGCATCCAACGCTTGATCCACTACAGTCTGATCCCATATACGTCTTCTGCGTGATCTTCCCTGCAGTCATGGCTTCAATAGCCTGCATAGTGATGTATCTTTTGGGCAGGGATCTCGGCGGTGAGGCTGTTGGATTGCTTGCCGCCTTCTTTTTGGCTTTAGATCCCTCCTATATTGGGAGGACATGCCTCGGATTCTTCGATGACGAGTCAGTAGGCATCCTCGGCATACTGCTCTTCCTATTCTTCTTTAACAGAGCAACCATGACTGGAGGCTCCGCAGGTTCAGACCTTAAGGATACATTGCTATCCGCTGGGACAGCTTGGGCCGTAGCGGCGGGTTTGACCCTCGGATATCTATGCGCGACTTGGGGTGCCTCGAAGTATATTGTTACGATGGCAGCCCTATTCGCTCTTGTTCTCCTGCTCATTAGGAGGTATTCTCTGCGTCTGCTCGTGTCGTATGCTGTGACCCTCTTCATTACGATCTCGATCGCATCCTGCGTTCCGAGGCTTGGATCCAGATTTCCACTCGATTATTTGGGGACTCGATTCAACTTTGAATATCAGATGCTGCTTGTCTATACCGTCTTCTTCTTGATGCTTCTTGCCGAACTGTATCGTAGAGCCGATACCAGGGCTAAGAAGATCGCCTATTCATCAATCGTTTTAGCTTTGCTTACTGTCTCCATCGTCTTCCTCTGGTGGACAGGTAAGATCGCCCCCTTAGGAACGAAGTTTCTATCCGTGATTAATCCTTCAATCCGATTTCAGCATCCGCTCTTAGAGTCTGTCGCTGAGCACAGGCCATCCGCCTGGAGCACATTCTACTACAACTTCGGCGTAAACCTCTTCTTCTTCATAGTTGGATTATACTTTGCCGTTATGATGGGGACGAATCTGAGTATTCTGGCCATAATCTATGGTTTAAGCTCGATATACTCAGCTAGCTCCATGATTAGGCTTAACATACTGATGTCCTGTCCCGTAAGCCTATTCTCAGCGCTTGCCATAGCCCGTCTGTTGAGGCCATTCATACTCTCATTGAGAGAGCCTAGGATTGCATATAAGAGGCGGCTGAGGCGACTCTTCAGCAAGGAGATTTCTATGGCTATTATAGTAATGGTCTTCACGCTTCTGCTCCTAACGTATGTTACTGGAACGGATTTTGCAGCCTCACCTGTGAGGAGGAGGGGGCCGAGAACGTTCTCTCAGGCATACTCTCCTGTGACTATCAGCTGTGCAAGCATATCCGCTAAGCCATCGGGCATAGTTAGGGATTGGCTGAATGCCCTAACATGGATTAGATTGAATACTCCTCCCTCGCCCAGCAGACCAGGCGAGTCTGGAACTGTAGTTGCTAGCTGGTGGGATTATGGATACTGGATCACTACTATCGCGAATAGATCCTCACTTGCCGATAATGGAACTTGGAATTCAACCCAGATCAAGCAGATCGGGCTTATGTTCATGTCGAATGAGGATGAGGCAATAAAGATCCTAAAAAGATACAATGTTACATACGTTGTGGTCTTTACGACCTTTGATACTCAGGGTAGAATAGCCATGGCCGGCGGGGATGAGGGAAAATGGCAATGGATGGCTCTAATTCCCGGATTAGACGATAAAGAGTTTGGAAATTACACTTTAGGCTGGGATTGGATGGACAGGAATAGGAATGGCAGGATAGACAGCGGCGAGATCGTACCTAATGAGAGGGGACAGAACACAACGTTGTATAAGCTCATGAATTATGGTAAGGAGATGGTTCTATACGGCTACTCAACGATCAAACTGAAGTATTTTGAGGAGGCATACTTCTCCCAAGAGAAGAGGTCTCCGCATCCCGCTCCCGGAACAAACCTCATCCCGCTTGTATGCGTCTATAAAGTTAATTATCCATCCGGGCAAAATCTAAATGTCTCAGCATCTAAAGGTTAAGGCGTTAATTGCCTTAGTGAATGATTATGGGCGACATGATTACTTTAACCGTTAAGGTTCCAAGCGACGTATATGCCGAGCTGGCTCTCCGGGTTCCGGAGGGTGAGAGAAGCAAGTTCATAAGAGAAGCAATAATAGAGAAGCTCCAAAGAACCCCCAAGCCGGATCATATGCTCAGAATAGAGAAGAGACTCAAGAGATTAGAGGAGGAACTATCAAAGATTAAGAGTTCACTGGCTGAATTGGAGATCCTAACATACAGGAGGGGAGAGGTGAATCCGCACATATTCTGCATAGACGAGCTCGACCACAAAATCATAAACTACCTAATCCATTATAGGGGGGCGACAACCACAGAGCTGGCTGAGGCCATAAAGGTTAATAGGTGGCTGATTCTAAATCGACTCAAGAGGATAAGGCAGAGATCAAAGAAGCAACTCGGAAAGCCAATAATAGAGTATTATCCAGAACAAAGACAAGGAAAGATCAAGGCTTGGTGGATAAACGAGGAGATAGCCGAGACGGAATAGGGGCCCGTGGCCCAGCCAGGATTAAGGCGCCGAGTCGAAATATCGACGCGCAAGCCTCCGGAGCCGGAGATCCTGGGTTCAAATCCCAGCGGGCCCGCCATCTTTTATGATTTGTGCAATATGATTTTTGGGTGTTTTGGGGTGGCTGGGCGGGTGAAGTATGCCTTACTCTTGGAGGATGTTGATGTTCGCCTTGGTATGGGAATGTGGCAAGGGGTTCGCGAGTCACTGCCGATATCTATCTACGTGGGCTTAGGGCCTTCTGTCAATCTTTTTTGGGGGGTCGCCTAAAGATCTTCTGGGGATGAGTGAGTCTGAACTTTACAATCTCCTGCTCGATTATGTTTTCTCAGGTAAACTCAAAGTCAGCTATAGGATGAATAATGAGATAAATTACTGTATTTTTTTAAGGCTTGCATTTAGCGTACACGCAACTTTCAACACAAATGCGCTATGTCCCTTTCTGACCTCCATCGCCAGTTGCGACCGTAGACTTTACTTCTTGCGCGGCATCACCGATGTAAATTAAGGCTGGGCATAATCCTTTGAGCTTCAGGCGTAATTCAACACCGTGCGTATTCCACTTGGCCTCTGCCCCTTTAACTGGCAAGTTGATGCCGCCTAGCAGCTCCTTCGGGATAAAAAACTGAATCTCCTTCTCAACTTCTGTCAGGTTGAACACGTTCACTACGCCGCCCTTCTTTCCTGGAAGCGTATGCAAATGAATGTTCTCAGCGATGCCATGGAATGTCCCCCGGACGAAGTACGGCTTAAGTCTCTTGTATATTCGCATCTGACTCTTATATGCGGCGAAACGCTTCTCTGGGTCGAAGGGTCTTAGACCGCCTATGGGCTCAATCGTCCTGTGGCTGAACTTTCCGCCTATTCCTAAATGTCTGACCGTTGAAGCTGCCCACCAGAAGAACACGCAATTGTCGTTGTCAGCGGCCATGTTGATGTGTAGGTAGAGGGGAATATTGCAGCCCAAGCTGTAGTAGTATAGTGCTAGTGCCCTGCCAGATTTTAGATCGTTCAAGCAGTCCCACATATACTCGAAGCCCCAGTTTTCATCATAAGCTCCCCTATCGCCGAATCCCTGCTGGAAATAGGTTGGCATGTAAATGGAGCCGCGCCACGGCCATATTGGATCATGCACTTCAATGAGAAGATCGGGACAACGTTTGCGAACTTCGCGAGCCAAGTTGTAGACTGCCATGGCGTGATCTAAAGGAGTAGTCGGCACAGCGTGCCCGTGCTTTGGGTCATAGCACGGGCCCCGCCAGTCCATCTCATCAAACATGATGAAACAGACGCCGTGGCGTGCAATATTGAGGATGCGCTTAAGTTTCTCCTTCCAAAAGGAGCGGTTGCATAGGCACAACTCCCATAGCTTCTTGTTGCCGAAGTCAATTGGTCCTCTAGCTGGGTTGTGGGGGTCATGCTGAACTAGATACTCATGAGGCCAGTAGTCCGTGTAACAGCGAAGGATGGTGCGGAATGCAAGGCGTAAACCGTATTCTTCTTTTAATTTCTTTACGAAATCGGAAATCGGTCCCAAGCGTTCCTCATCCCATAATGTAAGGCCTTCTGCCACTTCCCAGCCGGGATCAAGGTACAATGCTTCGCAGCCGCATGCACGCGCTTTCTCGGCCTCACGAAAAAGCGCCTCTCGCGTATAGTATCGCTTTAGTTTCTCACGGTCAGAATGGTACCATCCTATATCAAATAGCACATTCCAGTGCACTGGCGGGTCATAGTCCTTGGGGAATGTATGACCTCTAGAGTCTAAAAAGTCACGATAACACTTGTAAGCTTCATTTAATCCTCCCTTGTAAGGTATGTAAAGCGTAGCGCCGAACGTTACCTGCTGTCCAGGCTCCAAGTAATGCGCAGTCGAAGGTTCTCCATACAAGGAAAAACCTACGCCGCCGAAGCGGAGGATATTTGTGGCGCCTTGCCTGCGTGGGCTTGCGACCGAGAGCTCAATCGCCGTGTTGTTGTATTTGATAATGACCAATCCGCAGTCGCCGGGACCCCATGCCCATGCCTCAGAACGCAAGGAGCCCCATTCGACCAGTGGCGGCTCGGGCCGCGATCTGTCGGTGTAAAAAGCATTTCGTAAGCCCCCTCGTGACGCGATGGTGATGAGCGAATCTGTCGTGTAGTCATGCACGCTACCATCAAGTTGCACACGGAAAGGAATAGCGCATAACCGCCAGCCTGGGCGTTTGTCAAGATCCGCGACGAAACCTAATTCGATCTGGTTTAGCGTCACAGGTTGCGTGCCCGAATTCTTAAGCGTGATTATTTCCTCAAGATGATTTTCTACGTTTCGGAGGATCTGGGTGAGTTCAATCCCAAGCTTCGCGAAGCGCCCCGTGACGACAGTCTCGCCCCGTTCTTGCTTAACGCGTTTATCAGTCAAGGACGTCTCAATGAATGGTTCACCACCGATTGATCCCGATAGACAATAAGAGTAAGGCTTATCTGCGAAGATCAAATTCATACTCTGGGAAAGCAACTTTCCGCTCTGGATGTCAAATGCAAGCATAGTCAGTATCCTCGCTTTTATTTCAGCGCTTTATGCATATATATCAATTTACTTGAGGGTTATGAATATGAGTTGAGGCGTATGAACTGTGGGAGGTTGACAGACCATACACGCTTACCGATAGGTATGTTGAGTTTCTAGCTATTGGTCCGCTACCCTTTCTGTTTTCATTATAGGCAGCTTGAAGTGTTCACCAGAGCCTTGAACCATCTGGTTCCAAGGCTTCCCTCAGCGGATTATTCAGGCCTCAGAAGGCGCACACCCAGTCTTGACCTTTCACTTTTACAAGTCACTAAAGCCTTTGGATAAACCGGTGGTGATAGCTGTTAACTCTACAGGTGTCAGTGTTGTCCAAAGTCTGGGGGATGGATTGAATGCAAACACTGGAAGAAGAAGCGGTACGTCAAGATCCATTTGGAAGTGGATGTGAGGACGAAGCAGGCCCTCGCATTACTTGTCACCACAGACGGCACACATGACTCTAGGGCCTTTCCATAACTCTTGAGGAAAGCTGAACGCCGCGGAAAGGTCTCAAGGTATATGCAGACGGAGCATATGACAGCTCAAAGGTTTATAGATCACTGGAGAGAAGGGATAGAAGCCGTCATAAAGCTCCGTAGAAACATCCGATTAGACGCACCTTATGAACTCCCTAAGGAGAACCGTAATCCAGTATAAGCGTTTAAGTCGCAAAAAGTGCTAGGCTGAAGGGCTACGGGAGAAGATGGATAGTTGAGATGGCATACTCAATATTCAAGGGGGATTCTGGGGTTCTGCATGGCTAAGACCTTGAAGAAGATCATGAGAGAATTAATGACAAGGCGTACATCTACAACATGCTCATAAACCTATAAACAATAGAGCAGAAAAAGAAAGCGGAAGGACATAAACCACCAAAACCAAGACTCAGGAAAGAAGAAACAGACACAAAACTCAATTAATCCACAAGTAATAATTCTAGCTCTAATTTATTAAGAAATTAAAGCGCAAAAACGTTATATCAGCGTTAGGATGGATAAAGCGCGCGTTCCTTATGGATTTCAAGTGATGCTGTGCCTTATTATAGGCCGTGACTGCTTCGGATTAAACTTCATTTTGGGCTTTTCTCCATTTGAAGAACATGCTGATATGAGAAGACATTTAAATCGTTTATTTGTGAATGGCGGAAGACTCAGCCATCTAAAAGCCGTGCTCCTGAATGATTAAGGCCTTCTATTTTAGGCGTGTTCCCAGCCTTTTATGAAGTTCCATTTGATCCTGGCTTGTTGCTAAATCATTCTCTTCAATGGAGTCTTATCGAAGTCTTTATCGTTTGAAATTATCTCTTTTGCTCCTTTCCTTTTTGCCACGCTTAAGTGTAGGGAGTCTTCGTAGTCAAGGCTGTATTCTTCCATTAGATCTAGTGCTCGGATGTAGTCTTCGGGTCTCAGAGGCTCAATCACTAGGCCTTTCAAGTTCATTATTGGATTGACCACTCTTTCTATGAGAGTCTTATCCTTCAAGCTCCTACCCACTAAACCAGATATTATCACTAATGCTTCGTAAAGGGTTAGGCTGGATGTCACGTAGCTTCCACGAGGAGAACTCTCAATCCTCCTAATCCATTCAAGTGCTACCTTGCCTAAGATTGGATGTTTACCAAGCCAATACACGAAGATATTGATATCTACGTATCTTGGGCCATCCACCATCTCCTCGCAACCCCAACCATAAATTCATCTAAGTCTTCAGGCCACCTAGATACCTTGAAGGCTCCGAAATACTTGTCTGCAATCGACTCTAAGGGCTCCATAATGATACTCCTCCCCTCAACCCTAACATTCACGTAATTTCCTGCCTTCAACTTAGCCTTCTCTCTGATACTCTTCGGAATAACGACTCTGCCCTTCTCATCAACCCTCACGATCACGGACATAACTTAAACCCACCGAAAAAATTTTTCCCACTAATATAAATTTTTCCCACTCTCTAAACTATTTCACCATCCCCAATCATTACCGTCATTTCACCTGCCATACTCTCCATCTCCCGAAGCAGAACATCCCCCAAACAAACCATCACACCAAATTGTAAGGATTCATTTAATCTTCAATTGCACACAGCAGACCCGCCACCCTTCCATTGAATGCCTCGGCATTTGCATCCTAGTTTTTCGATTAAATGCCTTTGCAAAGAGAGATAATCGAAGAGGTCTCGTGAGAGAAGAATAGGTCGGGCTGGAAAGCCGAAAACGAGAGAAAATCGATATCGGGTTTCAATAGAAAAATCCCAAAAAAAGGAATTGAAAGTTGTAGAGTCCCATGGTTACTATGTTGTCTAGTCTTGGTTTGAGGCGTTTCAACAGAAAAAATCCCATGAGGGGGATTGAAGGTAAACAACCGCTTTGGATTAGCTCTTAATCTTCATCTTGTCTCCGCAGTGTATTTCCCTGAATTTTTCCGGTAGATTTTCTGCTATCTTCATTGTTGCTTTTAGTCCTGTGCAGTGCATTGGGGCTATGATGTCTGGGTTGAGCCTTCTCAGCTCCTTTAGGGTCTTCTCTATTCTTTCTTCTGTTGCGTCTATTAGGTGGAATCCGCCTATTATCGCTGATACCCTCTCTGCCCCAGTCAGCTTTAATGCATGATTCACAGTGTTTATTACTCCGCTATGTGCGCATCCCGTGAATACTACTATGCTCTCATCGCCTAGCCTAACTATTAAGCCTATATCATCAAGCAGTTTATCCTCCCTGAACTCTCCATCCTTGACCGTATAGAAGCCTTTCACCTGCTCGAACTCGAAGATCCTCGCTATCTCGCCAGTCGTCATCACGTTCTCCGCCACCGTAACGGGATTTCTTGAGAGTATAAGCAGGCCTCCACGATCCTCAACCATCCTCCTAGAGAATGGAGGGCCAGTATACGTTAGTTTCTTCAGTCCCAAACTTGGAAGTATCGCATACTTCGGGTAGAATAGCTCCGGATGAGCGATCACTGGAATGGGCTTATCTATCCTCGATAGAACCTTTAGGAGACCGCCGCTATGATCATAGTGGTTATGCGTTATCACAATAGCATCTAAACTGCTGAGATCAACATTCAGCTCCCTGCAATTCCTGAGCAATGCATCACCAGTATAGCCGGTATCCAAGAGGATTCGACTGATAGAACCCTCAGACTCCACCTCTAATAGGAGGCTCAATCCATTCTCAGCATAGATCGGCATCTCCTTAAAAGTCATATTATCAACGAGAACAGTAACCACAACAGACATGTAACCCAACACGCCCCAACCAAATATAAACCAACAAAAATTTATCTCTATCCATAATTGGGTGGATCATCCATCATACGCCAAAAATGCACATTCACATCGAAAATGCTCATCGACGAGCAGGAATCAACATATCTTTATATACGTTTTTACAACGCAAAGAATGAAAGGCAAATAATGATAAGCCTGACAAGCTATGCCTTTAACTAAAAATTCCTTATATGGAAAAAAATTTAAATTAAGGATGTGCTGAATTTTTCTTTCGCAAATTGGAGAGTCATGGGGCTTGATATCCCTACTAGTAGCAAACTCGATCATATTCGCGAATATTATAGCGCTTATGGCCATATCAGCCACGCTTGCACTCTCAAGAACGAATGTTCCGAACTTCGCAGTTGCAACATTCGGGACAATAGGCATATACATAAGCTTTACATGCATAAAACTCCTCGGATTAGGCCTATACCAATCGCTGATCTTCTGCTTTATAGGAGGCGGAATAGTCGGGATAATCGTTTATCAACTCCTCATAAAGCCATTAAGGAATAGGGGGGCAACACGCGAGGAGATAATGATCGCAACGCTCGGCCTAGACATCCTATTGATTGCGTTACTGAATATATACGCGGATTACCTAACCAGAAACTTCAAGCTGATGGCAAGAGACTTCACGTTATCAGCATATGACTTTACAGTAGCGGGGCTAAGCGGTGCATTCATTATGTCAACCATAACGTTCATAACGATTATGATCTCGTTGCACTTGATCTTCACGCGGACGAGCGTAGGAATAGCAATGAAGGCTATTGGAGAAGATCCTTTACTTGCGGAATGCCAGGGAATAAACACTGAGAGGCTATGCGTTATCACATGGTTCATAGCTGGAGCTCTGCCAGCCGTAGCAGGAGGATTCATCCCAATCTACTGGATATCAAATCCGAACATATCACTCTACATTGTAGTCTCGGTCTTCGCCTCATGCGTCCTCGGAGGATTCACAACGATATACGACGCCGCACTTGGAGGATACATAATTGGAATCTCACAGACGCTATTCATCTCCCACCTCGCTGACATAGTAGGCTCATGGATACTCTCATACGGGTTTTTCATAGCCCTGCTAATAATGATCATAACCGTATTTACCTTCCCAAGGGGACTGTATGGGCTGCCATGGAACAGGATCATAGAGAGACTGAGGATTCAATTCTATAGGGGAGGTGAAGGATGAGATGATCTCGATTCCAGGAATAGAATTCTTCACGACGCTAATATTCTACATAATAATCTTCCTCATCATAACCTTGAGCTATAACTTAGCCTATGGCTACTCGGGAATACCGGACTTTGGAAGGGCTATGGCCGCTGGGGCGGGAGGATTCTTATGCGGATACCTGCCTGGAAGACTGATGGCCTATATACTTGGCATAAGGGGAGACTACCTAAGCAATGTATACGTGATAGTAGATAAGGTAAATATGACGCTAGAGAGTAACCCGCCACTTTCAATGGGCCTACTCATCCTCACGCTCATACTAGGAGCATGCGCAGGCGGACTTATCGGATTACTCGCCTCACTACCAATACTCCGCGGAATGAGAATATTCTATCTGGGAGTAACCCTACTCGCCTTCCAAGTAGGCTTCAACACAATAATGTACCATTACAGACCAATACTCAGAGGTGAGCTTGGAGTTCCAATACCAGATCCATTCAGATGGCTAATGCACTACCGCATACTCGGACTATCACCTGGAATAACCCGATCATTCGGGCTCATAGCAGCAGCTGGAATAGTCCTATTAATAATCGCATACTACTGCATCTCAGTAGGCAGATCACCCCTAGGAAGAGTCTTGAAGGCGATAAGGGATGATGAGGTGGCAGCCGCAACTCTCGGAAGAGACATACGAAGGATATACATCAAAGTGATGGTAGTCTCATACGCGATCACGGGAATAGCCGGCGCACTCTACGCATTCTATCAGGGCTACGTAGTTGGACTGCACTTCGATAAGATCGACTGGACATTCTGGCCGATCGCCATGGTCATACTCGGAGGATTAGCAAACAATAGGGGGACATTCCTAGGAACAATAACCTTCATCGTGCTCAGAAGACTTATAATATTCTATAAGTCAGACTTAGAATTTATACTGCCGTTCTCTCCAATATGGCTTGAAAGCCTACTTCTAGGAGTAATACTGATCCTACTGTTGATCTACAGGCCGAGGGGACTATTGCCCGAAAGGCCCGAGATCCCGCTTAGCAGGGAGGAAATAGAGGGGATAAGAAGGAAGGTAGGAGCATAGTTTTAGCAAACTTTTAAATATTTAAAGGAAATGAAAAGTATCGTTTTGGAGGGAGTTTGAGAGGTGAGCAAAGGAGCATTAGCAGCTCTGCTGTTAATAATCTTCGTCGCAGGAATTGGAGCTGGATACGCCCTAAACATGATCGCTCCCGTAGGAGGATCAGCAAAGGGATTAACCGGAGAAGTAAAGATCGGAGTTCTAGTTGACCTCAGCGGAGCACTAACTACATACGGCGAGGACATAAAGGCCGCTTATGAAGTCGCAGAGGAAGATGTGAATGCATTTCTAGAGCAGGCTGGAAGCAAGTGGCGGATCAAACTGATATACGAGGATACGGCATCCAGTCCAGATGTTGCCCTCAAAAAGTTCGAGTCCCTGCTTGGACGTGGAATAAAGATCATGCTCGGCCCAATGATGAGCCCTCAATGCGCATCGCTTAGATCATCAGCCCAATCAAATGATGTTCTCCTCATAAGCCCGTCAGCCACAGCCGTTACACTAAGCATTCCAAATGACAACCTATTCAGATTCTGCGCAGTCGATGACCTGCAGGGGCCTGCTATAGCCTCCACGATATACTCGTCAGGCATAGGATACGTGATTTCAGTCTTTATATCAAACGAGTGGGGAGTCGGATTAAACACTTCAGTAACCGAGAAGTTCATATCTCTAGGAGGGAAAGTGCTGAAGTACATTCCATGGTCACCTGACACGATAGAATTCTCGCCGGTCGTGGAGAGCATAAACTCAGCCATCCAAGACGCAAAGCAGAATGGAATCTCACTGGATAAGATAGGGGTCTTCATAGCGGCTTACAGGCAGATATTGCCAATCTTCGTGGCTGCATCAAAGTATCCTGATCTCTCAAAGGTCAGATGGTTTGGAACCGATGGGACAGTGATGATTCCGGAGCTTGTCGATCCAAAGGGCCACCCAACAGAGACGAGCTTCGCAGCAAGCGTGAAGTTCACGAGCACAATGTATAAGATACCGAAGACGAGAGCGTATGAGCATGTGAAGAGAAAGGTCCTCGAGAAACTCGGCAGGGAACCCACAATCTACGCTTATGGAGCCTACGATTCAGTATGGGTAGTAGCATTATCCCTGGCGGCAGTAAACGAGTATGACTCAATGAAGGTTAAGAAGGTACTACCGATAGTTGCAGCTAACTACTATGGAGCGACTGGCAACATCCTACTGAATAAGAACGGTGACTTGGCAAAGGCGGATTACAGCCTCTGGCGTCCAGTAAAGGTCGGCGGGAAGATGAAGTGGGAGGAGGTCGGCGTCTACTACTGCTCAACAGACTCGGTAGAGTGGAAGGAAGGCTACAAGCCTTAATCACCCATTTATTTTTCAAGCCTATCTGAGGCGGGGGACATGAGCGATTCCATCCTTGTTACGAAGGGTCTCATGAAGAGGTTTGGAAAGCTAGTCGCCGTCAACGATGTAAGCATAGATGTTAAGAGAGGGGCATTCGCGATCCTATTCGGGCCCAACGGAGCTGGAAAGACAACGCTCGTAAACGTCATTACTGGCTACTTAAAGAAGGACTCTGGAAGAGTGTGGTTTGACGGAAAGGAGATCACAAATCTATCGGCAGCCGAGACGTTCGAGATGGGATTAGCGAGGAGCTTCCAGATCCCAAGGATCTTCCCACGCCTAACAGTATTAGAGAACATATTACTAGCCGAGAAGAGCCCTGGAGAGAGCTTTATAAAGGCTCCATTCAAGTTCCTCTGGAAGAAGGCTGAAGAGGAGCTCGTCGAGAGGGCCTTCCAAGTGCTTAAGATGATAGGCCTAGAGGATCAATGGGATAAGCTGGGCGGGGAACTAAGCGGAGGAGACATGAAGCTCCTAGATGTTGGCAAAGCACTCATGAGCAACGCCAAGATGATCCTAATAGATGAGCCGATAGCGGGAGTCCACCCATCCTACGCCCATAACATACTTGACCACCTCCAAAAGATAAAGGAGGCCCGTGACCTAACGATACTGATGGTTGAGCATCGATTAGACATAGCACTGAAATACGTGGATTACGCCTACGCGATGGCAGGTGGAAGGATAATCGCTGAGGGAGACCCTTATAGACTCATAAGGATGCCCGAGGTGGTGGAGAGCTACCTCGGCGAAAAATACAGGCTGGGGTGAAACTGAATGCTTGAATTGAAGAATGTAAATTCCGGATATGGGAGGCACCAAGTGCTCTTTGACATCTCAATGAGGATGGAGAAGGAGAACATCACAGTTATTATTGGGCCTAATGGAGCTGGAAAGACAACACTATTCCGGACGATAATGGGACTTACGAGCATATACTCCGGAAAGATACTATTCGACGGCGATGACATAACGAATATGCAGACAAACAGCATAGTCAAGCTCGGCATCTCCTACGTTCCTCAGAGAGAAAACTTCTTCGAGAACCTAACAGTCAAGGAGAACCTCACTCTTGGAGGATACCTCCTAGGAAGAGAAGAGAGGGAAGCCCAGATGAAGGAGGTTCTAGAACTATTTCCAGTCTTGGCAAGAAAAGACTATATAAGTAGGAAAGCGAGCATGCTGAGCGGAGGCGAGAGGAGAATGCTGGCCCTAGCAATGGGCATGATGAAGAAGCCAAAGCTCATGCTACTAGACGAGCCCACGGAGGGATTAATGCCTAAGCTCGCAATGGAAGTATACGACAAGATAAGGAGGATACATGAGGATGCTAGAGTTCAGATCGTAATGACCGCTGAGAAGGCTAGATTATCGCTTGAGCTAGGCGACGATGCATACATACTCTCCAATGGACAGATACGCGAACACAAAGACGCAAAGGAGATGCTAAAGGATCCAGATTTAGAGGTCAAATATTTCGGGATCACCTAAGCCAAGATGGAACCTCCTGGCCTGAAAGAAGAGAATTAAGATTCTCCCTACGCCTTATCAATGCGTATCTTCCATCCTTAACTAGAACCTCCCCGCATCTCGGCCTTGAATTGTATTGTGAACTCATAGAGAAGCCGTAGGCCCCCGCATTTAAGACGGCAAGCAGATCCCCCTCACTTATTCTGGGAAGCCTCCTATCCCTCGCCAATAGATCCCCAGACTCACATATAGGCCCAGCCACATCATAAGTCTCCTCATTCCTCCAATCCATCTTATTAGCGACGACTATTGGATGATAGGATCCATACATTGCCGGCCTAATAAGCGTATTAAACCCAGCGTCAACGCCGAGAAACTTCCTGTAAGGCGTAACTTTAATCGTGTTAACACGAGTCAGCAGAACCCCAGCATCGCAGACTATGTAGCGGCCGGGCTCAATGAAGAGCCATGGCTCGCCGAGATCATACTCGCTTACCCGCTTAAGAAACAATCCCAGAAGCCTCTCCGCATATAAATCCAGATCTAAAGGCTTCTCCTCCGGCCTGTATGGAACACCCAATCCCCCGCCGAGATCTATGAACTCAAACTTCACATCGAGTTCCCTTCGAATCCTATGGGCTATACTCAATAATTTCTCAGCCGCCAAGATGAATGGCTCAACCGTCAGGATGCCGGAGCCTATATGCATGTGAATGCCGAATCTGGAGACGCCGGCCTCCCTAGCCAGCCTATATGCCTCAACGACATCCTCCTCCCATATGCCGAACTTCGAGTTCCTACCAGCAGTTATGCAATGTTCATGATGCCCAGCTCCGATCTCAGGGTTCACCCTAACCGATATTATCTCTGGAACATGAAATTTAAGCAGCCTTCTCAACTGCGAGAGGGAATCAACATTAATCGTAACCTCAGATTCAACCAGAAACTTCAGCTCATCATCCCTGACGCTCGTTCCAGTGAACAGTATCCTATCAGGCGTGAAGCCCGCCTTTAACGCTAGGAAAACCTCTCCTGGACTGACAGCATCAATGCATGAGCCTTCGCCTTCAAGTATTTTTAGAACTGAGAGATTCGTGTTAGCCTTAGCGGAATAATAGATCCTAACCTTCTCATAGTATCTCCTGAGCGTCTGGTATAATCGCCTATAATTCTCTCTGATCCTATTCTCCACGAGCACATAGAGTGGCGTGTCGAATTTCTCAGCTAATTCAAGGGATGAGACCCCGTCAATATAGAGTATGCCATCACTACTCTCCAAGTATGGATTTAGAAGGGCCTTATCTGACATGAGTTGATGCCTTCTAGAGGATCCCCTTCTTAAACAATAACTCGGCGCTTAAGACTCCAGCTCCAGCCGCTCCCCTAACAGTATTATGGCCCAAACACAGATACTTTATGGTCATTATTGGATCCTCTCTTATCCGGCCGACGACGACGCTCATGCCCCTCCCAGCATCCCTGTCGAGGCGAGGCTGAGGCCTATCTATCTCATCCCTAACTATGATCGGCCTTTCAGGGGCTGTCGGCAGCTTCAGCCTCTGCGGCTCTCCAATGAAATCTCTGAATGCAGCCTTAACCTCATCTATTGCCGGTTTATCCTCGAGCTCGACGTAAACTGCCTCCAGATGCCCATCCTTAACGTCGACCCTATGGCAGCTGGCACTTATAACTATGTCGGCTGGATGAACCTCGGTGCCATCGAATGTTCCGAGTATCTTTCTCGTCTCACTCTCCATCTTCTCCTCCTCTTTAGGTATGTAGGGAATCACATTGTCGATTATGTCAAGTGATGGAACCCCCGGATATCCAGCTCCGCTTAGAGCCTGCATGGTTGAGACTATAACCTTCTTCACTCCAAACTTCATCAGAGCCTTAAGTGTTATTGCGAGCTGAATGGTGCTACAGTTTGGATCTGTAGAGATGAAGCCCCTCCAGCCTCTTTTCTTTCTCTGAACCTCTATGAGCCCAATATGCTCCGGATTAACCTCCGGTATCATCAGCGGAACATCACTATCCATTCTGTGTGCGCTTGCCTTACTGATAACTGGATATTCAGATGCAAACTCCTCCTCGATCGGGCCTGCCACGCTTCCGGGAAGCGCCGAGAATACGAAGTCAACATCATCCGCCTGCCTAACATCCTTTAGAGCAGTATTCACGACTGTCATGTCCCTAACGGAGTCCGGCATTGGAGTCTCCAGTCTCCATTTACAAGCATCCTCATAGGCCTTTCCGGCTGATCTCTCTGATGCCGCTAAGACTGAGATTTCAAACCATGGATGTCCATTCAGTATCTGTATGAATCTTTGGCCAACCGTTCCAGTGGCGCCTAAAATTGCGACTTTACGCGCCAATTACATCCCTCACAGCTTCAATTGCCTCTTCAACCTTATCATCATCAATGAATATGTTAATTGTTGATTTGCTTGTGGTAACCTCAATTATATTTATCCTTTTCGATGCCAACGCCGCTGATATCTTGGAGATCCATCCGGGAGAATCTATGAAGTCTGGATGTGTAAGCGTTATAAGACCGACGTTCCCCCTGCAACTTAAGGCCCTACAATCCTTCAGGCGATGCAGGCTCCTCAATAAGCCAGTAAGATCATCGGATGACGTGAAGACCGTCAGGGAGACCCCGCCCGTGCTTATGCCAAATAATGGCCTATCACTGAAAGTCTGGATGACCTTGCTTATCACCGCAGGCTCTATATGGCAGATAATGCTTACTGCTGAGAGACCTCTCTTCGCCGAGACCTCAATTGAGCTAGAGTTGAATACGCCCGTGATCTCCGTTCCACCAGACAGATCATCACTTGAGAAGCTCACAACCCTCAGCCTCTGATCGGGCAACTTATACTTTAAGGCTTCAGCCTTTATGATCTTAGCGCCTCCATAGGAGAGAGCGAACATCTCATGTATGTCAAGTCTACTCAGAGGCCTAGCGTCCCCTATGATCTTAGGATCCGCCGACATGACGCCTTCAGTCTCCTTGACTAGGACGACCTCGTCGGCTCTAAGGCAGTTAGCAAGGATCATCGCCGTCGTATCGCTTCCTCCCCTACCAAGCGTGGTTATTCTTCCCTCCAGATCCCTTCCGAGGAATCCGCATACAACAACTACCTTCTCGCCTAGCAAAGGCTCAATGTACCTCTTAACCCGCCTGCAGGTCTCCTCCATATTTGGAACAGCATTCTTAAAGTCCGAATTCGTTATGATCGGCCATTCCTCATCGCTAGGCTCCAAGTAGATCGCATCCGCACCTAGAGATCTTAGGGCTGAGCATAATATGCGTGCGCTTATCCTCTCGCCCATGGAGACTATCTCAGCGTAGTCTTGATCTGAAACACCGCCTATCTCATGGATAGTCCCTATCAGATGATCAGTCATGCCCTTCATTGCGGAGACTACGACGACTATCTCATCATACTTGGACCTCAGGATCTTCTTTGCGGCTTCTCTGATCTTAGAGCCCGAGGCGAGGTCAGCCCCGCCGAACTTTATGACTGCCCTCGCCAATCCATTCCCCTCAGGAACAGCCTAAAACGTCATCCATACTGTAAACTCCAGGCTTTTTCTGTCTGCACACCCACTCAGCCGCGTATAGGGCTCCCTGAGCGAAGACCCTCCTAGAGAAGGCTACATGCTCAATTCGGATCATCTCATGCTGACCCGCGATTATTATATCGTGGACCCCCGGAACTCCGCCCGCCCGAACTGATAGTATCTCGAGCTCATCTCTCTTCCTCACGCTTATGCCCTCCCTTCCATGTATAACGCTTCTGTATCCTCTGGCCTCGGAGATTATCTCGCCCAGCCTCTTAGCCGTCCCGCTTGGAGCATCCCTCTTCCCAGTATGATGAACCTCAACTATGCTGAAGTCATAGTTTTGGGGCAGTATCCCCAACGTCTTTATCATCCTAAAGAGCATATTCACTCCTATCGCGTAGTTCGGCGATATCACTGCTGGAACCCTACCCTCAATGGCCTCCTTAACTATCCGCATCTGCTCCTCAGACAGCCCAGTAGTCCCCATAACAATCCTCTTTCCGAGACTGGCGACTACTGGAACATTTGAGACCTCAGCTTCTGGCGTAGTGAATGATATGTAGACGTCAGCCTCCCTCACTGCCTCACTTAGATCCTCAGCGCTGAAGATCCTCGCTTCGCTCTCACATATCCCAGCCTCCCTAAGCGTCTTTCCGACATTAGGATTTCCAGGAGCCTCAACTCCACTGACTACCTCAAACCCGCTTGAAAGAGCCTCTCTGAGCAGGGTGCTGCCCATCCTCCCAGCCGCGCCTGCAACACATATCTTAATCATAGGTTAAGCCCCTCCAGTACTTCTCGTCGTATAGTCTCACGCTGAGATCAACATCAAAGAACTCCTCTACTGGCTCTAGGATCTCCGGGTTCTCCTCATAGACTCTCCTAGCCGCATTTAAGACTACCTGCAATCCCTTCTTCGTCATCTTTCCGAGTGGACGTCTGCATGGCCCGGATGGCATGCCCAGAATATTCATCAACGTCTTGTATGGCAGTGGATTTCTGGCCTTGCAGAGGGCAGGGCCGTAGGGAGTCTCCTCCTCAGTCTTTACAGTGACTATTGAAAATAGCGGTTCGAGGGCCTTATGTAGTCTATCTGCCTCCTCAAATTTCCCCTCAAGAGCCGCCTTGACGAATCTCTGAACTGCGGCTGGAGCGACATTTGAGGCTACTGAGACTACTCCACTCGCCCGTATCATGGGATCCCTCATCATCCTATAGGTCATGTTATCGTCTCCTGAAAGTATATCGAAGTCCTCCCCGCAGAGCTTCCTCGTCAACCTCATGTTCTCAATGTTTC
The DNA here is from genome assembly GCA_003661975.1 of Candidatus Bathyarchaeota archaeon. GTDB lineage: Archaea > Thermoproteota > Bathyarchaeia > Bathyarchaeales > DTEX01 > B63. Next base: position 30,193 of record QMXE01000008.1, read on the forward strand.
CAGTTGCCTCCTTCACGGCTCTGACATTATCGAGTTCAGAGTGGAGGATAGCGAGGTCCTGAGGTAAGAGTTGAGTTCCACTCCTACCCGGTATGACATATGGTATTACTTGAATGTGAGGAAACTCGCGGGCTATAGGCTCAATATACTCTTTTCTGATTTCAAGTGAGCTCGGCCCATTATAGTATGGATCTACAAGTAGGA